>NZ_JBQKUP010000034.1:0-317500 GCF_052156535.1 Nitrospira sp. T9
GTGCGCAAGGCGTGAAGGCTCGAACCTTGCTTGACGAGACCCTTTTGTTTAAAACACGAAAGGACCCGTTGGCGAAGCATTCCTTCAGCGAAAGCTCAGACGGCATCGCATCTCCTTCACAGGACCCACCTGGGATTCATGTTATCTCCAGCATGGAGCCCTCATGGCAGGCAAGCCTGAGATTTCAAGAACTTAAGACGTTCACGCCCACCACGTTCTATAACTGAAGAAAAAAAGCCATGGTCTTTGGGTGGAATAGGCCTGGGGGAGACCAAGCATTTCACATTTTGACATCCACGAGCAGGGCAATGGCCTTACGGATTTGCTCACGAGCTCCAAGAAGGACGAGGACATCACCTGGCTCCAGAATCGTTTCGCGAGAAGGATTGGATCGCGTCACGCCACCCCGTGTAATCGCAATCACCGAAGCGCCCGTCCGTCCATGGATATGCAACTGTGCCAATGGTTTTCCCAGCACGGGAGAATCGTTTTCCACCCGGCAGGTATCGACTTGCACATCAGCCAATGTTCCAGCACGCAGATGGTGAGCTAACTCAGGGAGTTCCCCTCTCCGGAGGAGGAGATACCCCTCCCGACGAATTTGTTCAACTTTATCTTGAATCCTGTCCTTCGGCGTCTGATAGGTACGAAGAACTAAGGCAAAAATCTCTATTGATGTTTCGAATTCTTCCGGAACGACATCATTGGCTCCTAATTCTTGGAGGTCCTGCAATTCCTTTAAATATCGTGTTCGTACGACAATATGAAGAGTGGGATTCAGTTGTCGTGCTTGCTGGACAATCCGGCGCGCGCCAAAAGGGTCAGAGGTCGCCACAACGAGGACTCGCGCCAATAAGATTCCGGCTTGAGTCAACACTCTGGGATTTGTCCCATCCCCATAGAGCATGGTGCCCCGTCCTTTTTGATCAGCCTGCATGACATCAGAATTGACGTCCAGCACTACAAATGGAATCTCCATATCACTTAAAACCCTGGCAAGATTCCGGCCATTTAAGCCATAACCCACGATTATGACATGGTCTTTGACCTTAATCTTGGTACTTTGCAGCGTATTGATCTGACGTCGAGGGAACCAATGCTTCAGACGGTCAAGGGCCTCGGTTCGTCTTGCCAGACGGGGAGCCCATTGAATCAAAAATGGCGTAATTGTCATGGACAACACCGATACTGCAAGAAATATATTATAGGCATGCGTGTCCAATAATCCTTCTCCCTGACCCACCCGGGCGAGGATAAAGGCAAATTCTCCCACCTGCGCTAATGCCACCCCCGTTAACAATGCAGAAGAAACGGGAGCTCCAGCAAGGAATACCGCTCCGGTTCCTGTAAGGAACTTGCCTAGTACGACAAGCACCAACAATCCCATCACCAGAATGGGAAATTCCGCGATGACCGAGGGATTCATTAACATCCCCACTGAGACAAAAAATAAGCTATTAAAACTATCCCGAAAAGGAATGACTTCGGCCAGTGCCTGATGACTATATTCCGATTCAGAAATCACTAGCCCCGCGATAAATGCGCCAAGAGCCAATGACAATCCCGCGAGGGAGGTCAACCAAGCTGTTCCCAGCCCCAATACAATAATCGACAGGAGAAATAATTCTCGACTTCGAGTCCCCACTATAAGATGAAGAACATGAGGAACAAGAACCCGAGCAGCCAACACGATCAGCCCCACAACCATGACGGATTTCATGAGTGTTTCGGCAATTACACGTGGGTCACCATGGGAACTGGGTCCCAATACCGGCGTCAGCAAAATCATAGCCACGACGGCTAAATCCTGGAAAATAAGAATCGCCATGGTCGCCTGCCCATGCAGCGCATCAATTTCGCCTCGATCCCCTAGAATCTTGAGGACAATGGCGGTGCTGCTCAATGACAACAACAGTCCCCAGAAAACCGACTCTTCCCATGATCGACCCAGAAACCAACCCCCAAGTGCTACAGCACTCAGCATGCTTAAAATTTGCAGAGGACCACCAACCCATAAGAGCCTTCTGGATGCCCGTATGCGCGAAAGAGAAGTTTCCAAGCCTATGGTAAACAACAACAACACGACACCGATTTCGGCGAGAGTTTCGACTTGGTGTAGATCGGAAATGAGGTTGAGGCCGTAAGGCCCCACTAAGGTGCCAGAAACTAAAAATCCCGCAACCGCCGGTAGCCGGAGTTTTTGAAAAACAAAAACAACCAGAACAGAAATAGAAAAAATAATGAGGACATCCCGTAGGATGTGGACTTCACTCATCTTTCAGAGGTACGGCTCTGGGCAATGACAACCATTCAGGGAATTTCCAGCAATAAACAAGAACAGGATAAGGGAGACGGGGATGATCTCAAGAGCCCATCATCCCTCGGATTGAGAATAATGTCTACCATGCGCTGCGCCCCATTCAACTGACATGGGTCAATGCTAGTCCGGTTAGGATCGGAAGCAGAATTGAGATGTGTCCTTCCAGGACCATCCCGATTAGTCAGGAAGATGAAGAGATTTTCACAAGCGATCTGAAGGCGAAAAATCCTGAAAGAGCCAGGGAGACTCCTGAGCCCGGCGTTTTTCATAAGCGGCAATGGCAGATTCGTGTTGAAGCGTGAGCCCAATTCCGTCTAATCCCTTTAACAAGCAATCCTTGCGAAATGGATCCAAAGTGAACGAATACGTCTCCCCTTCAGGAAGGGTGACCACCTGTTGAGCCAAGTCGACTGTGACGTGATATTGGTCAGTATGGGCTACCCGGTCAAACAAAGTTTGGATGTCTTCTCCTGGAAGCTCGACGGGAAGAATCCCATTCTGGAAACAATTATTATAGAAAATATCGGCAAAACTCGAAGCCAGAATACAACGAATGCCATAGTCCAATAAGGCCCATGGAGCATGTTCCCTTGATGATCCACAACCGAAATTTTCACGGGTCAACAGAATCGTGGCCTCTTGATAGCGCGGTTGGTTGACAAAAAAATCAGGATCCGGAGACCCATCTGCCCGTCGCCGCCAATCGGCAAACAATCCCTCTTTGAGGCCGGTGCGATGGATCGTTTTCAAATATTGCTTCGGGATGATTTGATCCGTATCAACATTGCCCCGATTTAACGGAGCGACCGTTCCGGTCAATATCGTAAACGCTTGCATATCTATCTCCCGTATTATGCTAGAGAAAGTAATGGCCATCCTGAAGACAAAAAAATTCCCTCATTCATCTCACATCTTCCAATCACGAATATCCACAAAATGTCCTTCAACCGCAGCAGCAGCGGCCATGGCAGGGGAGACTAAGTGCGTCCGTCCGCCCTTACCCTGACGCCCCTCGAAGTTTCGATTACTGGTTGAGGCACATCGTTCTCCCGGTGTGAGCACGTCCGCATTCATGGCGAGGCACATACTGCACCCCGGTTCGCGCCATTCAAAACCCGCCTCGCGAAAAATCCGATCCAACCCTTCCTCTTCCGCTTGGTGTTTGACTAACCCTGATCCTGGGACCACCATAGCCTTGACGCTTTGAGCAACGCGCTTTCCTTTGACATACCGAGCCGCCACCCGCAAATCCTCAATTCGTGAGTTTGTGCAGGACCCGATGAAGACTCGATCGATCCGGATGTCACAAATAGGGATGCCAGCTGGCAATCCCATATACGCTAAGGCCCGTTCTGTGGCCATCCGTAATTTTTCATCCGCAATGGATCCAGGATCGGGCACATGGCCATTCACATCCGTCACCATTCCCGGATTGGTCCCCCAAGTCACTTGAGGAGAAACATCTTCCCCTCGCAGCTCAACAACCTTATCAAACCTGGCTCCAGGGTCGGTTTTCAAATTCAGCCAATCAGACTTCGCCTGTTGAAACAGCGCTCCTTTCGGACTGAGGGGTCGGCTCTTCACGTAAGCGACCGTCGATTCGTCTGGACTGACAAGACCAGCGCGGGCTCCCGCTTCAATAGACATGTTGCAAAGGGTCATCCGGCCCTCCATTGAAAACGATCGGATCACCGAACCCGTATATTCCACGACATAGCCGTTTCCACCACCAATACCAATTTGCCCGATAATCGCCAGAATCACATCTTTGGAAGAACAATAGTCAGGAAGCGCACCCTCCACACGAATTTCCATAGTTTTTGGTCGTTTCTGTACCAAACATTGGGTCGCCAGCACATGCTCGACCTCGGATGTCCCAATGCCAAACGCCAAGGCGCCAAATGCCCCATGAGTGGAGGTATGAGAATCTCCACACACAATGGTCATCCCCGGTAGCGTCAACCCTTGCTCAGGTCCGATCACATGAACAATGCCTTGACGAATATCTTCCATCCCATAATAGATTATTCCGAATTCTGCACAGTTACATTCCAAGGTTGAAATTTGCAATGCACTCATGGGATCGGCAATGCCCTGCGACCGGTCGGTGGTTGGAACATTGTGATCGGGAACAGCAAGCGCCGCGGTTGGACGTCGTGGCCTTCTTCCGGCCAACCTAAGCCCTTCAAAGGCTTGAGGAGAGGTCACTTCATGCACCAAATGTCGGTCAATATATAATAAGGTAGTTCCATCTGGTTCTTCACGAACCACATGTTGATCCCAAATCTTTTCAAACAATGTTTTGCTTGCCATGGAATGTTTCCTTCTTTTTGGAATTTTTTCGGACTCTAATTATCTACATTCATCCCCTTCTGGCAAGAGCCAGGAAGAGTTTTTTCCAGAGTTGTATTCATCTCGGCCTTTTCTTTGTGGTCTTTTAAGACTTCTGATATACTTTTGCCTGCGACAGGGGACAATCCAACCTTATGGCTCCACCTGCTAACTACTTAGGTGGAAATAAGTGAGTGCCGACAACGATTCATCCAGCCCAGAACCAGATTTAAGTGGTTTCCGGCCAATCGCGAACAACGACCAAACGTCGATGCACCCATAAAGTGGCAAAGGTTATCTATTTCCCCTGGAGCGCAGAAAGACTCTAACAATCCTAATTCCGATTCCGCCATTGTCGCCCACCCTCTGAAATTAATAGGTCTCAACACTTCACATGGGTATATTCAATTATTGCATTAGCCATTTTTCCCAAGACATGGCCATCGATCTGGGAACTTCTTCTACCCTAATTTATATCAAGGGGAAAGGGATTGTCCTGAACGAACCTTCCGTCGTGACAGTTGAGACAAACTCCAAAAAACTTCTCGCGGTTGGGGAAGAAGCGAAGCGAATGATCGGTCGAACCCCGGGCAATCTCACCGCCATTCGTCCCATGCGAGAGGGAGTTATTGCTGATTTTGACATGACGGAACACATGTTACGTCACTTTATCCAAAAAGTTCATCGCGGGGGAACTCTCCTCAGGCCACGCATCATTATTGGTGTCCCGTCCAGGATCACACAAGTCGAACAACGTGCCGTCAAGGAATCAGCTGAGCTCGCTGGTGCCCGTGAAGTTTATCTCATTGAGGAGCCTGTGGCCGCTGCCATTGGAGCAGGATTGCCGATTACCGAGCCTTCCGGCAACATGGTCGTCGATATCGGAGGAGGGACTACCGACATCGCCGTGATCTCCCTGGGAGGCATTGTATACAGTGAATCGGTCCGTATCGCGGGCGATCAACTAGATGGAGCGATCACAAGCTATCTCAAGCGGGAATACAGCTTGTTAATCGGCGAACATATGGCAGAACGCATCAAGATGGAAATCGGCTCAGCCTACCCTTTGCCTGAAAAAAAGCAAATGGCCGTCAAAGGGCGAGATGTGGTGTCCGGCATCCCCAGAACGATCCTCGTTGACGACAATGAAATACGAGAAGCGTTACAAGATTGTCTCACCACCATCATCCGAGCCATCCGTCTGGCCTTGGAAAACACTCCGCCTGAATTGGCAGGGGATATTATTGACCGGGGGATCGTGCTGACCGGAGGCGGATCGATGCTTCAAGGGCTGGATAATCGACTACGTGAAGAAACGTCTTTACCCATTGTCACGGTCGATGACCCCTTAACCTCGGTAGTCTTGGGAGTAGGGAAAACTCTTGAGGAATTCAGCCTCCTTCGGAAAATTTCCTCGCATTCCAGGCTGAATCCCTGAGCTTCCCTCAATTTGCATGCCTCGATCAGAGCCAAATTTTCCCATATCCACAAGTATCCGGCGAGTTCTAGGAGTTATCTTCATTCTATTCCTCGCCCTCCTGCTATTTCTGCCGCGACAATCTCAGGAATGGTTGAGTCATGTGGGCGGGCCTTTCGCACGAATTTTGGAAGTCCCCCTTCATGTTGTCGCCTCGATACAGGATTCTATCAGTCACGCTTGGGACCACTACATCGCCTTACAGAATGTGTGGGAAGAAAACCAACAGCTAAAGCAGGAAATTCAGCGCTTACAAGGTGAGCAGAATTTCCTTCGAGAACATGCCATCTTTGCCATGCAATCCCAACAACTGCTGGCGTATCAGCAAACCACACCCATGACGACCCTTCCGGCTCGAATCATCGGCCGGAACGTGTCCAATTGGTATCGGGCGATGATCATCAATAAAGGCAACCTAGACGGTATTCATCCGGAAATGGGAGTCATCACCGATGCCGGAGTAGTAGGACGTGTCGTACGAGTAAACCCCACAACGGCCGTCGTGCTTCTGCTTTCCGACCCCAACGTCGCCATTACCGGGATGATTCAAAAAAGCCGGGATGAGGGTCTGGTACAGGGAACCCCTCAAGGAACCATTCATATGAAATATCTGCCTCCTCTATCGCCTGTCCAACCAGGAGATCCAGTGGTCACATCTGGATTAACGGATGATTTTCCCCGTGGACTCCAAATTGGCCGGATTCAACAGGTCACTAAAGCTGATACCGACTTATTTCAATTGGGTGAAATTGATCCAATTGTCGATTTTTCCAAACTGGAAGCGGTCCTCGTGATTACCTCGTTTCAGCCTGCTCTCCCATCATCATTACCAAATCCGATTGTCTCTCCTACTCCCTAATGGAATCTCGTGACTATTTTTCTTGACATCCTTCTATGCTTTGGAGTGGTTCTGGCTCAAGCCACCTTTAGCACAATTCTATCCGCCAAAGGGATTTACCCCGACCTATGTTTCATTCTAGCCTGTGTCATGGGATTTTACTCAGGGGAATACAAAGGACTCAGGATCGGACTGACGGTGGGACTTTTCCAAGATTTATTCAGTCCTGGCGGAATTGGGCTCAATATGATCTTAAAGGGACTCGCGGGAGCCCTGGCCGGTGTCACAACTCACACGTTTTCGACCGTCACCAGTCCCGCAATTCTGCTTGTCAGCCTTGCCCTGTCCTTAGGATGCGGACTGGCCTCTCTCGTTGTGGCATATCCGGTTGTGGATGCCCCGATCCTTTTTCACGCCCTCTCCTCCAGACTTCTTCCGCAAGGACTCTATAATAGCCTCCTGACCTTAGGGATGTTCTGGGCTATGAAGTGCATTGGCCCATCGCTGAGTATGGTACACTTAGGACGGGGACCACGATAAGACCCGCACAATGCTGGATACTTCCCGCCAGGCTAATGAACTTGCCGATATTCAAAATCGGTTAATATTCGTCAAGATCGGCTTTCTAATGCTATTGGTGTTGCTGGGATTACGCCTTTGGCAATTACAGGTTCGAGACGGATTGCACTATCAAGAACTTGCCCGCGACAATCGCACTCGATCCATTGTCTTAGAACCGGCTCGAGGACTTCTGTATGATCGGAACGGAGAACTCCTCGCCAATAATATCCCCAGCTTCCAACTGTATGTTTCCTTGGAAGACATACAGGACCGTGAGGCCCTTTTAGCTCAGTTACCTCATTACGTAGATATTGACCAACAAGAGATTTCCAATAAACTTTCAATAAAAAGCCGAAGAGGCCGAGTCAAGATTAAAGCCGACATTACGCTGAAAGAGGCGGCACTCATCGAATCGCACCGGCTTGAACTCCCCGGTGTAGTGATTCAGCCTGAATATCAGCGTCACTATCCACTTAACACCTACGCCTCGCACGTCCTGGGTTACGTGGGTGAAATTTCCGAATCACAGCTTAAGGACCCGGAATTTTCCCATCTTCAGGGAGGACGTATCATCGGGCAAAATGGAGTGGAGCGGACATTTGATGAATATCTTCTTGGAGAAACCGGAGAGGAAGTGATTGAAGTCGATGCGCTGGGGTATCCAAAACGGTCTCTCTCTGTTCGACGTCCCCTGGCCGGGGATGACCTGTACCTGACTCTGGACATTCGACTTCAGCGCCTCGCAGAAGACCTTCTGGGAGAGGAAGCGGGGGCCATTGTAGCCCTGGATCCCTGGAATGGAGACGTTCTGGCTCTTGCGAGTAAACCCGGGTTTAATCCAAATGATGTTTCGGGAGGGATAAGTGCCAAGGACTGGCAACGATTTCTCAAAGATACACGCCACCCTCTCACCAATCGCGCCATTCAAGGCCAGTATCCTCCAGGGTCGGTATTTAAAATCATTATGGCCGCGGCCCTCTTGGAGACTCAAACCCTCAGCGCACAGGAAATGATCCCCTGCCATGGAACCTTTCCCTTTGGAAGGCGGGTCTTTCGTGATTGGAAGGCGGGAGGCCACGGTCAGGTCGACTTAACCAAAGCGATCGCGGAATCGTGCGATGTCTACTTTTACAAAGCCGGCAATCAATTGGGCATTGATCCCATCGCCACCTATGCTCGTCAATTCGGATTAGGTGAAAAGACCGGCATTGCGCTCCCTTCCGAACGGTCGGGCCTTGTTCCGTCCTCCGAATGGAAAAAAAGGGTAAAACGGGAACCATGGTATCCAGGCGAAACCATTTCCATTTCCATTGGACAAGGATTTTTAACCGTGACTCCGATTCAGATGGCCAAAGTTGCCGCCATCGTCGCAACCAATGGACGAGTGGTCCAACCCCGCTTGCTCAGAGCCTCTCGACTTCGGCGAACCGGCACCCTCAAAGAAAAGCCAGAGCCACCCATTCGACAATTGCCCATTCCTCTCCAAACGTTTGCCCATATCAAGGAAGGATTGGCGGCAGTCGTCACGAAGGGTACAGCCAAACTGGCGCAATCAGAATTCGTGAGCATTGCAGGCAAGACTGGAACGGCGCAAGTTGTCGCCCTGAAACCGGATGGAGACAAGGACAAAAACAAGGAGCCTCAAAAAGAATTTCGAGACCATGCGTGGTTTGTGGCCTTTGCTCCCGTAGAACACCCGAAGATTGCCGTGGCGGTATTAGTTGAACACATGGGGCATGGAGGCTCAGCGTCCGCCCCCTTGGCCAAGACACTCATCGAAGCCTATATGGGTTTTGAGACCACCCAAGAGCCTTCTCTTTGAAGAGGAATCCCTCTCTGAAGGATGGAGAGCAACGCATCTTATGTCATTAATGAACGACAATGTGAATCGCCGTGGACTGGATACCTTCGATTGGTGTTTCCTGGGTGTCATTATGGCAATTATCTCTGTGGGCATCCTATCCATTTATAGCGTAACCAACCCTCAGTCGACGACCGGATTCCCTATTTATCTCAAGCAGGCCACATGGATGGTCGTCGGCTCCTTAGCCTTTCTGGTCGCGGTCGGTATTGATTATCACAAGCTCGCCCGTCTGTCATATCTGCTCTATGGGATCGGGCTGCTCTTACTTATCATCGTGTTAATCGCAGGAAAAACCAGTCGGGGCTCTCAACGATGGATTCCTCTCGGCCCCTTTGCGGTCCAGCCTTCAGAATTCATTAAGATTCCATTGCTACTCATGTTGGCTGCCTACTATGGGGCAACCACCCGTGAAGGCTGGGTTCGTCGATTGATCATACCCGGACTGATCGTACTTCCAGGATTTTTACTCATCCTCAAACAACCTGACCTGGGAAGTAGCTTGGGGTTTCTGGCTATTTTTCTTGTGGTGATTCTCACGGTAGGCATGAAATCCAAGGCCTTTGGGTTTGTGCTTTTGGCAGCTCTAATGTTGTTCCCCTTTGCCTGGGGCGGGGTCTGGGGCTCCCTTCACGAGTACCAACAGGATCGGATTCTCAGCTTTGTTGATCCCAATTCTGATCCGGGGGGCAAAGGTTATCACGGGCTTCAATCGCGCATCGCCATCGGTTCAGGCCAATTACTGGGAAAGGGATTATATGGGGGAACGCAAACCCAATTTAAATTTCTTCCTGAGGGCCACACCGATTTTGTGTTTGCGGTATTCGCAGAGGAATGGGGCTTTATTGGGTCAATAGTCTTACTTTCCCTCTATATTCTCTTATTTTTGATGGGATTAGAAATCGCGTTGAAAGCCAAAGACATTGTCGGGACTCTCTTGGCTGTCGGAGTAGTAACCATGATAGCCTTTGGAGTTGTCGTCAATATTGCCATGACATCCGGGCTGGCCCCCGTTGTGGGCATTCCTCTTCCTCTCATGAGCTATGGAGGCAGCGCCATGGTTGTGAATCTCACCGCTCTGGGACTCTTGCTCAACGTGAAACGGAGACGTCTGTCACTCCTTTAGGTATCATGAACCCTATGGCTTGATTTTGATAGCGTGGGCCAGGTATTCGCACAAAGAGGAAAACACCGGATAATTTGAATCAGAAAAGTCCCAGAGCCGTGGATTTTTTCACATACGTGCGGGAACAAGGAAGTAGGCACACAGAACCATCCTCAAATGGTTCCATAACAATATTCATTTACAATTATTGACAGAATGGGCACAAAGCTATTTCAGATTTTGACAGGCAGATCCAACCAATTGGCTCAGCGACATCTCTTCAACAAGCATGTTGACGAAGAATAGCTTTTGGTCCCTTTCTGAGAATGTAAGGAGATCACTATGGGAGTAGAAATTGCGATTAGTGTCACTCGTGAGGAAACACGGGTAGCCGTGCTCGACAATCGTGTCGTAACAGAATTGTATGTCGACCGTCCAAGAAAAAAAGATTTTGTGGGTGACATTTACAAGGGCAAGGTCATTAAAGTTCTGCCAGGTATGCAAGCGGCCTTTGTCGATATCGGGCTGGATCGGGCCGCGTTCATCCATGTATCTGATCTATCGGTCGGAACCGAACCGGGGGACACTCTTGTGGACAGTGAAGAGGATGAACGCAGTCAGGAGGTGCCGCGCCCTCGACGCCAAACAGCACGTCCCATCGAAAACCTGTTGACAGAAGGACAGGAACTTCTTGTCCAAATTTCCAAAGGCCCCATTGGCACCAAGGGACCTCGTATTACCACGTACGTCTCCCTTCCCGGGCGATTTTTAGTGCTCATGCCCAATGTTGACCATATTGGCGTGTCGCGAAGAATTACGAACGACGAAGAACGTCATCGGCTGAAAGATCTCATGCGGCGTATCCGGAAACCCGAATATGGATACATTGTCAGGACCGTGTGCGAAGATGTACCGGAAGAGGATCTGCAAACAGACGTCAGATTCCTGAGCGCATTATGGGAAGACACGCTCAAAGCGGCCAACAGCCAACCGGCTCCATCCCTTTTGCATACGGATCTGTCCCTCCCGCTCCGTGTGGTACGAGACCTATTCACCAAAAAAGTCGATCGACTATTAATTGACGCCAAAGCGGATTTTGAGGAAGTGAAAGATTTTGTCCGTCGCTATCTTCCGGAACAAGCGGCACGCGTTCATTTCTATGACAAGAAGCAGGAAGGGTTATTCGATCACTTGGGGATCGAATTGGAAATTACCAGAGCCCTGAGTCGGAAAGTCTGGCTTAAGTCAGGAGGACACATTGTCATTGATCACACAGAGGCCATGACGGTGGTGGACGTCAATACGGGCCGATTTGTGGGAAAACGCGACCAGGAAGAAACCATTTTAAAAAACAATCTGGAAGCCGCAAAGGAAATTGGCTATCAGATTAAATTACGAGGCATTGGGGGCATTATCATCATTGATTTCATTGACATGGAACGGGAACGGAACCGTGAAAAAGTGTATCAGGCCACCCTGGACGCCCTAGCGGGCGATAAGGCTCAAACACGTATTTCCCGCATATCCGATCTTGGGCTCATCGAGATTTCCCGTGAACGTGTCCGCGAAGATCTGTTACGGACGTTGTCGGAAATTTGTGGTGACTGTGAGGGGAGAGGCTACACCAAATCCACCATGACGGTGGCGTATGAAATCTTTCGGGATATCCGGCGCATCGGAATGACTCGTGGACAACCACAACAAATTGTGGTCGGGGCCAACCCAAAAGTCATTGAGCTTATTTTCGAAACCGAACACAGTAGCATTGAACAACTCGAACAGGAATTTCAACAACCAATATTATTTGAGGCGGATCCATTACTCCACCTGGAGCAATATGACATCGTCGTGGTGGGAAAATTGACCTCACGCGCCGAATCCCGGAACGCATCCTAACCACGAGAGAACGATTAAATCATGAACAATGCCCTCCACGATTCTTTCTCATTATCCGTAACAATTGCCTCAGGGAACAGAAAGGAATGGGGACCCAGATCTCTCCTCCAATTCTGGAAAAATCCGGGTGTCTTCATCCTGCGGAGTCCAACCTGGAGCAGTTTCTGGGTGGAGAGCCATACAGGCAGACCATTTCACGATAATATACGGACTCGTATTCGCCATCCTCACAAAGGATCTGGATGACTTCACCTCTGCAAGGCTGGTTGGAACTTCTGGCAGTCAAAGGACTTGGCCCTGTTACTTACACCAGACTCATCAACAGGTTCGGCTCACCAGAAGCCATTCGTTCCTTGGACACCCATACACTCGTATCAATGGGTGAAATTTCGCCATCATTGGCCATGGCCATTCATCAACCCATATCTGCTGAGGCACAAGATCACATTGCCAAAGAATTGCAGGCCGTGCAGGATCGGCGATACGCTATCCTGACACTCGCAGACGCTCACTATCCGCCCCGATTAAAAACCATTACGGATCCTCCTCCGGTACTCTGGTATACAGGCCAGCTCCAAGACCGAGACCAGCAGGCCCTTGCCCTCGTCGGTTCAAGAAAAGGCTCGCACATCGGGCGGACATTCACGCGACAACTGAGCGGCGATTTAGCTGCACTGGGCTTTACGATTGTGAGTGGGCTGGCCAGAGGCATTGATGCTGCGGCCCACGAAGGCGCGCTGGCTACATCTGGGAGAACCCTGGCGGTTCTTGGATGCGGCATTGACCGCACCTATCCGCCTGAGCACGGTCCACTACGACAACGCATTGAACAACAGGGAGCCGTACTCTCTGAATTTCCCATGGGAGCCCCTCCACATTCTTACCATTTTCCTCAACGTAATCGAATCATTAGTGGACTCTCACTTGGGGTGATTGTCGCGGAGGCCACCTCGCGCAGTGGGTCCCTCATTACCGCTCGGATGGCCCTCGAGCAAAACCGTGAAGTCTTTGCCGTACCGGGAAATGTGACCAATACGTTGACTCGTGGCCCTCACCGCCTTATTAAAGAGGGAGCGAAATTGGTCGAAAGTTCTTTTGATGTTGTGGAAGAAATTCTTCCTATGTTAGAACCCTCCTTCCGGGAGCAACTCGAGAAACAACAAGGCGCGTTTCAGCCTCAACCGTCCGCGCCTGCACTAGGAACAGAGGAACAACAGCTATTCGATTGCATAACACTAGAACCTGTTTCCCTGGACGATTTAATCAATCAATGCTCCTATGCCCCATCTGAAGTCATGAGCATTCTCTTGTCTTTGGAGATCAAAGGGCTTATAAAGCAGATACCGGGCCTACAGTATCTCCGGATGTGCATCGGATAGTACATCAGCATGTCTTTTCCCTCTGGAAAATTTTACTCGTAAACAATTCATGATTGCCATCACGGTCTATGCCTAAATCATTCGTCATCGTCGAATCGCCTAACAAAGCCGAAACCCTGTCTAAATATTTTGGACGCAATGACCAAGCCCTGGCATCTGTGGGTCATCTTAAAGGCGTCCCGTGGAGCAAACTGGGCATTGACCTCGAACACCACTTGGGAGTTCTGTCGCAAAAAAAAGACTTATAAGATTCGCCACGGGTTGTCATGTTGGCCCGAGTTGAAAAAACCAGTAAAGATAGCCATTTTCATCTGTCAGATACGGAGCTAAATCCTCTTATTGCCTTCAAAAAAAATATGTGACAAAACCGTCGGCAGGCTAGCCTTAGCGGCTGGTTTGAACGGCTGCGGCCGCTGGGAAAAATGAGTTGAACGCCCAGCCAAACTTGCCTCTACCCTACGCCATCATTATGATGAGCACGCGAAAAAACCAGTCACATCCCAGCAGGTGGATTGTGACGGCGACATTTTCGCCCTGAGTTTGTAGTGGATCTTACACACGTGAGTATCGGTTTCCCTTACATCAAAGATACCAAAGGAGCCTTCCCTGGTAGTGGTTGCTAATGAGTAAATCGCTGATAATTGCCGAGAAGCCCTCTGTTGCAGCCGACATCGCGCATTCGCTTGGCGGACTGAAACGCGAGAAGGATTATTTTGAAGGTGACGACTATGTTGTAACTTCAGCCGTTGGGCACCTACTTGAAATCAAGGCGCCTGACGACGTAGAAGTCAAACGTGGCAAGTGGTCTTTTGCCAACCTGCCGGTCATTCCCGATCACTTTGACCTGAACCCAATCGCCCGCACCGAGGACCGGCTCAAGTTGCTCGCCAAGCTGATCAGCCGCAAAGATATCGACCGAATTATCAACGCCTGTGACGCCGGGCGCGAAGGCGAGCTGATCTTCAGACTGATTGTCCAGCACACTAAGGCCAGGCAACCGACAAGCCGGCTTTGGCTACAGTCCATGACGCCCAAGGCCATTCGCGAAGCATTTGAGGAGCTGCGCGATGATGAACAAATGAAGCCGCTCGCTGATGCCGCCCGCTGCCGAGCAGAAGCAGACTGGCTGGTTGGCATTAACGGCACCCGGGCTATGACGGCGTTCAACTCCCAAGACGGGGGTTTTTACCTCACCACCGTTGGCCGAGTTCAAACACCCACCCTGACCATCGTCGTGGAGCGCGAGGAACAGATCAAGCTATTCGTCTCGCGGCCCTACTTTGAAGTGCATGCCCAGTTTGATGTCGAGGCCGGACAGTATTCCGGTCGCTGGTTTGATACGGACTTCAGAAAGAATGACGAAGATGCGGAACGGCGCGCAGAAAGACTTTGGGAACGCAATCAGGCTGAAGCAATCAGGCAGGCCTGCCAGAGGCAGCAGGCGGTGGTCACTGAAGAAACCAAACCGACGACGCAAAGCGCACCGATGCTGTTTGACCTGACGAGTCTACAACGTGAAGGCAACGCCCGGTTTGGCTTTTCGGCCAAGACAACATTATCGCTGGCGCAGGCACTCTATGAACGCCACAAGGTGTTGACGTATCCAAGAACCGATTCGCGCGCTCTGCCGGAAGACTATCTCTCTACCGTGCAAGATACCCTGGGCATTCTGCGTGATGAGGCAAGTGAGCGTTTGTCAGCCCTGACCGGCGGCAGCGGCGGCAATCCGATAGGGCCGCATGCGGCAAAAATTCTGACCAATGACTGGGTCCAACCGAACAAACGTATTTTCAATGACGCGAAAATTTCTGATCACTTCGCCATTATTCCCACATTGCAGGCACCCAAGAACCTCAGCGAAGCCGAAGCCAAAATATACGACCTGGTCGTGCGTCGATTCATGGCAGCCTTTTTCCCACCTGCGGAGTTTCGTAACACCACCCGTATTTCCCAGATTGACAGGCACCACTTCAAGACCGAAGGCAAGGTAATGGTCAAGCCTGGTTGGTTGGCCATTTACGGCCGTGAAGCCATCGCTGGTGAGGGCACGCTTGTAGCGGTTAGGGAGAATGAAAAAGCCACGGTTAGCGATATTGAAATCCGCGACATGGCGACCAGACCACCGGCCAGATATACCGAAGCCACACTGCTTTCTGCGATGGAAGGCGCCGGCAAGCTGATTGATGATGATGACTTGCGCGAAGCCATGTCTGGAAAAGGTCTGGGCACACCGGCAACCCGCGCAGCGATCATCGAAGGCTTAATTAGCGAGAACTATCTATTGCGCAAAGACAAGTCACTGATACCCACCACCAAGGCCTTTCAACTGTTGACCTTATTGCGCGGCCTGGGAGTGACCGAACTCACAATGCCGGAACTGACCGGCGAATGGGAAAGCAAACTTTCGCAGATAGAACGAAGTCAGTTGGACCGCAAAGCGTTCATGGAACAAATCAGCAAGATAGTTGAACAAATTGTTGCGAGGGCCAAAAACTACGGCGCAACGACCGTTCCAGGCGATTACTCAACATTGCAGTCACCCTGCCCCAAATGCGGCGGCCTGGTCAAAGAAAACTACAAACGGTTCTCCTGCACAGAATGCGATTTTTCAATTACGAAAATTCCTGGCAGCCGTCAATTGGAAGTTTCCGAAGCAGAAATTCTGATTGCCGAACGCACGATTGGTCCGTTGCAGGGATTTCGCAGTCGGCTTGGCCGGCCGTTTGCGGCAATCCTTAAACTGAACGATGAACACAAGCTTGAATTTGACTTCGGCCAAAATGATGACGATGAAAACAGTGAACCGGTTGATTTTCACGGCCAAGAATCACTGGGGAGTTGCCCGAAGTGTCAGTCCTCAGTTTATGAACATGGAATGAATTATACTTGTGAAAAGGCGGTCGGCCCGAACAAGACTTGCGACTTTCGAACGGGCAAAGTCATACTGCAACAGGAAATCGAACCCGCTCAGATCAGAAAATTGCTGAGCGAAGGCAGAACCGAATTGCTGACCGGCTTTGTTTCATCACGAACCCGTCGCAAGTTCAAGGCTTACCTGAAATGCGGGGACGACGGGAAAGTCGGCTTCGAATTTGAAGCCCGTAAACTCAAGACCGGCGACGACCAGGCCGCGAGCGGCAAAAAGTTGCCCGCGAAGAAGGCCGAGACCAGGAAACCGTCGGCAAAAAAATCGGCTACTAATAAACCAGCTCGTACAGCCAAAAAACTCAAATCCCGTTAATGATCGTGGAACGCGGCCGATTTTGCAATTTCCCCGCCTGCTCTCAATACCCTGAATGTAAAACCACAAAACGCCTAAAGTTAGGAAACCAACCCGCTGTCAATGATTGCGGGGGGGGCTGGTTCAAAAGCGGACCAAAAAAGGCAAGACATTTTATTCCTGCAGCAATATCCTACGTGTAACGTTGCGATCTGGGATCGACCCATCAATCGTCCCCGCCCACAATGCCAGGCTCCATTCTTGATCAAAAAAATCAGGAAACATACGTGAAGCAGAATTCTCTGTCACAATGCAGAATGCGGATATGAGAAGATAGCGGCACCAACGGAGAAGAACCAGGAAGTAGCTCAAGATCCGACGGCGGGCTTGATGCCTTTCTGATGCTCAAAGACTTTGATAGGCTCACCTTGGCCGTGAATAAACTCTTCGGTCACCAACACCTCTTTCACCTCCGCCTGGGACGGCAGTTCATACATCAAGCCCAACATCACCGACTCTAAGACCGCCCGAAGTCCACGTGCTCCTGTTTTTTGCAAATGGGCTTTTTTGGCAATTGCCAATAACGCTCCATCGGCAAACTTTAATTTCACTTTATCCAAAGACAATAACTTCTGATATTGCTTGATCAAGGCATTTTTGGGTTCCGTTAAAATGCGGACCAATGCCGGTTCATCCAATTGATCAAGAGCCGCGACAATCGGCAAACGACCGATTATTTCAGGAATTAATCCATATTGCAGTAAATCTTCCGGTTCCACTTTGGAGAATAAGTCACCAATTTGGTGTTGACCACGTATCTGCACATCGGCGCCAAAGCCCATCCGCTTTTGGTTCAACCTCCGCTCAATGATGGAATCCAATCCCACGAACGCTCCACCACAAATAAATAAAATATTAGTTGTATTGACTTGAATAAACTCCTGATGTGGATGCTTTCTTCCCCCTTGAGGGGGCACATTGGCCACGGTCCCTTCAATGAGTTTTAACAAGGCCTGCTGGACACCCTCACCTGAAACATCCCTCGTAATTGAAGGGCTATCGGCCTTGCGGGTAATTTTGTCAATTTCATCAATATACACGATTCCCCGTTCTGCACGCTCAACTTCATAGTCCGCAGCCTGCAGAAGTTTTAAGATAATATTTTCAACGTCTTCACCGACATACCCGGCTTCCGTCAGGGTCGTCGCATCTGCAATCGTAAATGGGACATCCAGGTAATGGGCTAATGTCTGAGCAAATAAGGTTTTTCCTGTTCCGGTCGGTCCGACAATTAGAATATTGCCCTTTTGAAGTTCAACATCCCCGATTTCATTTGCTGATATACGCTTATAATGATTATAGACGGCAACCGAGAGAACCTTTTTTGCCTGATCCTGTCCGATAATATATTGATCAAGATGTTGGTGGATATCCACCGGCTTGCACAGTTTCGCCGAAATCTCCTGGCGAGACTCCTGCCAATCCTCGGAGATAATTTCATTACACAAGCCGACACATTCATCACAAATATAGACGGTCGGACCCGCAATAAGTTTTCGAACCTGATCACGGTTCTTGCCACAGAAGGAGCAACGAAGATTGGCTTCGGACTTCGCTTGTCTCGCCATTAGAAATGCCTCCTTTGCCCTTAATCCTTACTTTTTGAACCTGACTTGGTGTCGTCTTTGTGTCCCTTTTCCTGACTTCGGATGATGACCTCATCAATTAACCCATACTCTTTGGCTTCTTCCCCCGACAAAAAATAATCCCGTTCGGTATCTTGAGAGATTCTATCCAGAGGCTGCCCTGTATGATAGGCCATAATTTCATTCAATTTTTCGCGGATTTTTAAAATCTCGCGGGCATGAATATCAATCTCCGTCGCTTGGCCCTGAAATCCTCCCATAGGTTGATGAATCATCACGCGTGCATTGGGAAGAGCAAAACGCTTCCCTTTAGTCCCTGCGGTTAATAACAAGGCTCCCATGCTTGCCGCCTGACCTAAGCAGATGGTGTTGATGGGCGACCGCACATATTGCATCGTATCATAGATCCCCATTCCGGCCGTCACACTTCCGCCAGGCGAATTGACATACAGATGAATGTCCTTTTCCGGGTCTTCGGATTCCAAGAACAACAGCTGTGCAATGACCACATTTGCGAACACATCATCAATCGGGGCTCCGATAAAGATGATCCGGTCTTTCAAAAGACGTGAGTAAATATCATATGACCGTTCACCTCGATTCGTTTGTTCAATAACCATCGGAATGAGCATTCCCTGAGACCTCCTCGTGTTGTAAATAGGTATCAAATACAGATATCAGAACAGGTAAATTCAGAAGGGTTGTACGACCCGTTACCCCTGAATGACCGCATTTTGATAGACGAACTGCAAGGCTTTTTCCGCCTTCATCCGCTCGCGGAACTCCTCCTGAGCACCCTGCCCCCCAGCCTCGACCATGCGTTGAATTTCCCCAACCGGAAGCTTTAAGGAAGAGGCCAATTTTTGAATTTCGGCGTTCACTTCATCTTCAGTGACATGAAGGCCTTCCTTCTGAACGATCGCATCCAGAATCAAACTCAGCTTCACGCGCCGCTTAGCTTCCGGATGCAATTCCTGTTGGAGGCGCTTAGCCTCTTCTTGTAATCGCAAGGGCTCTTCCACGTCATCTTCACGATGGGCATGGCGGTGGTCCTTCAGCATTTTTTGTCGGATAAGCGTCTGAAGCTCCCGTTCAATCAGAACCTCGGGAATTTCAAAGTGGTGCATCTGCAACAGGCGTTCAATCACCTGATCTTTATACCCTTCTTCAAGATCCTGTTTCAGGAAATTATCCAATTGGGTGTTGATGGTGGTTTTAAGATGCTCCAGGGAATCGTAATCGCCGCAATCCTTGGCGAATTCATCATCCAGTTCCGGGAGTTTCTGCTCTTTCACCGCATCAATCGTCACCTTGAGAACCATCGTCTTTCCGGCGAGGTGACCATCAGGATGATTGGCGGGAAAAGGTTGCGGAATATCAATCGTGTCACCGGCCTGTTTTCCGACGAGATACTCATCTAACTCCACACCAAGAATCGGCGATTTGGACCCAATGTGAAGAAGTTCCCCTTTTTTTTGAGTCCCTTCCAACGGCTGGTCCTCTACAAACCCCTCAATAGACAATACCGCATGCAATCCTTCACGAAGAGGAGTTCCTTCAGGAACCACGTCAAGCTCGGCATGTTGCTCCCGTAGGCTTTGGAGAGCCTTTTCAACCTGATCATCTGTAACCGTTCGGGAATCCCGTTTTAAGGAAATAGGATTCGGTGGTCGATAATCCCCTAATTGAATGGTGGGCTTTATTTCCACTGTAGCCGTAAAGGTAAATGGGCTATTGGACTTCACTTTCATTCGTTCCAGAGGGGGAATATCCACTAGGATAGGGACCACCCCGGCTTCCTTCACCGCTCGTTGGTAATAATCGGGCACCAACCGCTGCACCACATCTTGCTCAACAAGATCGGCATACCGTTTTTCTAATAACGCGATCGGCGCTTTCCCGGGTCGAAATCCAGGGATTTTGGCTTGACGCCTCAACTGGGCATACACCTTTTGAAATTCGCTTTTGACCGCTTCTTCGGGAACTTCAATTTTTAACGACCGTTTCACCGGCCCGAGCTCTGTCATTTCTAACTTCATAAGAGCATTCATCCTTGTAAAAAAACACAATAAAGAATATAAATGTTAAGAAATGGTGCGAGAGGGGGGACTTGAACCCCCACGGTTACCCACGAGATCCTAAGTCTCGCGCGTCTGCCAGTTCCGCCACTCTCGCCCGTAACCGTTTTCGCCTCATTCCACCGAATTTGAAAAGAGGTTCTCTTCCGTGGAATCCTCAGGGGAAACAAGACCCCTGCACCCTACCAAGCCTCCCTATTATAAAACGTCCATCTCCTTCAGGCCATCCTAAAATTCAGGTAGCAAAAATAGTCCTCCCGGAAGCACCGCAGCTACATTCCGAGTTGATCGGGGGGAAATATTCGAAGATGAACGATTCAATGGTCCTCCTTAACCCGATCGGCTTCATCTCTCCCGCATCAAGTAATAATGTTGCTCGATGAGTATGGGTCTGTTGAAAAAAGCCGCCAGCGGCGTTCTCGCCATTTTCCCGTGCTCACGTACTCAGCGTACGGTCCGCGCGTAAAAACGGCTACGGCCTTTCCTTCGAGGGGCCTCAGGACAGGACTGGACGGGCTTGAACCGACCCGGAGCCTTTGATGAGTAATCTAATCCTGGGCAAATTTGCCCTTGAACATCTATATTATTCAACACTCCCAGTATTATAGTTTTTATCGTGCAGAAAAACCCTTATCAGCCAAACTATACCCACAATTACAAGATTAGAACAGACCAATGACCGCATGCGCATTATCATGGGGAGCAAACACCACCCACCTGCTTTCCCAACCTTTTTATGGATTTTCCTCTTGATCGACTTGAGTGAGTTGGGTAAGGTACCACTCTATGACCTTAAAACAGCTCTATCACGATATTTACCAGAAATTTCTGGATAAAAAAGATGAATATCAAGGGTATGACTTTCAAGAGTCACCGGTAGGGTCCGCGACCCCTCCCTCACCCACTTTTGCGGATCACGTCAAATGGTGGACCTGGAATCGTCCTAGTCGGCTACAGAAAATCAGGCAGGACCGCGATCAGCGCCAACAGGACATCATCAACATACAATCCCCTCCGCCAAGCAAAGATTAAAAACTGCGGAGCATTCCCTCGCCTCATGCAGAGTTTCTTCCAGGCAACAGTTCGACTGTACCACCAAGCGCTACTCGCCTCAATCCAATCCTTCACACGTGCGTGGATCTTGATTCCGGTCCTCCTCGCCTTTGCCTTAGGCCTCCTGCTTGTCACCTCCCTAATCGCTCCGCTTGGAATGATCGGAGGGTTTATCCTGGGCGCCCTCAATGCCCTTGTTATTGGTTCCACCCTGAGCCTGACGGAACAGGCCGTCCTTGGCGCACGTCGTGTGAGTTGGCCGGATATCCTGCCAAGTATGGGGCAATATTTTTGGGAGGTCATTTCTGTTGGATTTATGGTGTGGTTTCCCTTGTTATTCCTCGAAATGGGGCTCCAGACCAATCCCTACCAACCGCTGATCGGCACAGCCGTATTTTTCTTAATTTTCGTCTTACTGAATCCAGTACCGGAAGTCATTTACCAGAGCAGGAACGGATCCGCTCTCGAGGTTGTTCGGGAAAGTTATGATTTTGTCGTTGAAAACTGGATCGAATGGTTTTTGCCTGTGGCCATCGCCTTCGGCCCATTCGGCCTGACATTTTTCTTTGAAATGTCCAGCCAGGCGGGAAGACGGGGGGGACTGGACTTCTGGCATCTCATCACGTTGCCCTTTTCCGTACTATCTGAATGGCTCTCTTTGTTAGGGATGTCCTCCGACATGAGTTTTGTTATCGTCCTCGGACTCACTCCCATTGTGACGGTTTTCATGCTCTTCTTTCGGGGCCATTTGTTTGCCGCCCTGCATCGAACTTCACGACGCCAACGAATGTTCCAATCCCGAACTTCCTAACTAATATAGGGAAGGCATGGAACGTTAAAGATTGAATGGCGGGAAAAGGGTGAGCATCCTTTCCTTGTCCCTTCCTCGCCCTATTCGTAACTATTCCCCCTCCTTGCTTGTCGCCCCCAGACCCCCATGGTAAGATGACAACCTTTCACCAAACAGATCCCCGGTGAAGAAGAGTACTAAGAAGATGGGATAAACAGATCCCCTCCAAAAGACAAAGGGCTTCATCAGAGGTTCAGTCGCCGCAAAGTAGATACCCATTCGCGGAGAGGTGCGAGAGTGGCCGAATCGGCGTGACTGGAAATCACGTGTGCCAGCAATGGTACCGTGGGTTCGAAACCCACCCTCTCCGCCATATTTGGTCCGCCGTGAGGATCACTGATATCCTCAAAAGATGATTTTCGCCAGTCCGTGAGGCGATGGACCATCGAAACTGCATTTAGGGGCTGGGCCCTGTGCGACAGAATCCTGCAAACCCCGCCAGGTCCGGAAGGAAGCAACGGTACGTGGGCTAGTCTGTGTGCCGCAGGATCACCTGGCCCCGACTAACTTTATTGCTGGCTCTCCGTGTTTTTGTACCAGACCGAAGTCTTCGAGGGCACATAACGAACCGCTCTTTTTCTGATTAACGCGAATTATGGAATTTCAAGTTTCCGCACGGAAATACCGCCCGACCAATTTTCAGGAAGTCCTGGGGCAGTCCCATGTCGTGCAAACACTCACCAATGCGATCGACCGCAAACGGGTCGCCCATGCCTATGTTTTCTCCGGCATGCGAGGAGTCGGCAAAACCACTGTCGCGCGCATCCTGGCCAAATCTCTTAACTGTGAACAGGGTCCCACCAGCCATCCCTGTGGAACCTGTCCAAGTTGCGTCGAAATCACCCGAGGCAATTCGGTGGATGTCATCGAGATTGACGGAGCATCGAATACCGGAGTAGACGATGTCCGTGAACTTCGTGAAAACGTTAAATTTGCACCGTTTCATGGCACCTACCGTGTCTACATCATCGACGAAGTCCACATGCTGTCCAACTCGGCATTTAACGCCCTGCTTAAAACACTGGAGGAACCCCCGAGTCACTCCGTCTTTATTTTTGCGACAACTGAAGTTCATAAAATTCCTGCCACCATACTTTCACGCTGTCAGCACTTCACCTTTCGACGCATTTCCCGCTTAGAAATCATCACACAACTACGCCACATCGCCACTCAAACGGGTGTGACTGTGGAAGATCGAAGCTTATCGGCACTGGCTCGTGCTAGTGAAGGCAGTATGCGAGACGCATTGAGCCTCCTGGATCAGGCCGTCTCCTTCGGTGGAGAACGCATCCAGCATGGCGATTTGGAAATGTTGATTGGGTCCGTGCCCGACGAACTCGTCCGGCTCATGCTTGACGCCATCCTTGGGCACCAGGCCGCCCAAACAATGGCTCTCGTGGGGCAGTTGGTCGACCAGGGTTTTGATGTCCGGGTATATTGCCGGGAACTGTTGGAGCGATGTCGCAATCTACTAGTGGCTTGCGTGGTACCATCACGCTCACAAGTACAAACCCTTCTTGAATTAGGAGACGAGGAGGTTGATCAGGCCATCGCGCAAGCCCAACAACTCTCCGAGCCCTATTTACAGGCCCTTTTTGCCATTTTCTCCAGAACAGAGGACAGTCTTCGAGGAAGCTCCCATCCACGGTTTCTCATTGAAGCCGCCGTGGTACGGGCAGCGATGCTGGATCCTGCGACAGTCACCTCCGCCACAACTGAACAGAAGGCCAGCGCACCCCCTCAAGTATCTGTCCTACAGGCAAAGGTATTGCCACCTGTGGCCTCGCCTCCGCCTCCCGCACAACCGGCTAAAGTCCAGGCGCCTGCGGATAAACCGGTAACTCCTACAAGCCAGACCCGTCCCAGGTCCGGTGGCGGCGCCACAACAATGTTTCCATCCTCAACACCACCAGGTGCGGAAAAGCCGGTACCGACACAGACCTCATCTGCCAACAGCGAACCCTCGGTGGCTTCTCCCCAAACGGCTGCCCAGCCTTCGTCCGGCCCACCCGTCACGTTAAACTGGGAACTTGTCGTTGAACGCATGATTAATGACCATCCTAATATCGGGAGTTTCCTGGAGAAGGGGAGTGTCGTAACCATGACGGCAGACTCCGTTGTCCTAGGATATTCCAAAAAAGATTCGATTGCTCGCTGGAGAACGGACAAACCCGAAAATCGCGTGCTGATCGGTCAAATATGTGAGGAATTCGCCGGCCGGCCGATAAAAGTCCAAGTCATTGAATTTCAAGAGGGGCAGGCTTACCCGCCGTCAACCGGAGAATTACGAGCAAAAAAAAAACTTGAGCAGGACCAGGACCTCATTGAAAACGTGAAGGCCCACCCTTTGGTGAAACAAGCATTGGAACTATTTGGGGGCACAGTCGTATCGGCAGAAAGAACCCCGCAAAATGAGGAGGTACGTTAATGTCTAAAAATCCATTCTCCAATATGGGCAATCTTTTGAAGCAAGCCCAAGCCATGCAGGAAAAAATGGGAAAAATTCAAGAGGAGGCTGCCACGAAAACAGTCGAGGCTTCAGCCGGAGGCGGGATGGTGACCGTGCAAGCCAACGGAGCCATGCAATTAACCAAGCTGACCATCGATCCGGAAGTCTTGAAATCCGGGGACCATGACATGTTGCAAGACTTAATCGTCGCCGCATCCAATGAAGCCTTGCGAAAGGCGAAAGAGCTAATGGCCGAAGAAATGAAATCCCTCACCGGAGGGATGGGCATTCCCGGCATGTTCTAATTGACCAAGCGAGGTTTATTATGCTGGAAACCACTCCAACCAAACACACCAGAGCCAATGGCCAACCTCAAGGGCTGGTCGCTCGTCTGAGCCGTGAACTCGTACGATTGCCCGGCATTGGCCAAAAAACGGCTCAACGATTGGCCTTTCATCTCATGAAGACGGAAAAAGAAGAGGCGCTACGGCTGGCCGATGCCATTCGTGATGTGAAAGAAGGGGTCTCCTTCTGTACTCAATGCCGAAATATTGCCGAAGGCCCGCTCTGCGAGATTTGCCTGGACCCGAAACGGGACACCACGATCATCCTCGTGGTGGAAGAGCCCAGCACCCTGTATGCCATCGAACAAAGCCGGGCCTTTCGAGGCCTCTATCACGTCCTCTATGGGGCACTCTCTCCACTGGACGGCATCGGGCCGGCAGATATCCGCACCCATGACCTGGAAAACCGAGTCCAGAACGGAGCATTTAAGGAAGTCATCGTGGCCACCAACCCCACAATTGAAGGAGAGGCCACCGCCATTTACCTGACCAAGCGATTAAAACCCTTGGGGGTCAAGGTCTCCCGTATCGCCTATGGCATTCCGGTCGGCATGGATATCGAATATGCCGATGAGGTCACTCTGCTCAAATCCATCGAAGGCCGCCGTGATCTTGGGTAACCAGAACCACGCTACCGTTTCGCGAAAACTTTCTGTTCAATCTGTTCGAACTGCTGGGGAAAGTAGCCCAACCACACCCCAACCTGTCTGATTTCATCCCGCCATTTTTTCTCATAGGCTCCTTCAGCCAACGCAAACCGGATGAAGTCCGTCAGGATCTGACTGACTTTGTCCCCTCCCACGCCATCCGCAAACAATTTGGGAATCGTGAACCCTTGCGACAAGCGAAGAAGGTTATCTTTTTCTTGAGAGGGAAGATCCAAATGACGAAGCACGGCACGAAGCCGCTTGAACTCTGGATCGTTCGCTCGTTCAATTGCGCAGACGAAAAGGCCACCAAGATTATAACGTTCCGTGAGAGAGAGCGGTTCTCCTCCCGTCTTCGTTTCGGCTGAACGGGTAGGGGATGGAACTGATCGACTAGGAGCCTTAGTGACCACCTTTTTTGCTATGGTCGAACCTGCGTTCTTTTTGGACACCAACCCCTCTTGCTTTGTGACCACAGACTTCGGATTAGAGGCCTTTCCTAAAATGGTTGTTTTCTTCGCGACAGAAACCTTCTTTTTGTAAGTTGACGGTTTTTGAGCCGCAGGCTTTTTAGCTTTGGGCTTGAGAGCCGTTTTCACCACATTCTTCTTTGTGGTTGTCTTCTTCAATGCAGGTTTTTTGGCAGACACACCTTTTGAAGAAGTCGGTTTGGCTTTCGTTGCCACAGTTTTTTTCGAACCAACCGTCTTTTTACCGGATGTGAGTTTTGGGGCAGCCTTTTTCTTTCTCATAGCTGCACTGGTTTTTCCCGCCTTTTTCGTCGCAGCAGATTTAGACGCCACAGTCTTTTTTATTTTTATTGAAGGTTTCTTGGAAGGGGGTGTTGAAGCCACGCGACGAACAGATTTCTTTTGAGCCATGCAGAGTCCTTTCTATGAATCGATAAAGAAGAGAAAAAATTGAACCAACGGTTGGATCAAAAAAGAAATGATAGCCTTTCCATCGGACTCCAGCAATACGTGAGGGAAGAACAGTCCGATTTAGACAATTTTCACAGGATGGATCTTTCAGTCCAACCGCAAAAACCTCTTGAACATTTAGGGAATTCCTGGGAAGCTTAAAGGCCAATTAAAAAGATTCACCTCTTATAGAGCATTTAATATAAACCCGCGTTTAACACCCTCAAAACCCATATGAAAGTTTTCATCTCCTATTCCCATAAGGACGAGGTCCATCGGAATAACTTGGTTACCCATTTGGCCCCGCTGAAGCGAGATAGAATAATTGAGGTCTGGCACGACCGGAAAATTTCGGCAGGCCGTGAATGAGCCGATCAAATCCACGAAAATCTGGAGCAGGCCTCCATTATTCTACTGCTCATCAGTTCTGATTTTCTGGCTTCTAATTATTGCTGCGACAAAGAAATGGATCGTGCCCTAGAAAAACATCAACATGGGGAAGCCCGGGTCATTCCCATTATCATTCGTTCGGCCGACTGGACCTCAGCCCCGTTTGCCATGCTCCAGGCCCTACCTCAAAATGGAAAACCAATTGCCAGTTGGAACATAGAAGATGAAGCCTGGACCGATGTAGCTAAAGGCATTCGTCTGGTTGTCCAGGAACTTTCCGGCCAACCCAAACCTTCTACCAATCAGAGGCCCAAAGAGCATCACAAATCTGTTTGGAACATTCCGCTTGAGCGCAATCCGTTTTTTATGGGCAGGGAGGATATTCTTGGGGAGATTCGTGAAGCACTTCTATCATCGGGCAGGGCTGCCTTTTCCAGATTGGGAGGAATCGGCAAAACACAAACGGCTGTGGAGTATGCCTTCCGGCACAAAGACGATTATCCGCATATTTTCTGGATCAAAGCCGAATCCAAGGAATCTCTCATATCAGACTTTGCCCAACTCGCCTTGGTGTTGAAATTACCGGAAAAGGATGCAAAAGATCAGCAAGAGATCGTCAACGCCGTCCTTCGGTGGCTCAAACAACATGACGAATGGCTTTTGATCTTGGACAATGCCGATGACCTCTCCTTGATTTACCCTTTCATCCAGGGACTTCAATCCGGCCATATTCTGCTCACAACAAGAGCACAAGCCACAGGGACGATCTCAGGGGTAGAAGTCAAAAAATTACCGGATCAGGAGGGAGGGATTTTTCTTTTACGACGTGCCAAATTGATCACCAAAGACACTCCCTATGAAACCGTTCCCAAGGTACTACGAACCCAAGCCCTTGCTATTGTCAGGGAACTAGACGGTCTGCCACTCGCCTTAGACCAGGCTGGCGCCTACATTGAGGAAACACAGTGTGGATTGGCTGGTTATCTCGACCTCTACCGGACGCATGGTGTCGAGCTTATCAAGGAACGAGGTCTCTTTGCATCTGGGCATCCCGATCCCGTGGCCACAACCTGGGTCCTGTCCTTTCAAAAAATCGAACAGGCAAATCCCGCCGCTGCTGAGCTTTTACAGTTCTGTGCATTTCTTCATCCCGATTCCATACCCGAAGAACTCATCACCGAGGGAGCGTCCGAACTCGGTCCAGTTCTCGGATTGGTGGTTGGGAATGCTCTATCGTTTAACAACGCTATTGGGGACATTTTAAAATTTTCCCTCATCCATCGAGGCATGAACACCCACACATTGGAAATCCATCGCCTGGTCCAAGCCATCATCTTGGAGAGTCTTAACGACGAGACCAGAAAACAATGGATTGAACGTTTCGTCCGAACGATGAATCGTGTGCTTCCGGATGTAAAATTTGAAACATGGCCCCATTATGACCGCTTGCTGAGTCAGGCACAGCAATGTGCCTCCCTCATTTCTCAAGAAAATCTCATGCTCTTAGAAGGGGCACGAATGTTAAACCAAACGGCCCATTATCTCTACGAACGTGCCCGGTATGCCGACGCGGAACCCCTCTACCAGCGCGCCCTGGCCATTCGGGAACAGACCTTGGGACCCACGCATCCTGAAGTCGCCACGAGCCTCAACAACTTAGCTCTGCTCTATTACGCCCAAGGACAGTATGATAAGACCGCACCTCTCCTTCAGCGCGCTCTAACAATTCGTGAGGAAGCCTTGGGTGCAGAGCATCCCAATACCAAATCTTTAAGACAAAATTATGAAAATTTAGTAAAAATGATGGAGAGTGAGAACGTTTGAACACCCATAACCAAGGACAGGATGGTCAAAATGACCATTCAGCGAAGCGAGAACAAAGCTGATGGCCATTTTCACCATCCTGTCAGGGAGAGACGCCGCTTTTAAGGACAATTTCGCATATATGATCCAACCGTTCGATATGCTCATAGGCCGACCAGGGGTCGGATGCCATAGAGCAAACTCCGTGGTTGGCTTGGCCAACAATATCGTAATCGCCTGCCGGATTGGCTTCTGTGACCCCCAGGGCTTTCGCCGTGGCTTCGCCCAGTTCCGAGCTGATGGCAGGAAGGGCGGGCACCGTTGGGCCAATCCGGGTATAGCGGTAAATCTCGGGAAAGTCTTTGCAGATTTTCTGGAGATCGAATCCTCGATAGATCGCTCCGACCACATGGGTTGGATGCACATGTACCACCGCACGCGTTCGATTCATCCCTCTGGTCAGGAGATAATGCATGTGCAGCTCACCGGAAGGATTGGTTCCGGGAGCCACCTGCAACTTCCCGTCTACGAACTTAATTTTGACCATATGCTCAGGATGAACAATCGTCTTTCGCCAGCCTGAGGGGGTGACGTACAGGTAGACGCTCCTCGCTCGTCTGAGGCTACAATTTCCGTCACGACTGGTAATCCACCCGCGCTCATAACACCGCCGTAACACATCGCCTATGGCTGTAATCATAGAATGGTGTCTCCTTCCTTACTGTTTAGGCCTTAATTTCTTGCGATTAAGTGAATCATCCTGTTTTGTTTTCTCCTACCCTATCACCGAGCACCTGTCTGCCATTTAAGAGACAGGCTCCTGTGGGCAGACAGAAAGCGCTCTCTGTTTCCAATGAGCAAGGAGACATGTTCATAAAAGTGAGAACCGGGATGGAGCGCTCTGAAACAGGGGCCGAGGGGGATATAGTGCGCCTACAAGCATTCCGGGTTCCGTCCCCACGTCTCGGAGAACACAAATTCCCTCAACTCTTTACGAGACCGTGGGGCCAATTCCCGTTCACGAAGCGGGACCGGGAGGGTAGATGTATCTCCCTGATACCCGATGGCGATCCCGGTTACGGCTTCATAGCCGGCAGGAAAAGCATAGCGTTCGCAAATGGTGTGAGGAAGAATCCCGGCCATTTGATGGACCACCAGGTCCATGGCTGTGGCTTGCATGACCAGATTTCCTACGGCCAATCCGACATCATGATAGGCATGGCGGTTAACCTGTCCATTATGATCAAAATGGAGTTTTGCGACCGTGAGCAGAAGAAGTGGAGCACGTTTTGCCCAGATTTGATTTCCCTCCACCAGACAACTCAGAAGCTTCTGATGGCTTTCGGGGTGCTCCCTTGTTGCAAGAATAAAGACCCAAGGCTGTTCGTTAAAACAGGAGGAAGCCCATCGTGCTGCTTCCAACAAGCTTTGGATTTTCTCTCGTTCTACCGGCTGATCGGCAAACGCTCTTGGACTCCAGCGACGACGCAATAGGTCATGAATGTCAAATTGAACGTCTGCTGGTTTTTCCATGATTTCTCCTGAGAGACTTTACGCCACTTCACTTATTGATGAATCGGTCTTATGGTAGACGCCACTGGCCACATTCTTCTGGCTCCGGAATGCGCCAGGCGGGCTCCTCCACCGGGATTAATTTGAGCTTGTCAGGATGCGGACGTAATCCATATGAGAGATCAATGTCAGACCTGTCTGTGTGGTCTCCACATAGACAGCAATCTGATTCATCCGCATCCGCGTACAATAGTTCCATAAATTCATGATCCCAGAAATACCAATCGGTCATTGTTTCGAAATCCACCGGCCCAAACCGGTATCCCCCCAACACGGTAAATGACACCGATTCATCATGAACCTGATCGTTGTGCCAGAGACAATAATTTTTGAGGCTTCCGTAAAGTAGAAGCCAATGATAGTCGGTCAATCGATAGACCATCGATGCCTCATGGGCAACCAGCAATTCCTCAAGCGTGATGAGTGCACTATAGGGAGTAAACAATATCCCGACGGCCGGATACTCCACTAACCAGGCGTCGGTGTCATTGTGAGATGCGACACGCCGTACGGATTGAAGTTCGTAGTCAAGCGCCTGCCTCACAAACGGAATAAACACGGCATCAGGTTGAGTCCGAAAATACAGCATTGCTCGTGTTCCAAACAGGTAAACCCTGGCTAATTTTCTTGCAGGGCTTGCGTAACGAGGTCCGTAATGGCGTGCAATTGGAAAGGCTTATCGATGGTGTGTTGAGCCCCTAACCGACGAGCGAGATCCAACAAATCGAGTTTGGCTCGCTCACTTCCGCCCGACATGGCAATAATTTTTACCTGAGGAAATTCACGCCGCAAATCCAGTATGGTCTCAAGCCCCTCTTTTTCGGGCATAAGAATATCTAAAATAATGAGATCGGCAGGGTGGTTGCGATATTCCTTGATGCCTTCGACTCCGTTTGAGGCACAGTCCACAGTATATCCCTGGTTTTCCAAGGCTTGCTTCAACAGGTCACAAACCTGCCGATCATCATCCACAACAAGAATGTTTGCCATAACTTTGTCTCTTTCCACGCCCCACTCCGGATGGTCACCTTCCTCTTCTCCAGGAAATGACACATTACGAACTGTGCGACCAACTTTTGATCCTTTAAAAAATAACGGTTTGTGCCAAACTGACAACTTCTCGACTATCAAACATGACACGAACAAAACCCTATCCGCTTCTGGAATTCATGATTATTGAATAGCCATCCCGGAATGGCCTGCACTCAGAGGGCTATGTTATGACCCACCACAAACTCATAGAACCATACCTTTCCCATTTATTCCTTTTGCGATATCTCAAGACTCGGCTAACGATGAAGATGTTTTGTCGAGGACATGGCGAATAATCGGAACCAGGTCCCGGATCGCCAATGGCTTCATTAAATAGCCCTGAATACCCAATGCCTTCGCTCGCTCAGCAGAGATCACATGACTGAATCCTGTACACAAAATGATGGGGAGATCCGGGCGAATCCGCAGAAGCTCACGGGATAAAGCCTCCCCGGTTAATCCCGGCATAGTCTGATCAGTAATCACGAGATCAAAACGATGAGGGTCTTGCCTAAATGTCCTCAGGGCTTCGATGGAACTCGTGTGCACTTCCACGGTATATCCCAGTTGGGTGAGAAGTTCCTTCCCCAGACGCACAATCGTCTCTTCATCATCCACAAATAAAACGGACTCTTTCCCAGTCGGAATGGCTTTTTGATCATAAACAGGCTCTAAGACCTGTGTCGGAACGGTCGGGAGGTAAACATCGATCTTCGTCCCCTTGTTCACGATACTATCAACGACAATGGCTCCTTTGTGACTCGTAATGATTCCATGCACCACGGCCATCCCCATCCCCGACCCCTCGCCAATCGGCTTGGTAGTAAAGAAAGGGTCAAACAGCCGTTCGAGTACCTCAGGCGTCATGCCCGAACCGGTATCTTCCACCGTCAATCGAACATGCGAGCCAGGATGTAATCCCGAGATCGCTCCGGTGAGTTCCTCTGTCACTTCCACATCTTCCAGGGTAATGGTTAAAATCCCGCCAGGTTCTCGCATAGCATATTCAGCGTTAGTGCATAAATTGATAATGATCTGATGCATTTGGGTTGGATCCGCTAGAATGATGGCCTCTGTGTTAAATGCTTGACGGATCTCAATGGTCGTGGGAATCGTGGATCGTAAGAGTTTCAGGGCTTCCCGGACGATCATGTGGAGAGGTGTGGGCTTCTTCCCCTGACCTGCTTGACGACTAAAGGTCAAAATTTGAAGCACCAAGTGTTTGGCTCGGTGACCTGCGGTCAGCACTTCTTGCAGATTTCGTTGAGTACGGCTTTCCTTTGGCACCGTGGCCAACGCCAACTCGGTATAGCCCAAAATGGCCGTTAAAATATTATTGAAATCATGGGCGATGCCGCCTGCCAACGTCCCAATGGCTTCCATGCGGCTTGATTGTCGAAATTGCCGTTCAGTTTTCGTCAGAGCCTCATCCACACGCTTCCGTTCTGTAATATCCTCCGCCACTCCCGCAAGGCTCAGCAAGTCCCCATTAGGCTTTCGAATGGGAACCGTTTGAATTCGCACCCACCGCATGGTGTTATCCGGTCTCACAATCCGGCATTCTCCCTGAACCCCATTCACATCCGGTGCAAACTGGTGTGTGTGAAATCGTGGTTGATCCTCATGATGAATCGCATTCCATAGGCTTCGCGGATTTTCCAAAAGACTGGCACAACTCCGGCCCCAGACCGTTTCATATTGAGGGCTGATATACCAGATCTCAGACTGGTCAGGGGCAAAGACCCAAAATACTTCTTTGATATGGTCCACAAGTTGCCGAAATCGTTCATCCCGCTCTGCCAGCGCGACCTCCAGTTCCTTTGTGTATTTCGTCAGTTGGTCACGGAAGGTCTGACGGAGAGTACTCAGCAATTCCGATGGGGACCCATCCCGTTTAAGGTAGGCAACGACGCTCTCACCAATGACATCTTTAGCTGAACCCAGAGTAGCAAAGGCCGGATTCAGGATCATCTGAATCTCTGCATTCTTCGCCTTGAGAAGAGAAAGCAATGAGACTTCGGAAACATCCGGCGCCTGCAGATCGACCACTGCGACCGCAAAGCTTTCGCATTTCGCACATTCCGAAGCCTCCGCGGCCGTCCTGGCCCCTACCACCTGATAGCCTTCTTCCCCTAGAACATTGACGAGCGCTTCCAATTGGTCAGGACGGTCTTGCACAATGAGGATTCGCAACCATTCCCTTCGCATCGTCATATATCCCTCCATGATGTCTACCGTCCAGAACTGTGTGCGTGACTCTCGGAATTTATTCAAGGATGTATTTGGGGCTTTCTGCCTTAGAGGTGTTTGAACCTAGACTTTCCAAAACAGGATCCACTTGGATTTCCACCTCTCCACCGGTTTCTCCGGCGCATCCTACTTCAGCATCGACCACACAGGATGTTGGTTTCGCTCACGGGATTGATCGCGGCTCATGGCCATCCGGAAACCAATCCCCACTATTTCCCAATTATCCGGCCCCATCATAACAATCCCGGCATTAATGGTCACGCCCCTCCTCATCAACAAGAAGGGAGAGAGGATACCGGGAAAATGAATACTGGGGAGGGGTCTTCTGGGTATCACAACCGCTCCTGTGATATTCGGAAAAACGGTGTATCACGGTCCGGTTTACCAAGAGGCCACAATACAGTCGAAATTACTTAATAGAAGAGGATGCGTATCAACCGTTGGTCATTCAGGGGTGAGGCAAGCTACCTAGAGACAAAAGGAAGCGTGAGAAAGGTTAAACACCCCCCTAAAATAAGGAAGGGAAAAACCGTGCAGGAAATTTAATGAAGGGCCACTTTGGTTCCGTAAGACTCATGGGATGTTGCCACCTATCGTTCCCCAGCCAATGTCCGCTCTTTCGAGGGACCAGCCTTGACCGCTGAGGCAATGTCCTCTTGAATCCTTTCGGCCATTTTGCGCCGATTGTCCGCATCGCGAATAGGTCGCCCAACGACTAAATAATCGGCCCCGGCTCGAATGGCATCAAATGGAGTTAATGAACGTTGATGTTCATGGGTGTTCTGTCCGGCAGGTCTCACGCCTGGAGAGACAATGAGCGCCTTCGGACCAAACCGTTCTCTCAGAATTCCAACATATTTTCCTGAGGCGATTAGACCATCGCACCCTTGGGCCATCGCCATATCGGCTCGCCATAAGACGTAGTCATCCAGAGAATGAAAACGTCCGGGCTCTCCTGGTTGCACACTCAACATCCCCAGGTCTTGAAGATCTTTTTCCCCCCAACTCGAAAGGAGCGGAACGGTCAATATTTGTATTGACCCGGCGCCTCGACCCAACACTGCAGCTTTGGCTGTGGCATGATTTCCCAATATGGTAAGAAAATCAACATCAAGATCAGCCGCCAGATTCACAGCTCGGCGCACGGTTTCATCGATATCATTCATCTTCAGATCTAAAAAAATCCTGCAATTTTGTGCACGTAATTCCTTGATAAAATCCGCATTTACCGCCAGAAATAATTCCAGGCCGATTTTATAAAACCGGGCGACACCCTCTAAATCCTTCACATATTGACGGGCCTCCTCTACGGAGGGAACATCAAGTGCGACAATTAACCGTTCCTGTATGGGGATAACCATGTTCATTCCCAGATCACCAAATACGCCAGCGGTTCAACATTCATGGGAAGGACCGGATGAGGAAACCATATACGGCCCAAGGAAAGGGAGCACGGGGCATTATCCCAGGCTTTTTTACCAGTAAGCCAAACACCCAAATTCCGCATGAACACTAATTCTTGTTTATCAACAGTGGAGAGTGCCATAACCAATGGATGAACTCAAGCCACACCGCATCGAGGCCAAACCTGCCCTTGATGACTCATCGATTCGAACCATTTCGCCGAAAATCCCTGGACCTGCATAGGTTTCCTGGATCGACTCCCTTCCACAAACTACCCCGCAGGATCCGTATCCAACATTTTTACGGTTCTGCCCTAGGCAAAAGCGCCGTTTCCGGTTTTGAAGCCGAATGGTGCCCTTCACAATTTCACGTCGGGTGGAATCCGATTGTTGAGGCTTGGAGACAGCTAGTTGACCTATTAAAGAAAACAGATCGAAAAGACAGGGCAAATTCGCAAACACATTTGTCGGTCAATTCAATCTCGTGGAGTATACAGGTCAAGATTGTGTATCCATTTGGATAATTGGGTGTATCCAAACAGATATATAAATTTCCTTTTTTCATATAAAAAAGTCAATAACACAGGGACTTTCCTTTGCAAAATTTTCACAAAATCACATTTTTTTCCAAAGGCTTATCGCTCAACCGATTCAACGTATGCCGTAATTGGTACGTAGATTGCGTGTTCAATCATTATAAGCCCATTCTCAGGACCATCTGCCTTGAGGGACAATTACGCCAGACATGAGGTCAGACCATGGCAAACGCATCCCCGATACCATCCTCTTCCTCATCCCCCATTCTAGTCGTCGACGATGAACAGGATATTGTCCTGACTTTACGAGATCTTTTGGAAGCCGACGGGCATCACATTAATGTGGCTTCAACAGGCGGCACCGCATTGGAATGCGTAAAACTTCACTCGCCTAGTGTGGTAATCCTTGACGTCAAACTCCCTGACATGGATGGGTTACTCGTTCTAGAGAAGATGACAAAAGCGGTGCCAGGTCTTCCCATCATTATTTTGTCGAGTTACACCACTCTCGATGATGTGACCGGCCCCCTGGAAGAACAGGGCGCCTTTGCCTATCTTCATAAACCCATCAACCGTTCCGAAATTAGAACCACGGTGCGTCAAGCGCTCAAGGCTTATGCCTTGGCAAAAAAAATGGAACGCGCCCGTCACGCCTTATATGAAAGCGAAATCCGCTTTCAAGCCGTCTTTCAGGCAGCCATTGATGCCATTGTATTAGCCGATCACACCGGCCGCATCATGTCCTGGAATAAGGCTGCTGAATCGATGTTTGAATATACCGCCGAGGAAATGTTTGGAAAACCACTGACACTGATCATGCCCAGTCGCTACCGGGAAGCTCATACCAAAGGCATGAACCGGTTACAAACAACAGGCGAATCTCACGTCATCGGGAAAACGGTCACACTCCATGGATTAAGAAAAAGCGGGCAGGAATTCCCCATCGAACTCTCTTTGAATTCCTGGATGACAGGGACGCATCCTTCCTATTCAGGATTTATTCGAGACCTCTCAATTCGAGAATCAAAGAAGGAAAGGCCTGTGCAATATCAGAACGTATGAGACCCCTGGACCGGGCATGGCTCTTTATTTTTTGAGCGGTGAGGCAAAGAGGATCGTCTGAACAAACATGAACTGAAGAAGAGCGATCCCAAGCAGGTTAAAGGATTCGGTGCGAGCAGGAGATAATTCCTGCCGTGAAACCCTTCCAATATGACTCCTTCGGTTCACCTATCCAGGCGCATGTAATCCCTCTTTCGTAAACACACGTTGTTTGTCGTAGTTTTTCCTCACACTCAGGTCCCCTGAGAACTGCTTGGGCCTGCTCATTCCCATCGCAAGATTTCCACACAATCGAAAATTTAATAGTCAATCGGATTTCAATGTAGCAAGGGCTGGCTCAAGCCTTGGAAGATCATCATTCAAGAATCTCAGATCGGTTGAAAATATGTCGTACTTGGTTAACTCATGCAAAGGAACGAACCGTATATTTTTGATCTCGGGAGAGCGGGGGCGTATGTGCCCGGAACTCAGTCTCGCACGGAAGATTGCGAAACCGTCCTGTGGAGCACAGCGGAAGTAAAAGTGCAATCGAAAGGGACCGGGTTCTTCCGGAAGATAGGGAATAGCATCAATTCTAAGGAGGCTGTTCACCCTAATGGCGATTCCGAGTTCTTCGGACATTTCCTTGCAAAGAGCTGCCTGAATAACATCGTCAGGCGATGAAGTGTTACTTGGTCTGGTCGGATCTCCGAGAGTCGATTCGAGAGACCCACCAGGAAGGCCCCATGCTCCTTTCGGCCGATAACTGTGCTCAACCAAGAGTACCTCCGGAGGTGATGAATTTTCGTCGATCATGACGGCTATTGCCCCCACTACCCAGCTTCTGGCAAGCACCCCTTTAAAAAATCCTGCCACCCGTGGCGGAAACAGCCTCCAAATATAAAGGGCAAAACGATGAAGGTTGGGGTGATGCTCAATAAACCGTGTTAACCATGCGAACATATCTTTTTACGGTATCTATGAACACCCAACCCGGCAAGGGGGTTTAGTGAATGTTTCACGAGGTCCGTTGTTTTTTTCAAGTTCATGTCCTTTTGTCCTATCACTATGCCTTGGGTCAATAACGCCAATACACTATGCATAACTCTCTAAGATAAATTGAATCCTCAATTTTGGATCAAAAATCATCCTTTGGTTTTTCCACTTGGATTCGATTCACTATAGCTATCGACTTATTGGCCACACAGCATTGCTGCTTGATAGTTTATTGCCCTGCCGCTTATGGGACCTTTGTCCCAAGAAGAAAATAGGTCACATATCTGGGAAAAATTTCCCTATTTTTTTGATTGGAATTTTATACGCTCATACGCAATAGAATGAGAGGATTCCATACTGTAAGGATCCCCTTACGGAGATAAACCTTTCAAAACGAGACCTTTAAAATTTTCATTGCCCGTAAAGCAGCTACACATTTTTTCTCTACCAGACCTAAAGTTCATCCTGAAAATTGAATACTCACCCTGGACGACGTACTGTTTAAAGAAAAGGTAAAAAAATCTCGCGCGGAGAGGTTTTCGATCAATTAGTGCTTCAGCCACTGATCAGGAGAATTGCAAATGTGATTGCTCCAAAAAATAATACTTGAGCATCGGAATGGCCCCATGACCATGCGGTATGCTCGCCTTTCGCCGGGCTTCCGCCATGAGCCTATCAACCACGGAAGTTTGTTCGAACCCGGGACCAAAACCAAGACCAGTGGGGTTGAAGGGCCAATACCGGAAAAGAATGACGTGAGGGAAGTGTTTGAAAGAAAAAATGAAATTGACTGGCTGGGGGACCAGGAATCGAACCTGGGTTCTAAGATCCAAAATCTTATGTCTTGCCCCTAGACGATCCCCCAACCGAACAGGCACTTTAAGACTTACGGGTCTAAAGCGTCAAGATCTTTCAAGGTCAGTACACACGCCCGTACACGATCCAGTGCCGATCATCCGGGACATCTACCATCAAGCGGCTTAAATTAAGTTCTGCGAGGTGGGCAGCCACCTCATCCTCCGTAAAGGCCGCCAACAGGGAGTGAAAGAAATCCTGGCGTAATCTCTCTGGTTCATGAGCCGCATACTGCTCAACGAGCGCCTGCGCCTCGTCGGGAGAATCCGGACGAAGGAGATCCATGACCACCACTAGCCCACCTGGCTTGATCATTTTTTTTATTTCATACCAAAATCGTAAAGGATTGGGAACATGGTGGGCCAAACTGTTCGACATCACGGCGTCAGCTGGAGTAGCCAATCTGGCATCTTGAAACCGTTGGGAGAGAAACTCTATTCGATGAGCTAACCCGGCTTGCTTCACTGCCTGTTCCGCCCAGGTGATCATGGGAATGGAAGCATCAATTCCTGTAATCAGACAGGTGGGATGATTACGGGCCAGGCGGATGGCGATATCTCCGGGGCCGCACCCCACATCCACAACATGAGGGCCATCACGGTCCTCATAGAGTCGAAGAAAGGTATCCACAAACCCCTGATTTTCTTCTTGAAAATCCGCTTCGGCATAGGCCTGAACTTGCACCGGATCATCCATAATTTCCGGTTCGAGAACCCGTTCCATCATTTCATATTCCTTTTCGGCGACGTCACGACCCACACACCATCACCTTGCCGCACCCGTCCTTCAGACAAGACACGAGCATACAATCGGCTCCATCCGGGGTGTTGCCGGTGCGAGATTCGGGAAAAGTCGCCATTCACAAACCATTGCGCATTATGACGACACGGTTCACAATAACTTGTCAGTTTGATCTGCACCTTTTCTCCAATTTTCAGATGGTCACCTGGTTTCAACTGTGTCCAGTTTAGTCCGGCTACGGTCAAATTTTCTCCCGAGGCTCCAGGGTGAACTGTGTGCCCCTCTTGTTGTAAGGCCTCCAGGACCTCAAACGAGAACAGGCATAAGGCCCGATCCGGGCCGCCATGCAAAGCCCGATTCCGATGCCGGTCTCCATCCATCCCTTTGAACGTAATACACGCATCGGGCACGGGCAGCTTGGGGAGTCCACCTGGAGAACGATTAATTTGATAGAGATACGCGACAGAACCCATAAAAATCTTTACATCACCGGCATACTAGTCCGAGACGAAAAGCATGGTAGCCATTGATCGAAAGGGTGGTCAAGCCGGACAACATCAATCACCCAGACCCTCCATGCTCTTTGGAGATTAAAGTCTGAACAAAGCTCGTGATATTCTGAAAATAGGAGGTTCCCCCAACAAAGGGCATATCATTATGTCCCGCACCCACTACCACATACCATTGTTTAGGCTCATGTGCTGCATCATAGACCTGCCGCCCCAGGGCCACCGGAACAATGGAGTCCTTATCGCCATGAATCACCAATAGCGGACGCCTCAGCTTTGCCACCTTTTCAGTCAGATTGAAGTTCACATTTAGCAACCAGCGGGCGGGCAATCCTAAGTAATGGTGGTCCGACATGGCCTGGATAGAAGGAAATGCCCCCTCAAGAATGACTCCGGCCGATGGCCGGAGAATGGCCACTTCACAGGCCACACACGCGCCCAAAGATCGTCCAAACAGTACAATCCCGCTCGAGGCAATCCCACGTCGGTTTAAGACATAGTCATAGGCGGCAAGAGCATCCTGATACATGCCGGGCTCTGAAGGAGTGCCCGTGCTCCGGCCATAGCCGCGATAATCAAAGATGAAAACAGATAATCCACGCCGATACAGCTCCCGGATATTGTCTAACCGATGACTAATATTACCCGCATTGCCATGACACCAGAGGAGCACCGGTTTGGTCGGTCCGGCGCTGACAAACCAGCCGAATATCGTGACTGACTCATCAACCGGGAGCCACACCTCTTCTAAAGGCAGTCCACTGAGACTCGCCCAATTCCGGTCTTCCCAAGAAGAGGGCTGAAATACAAAGACTCCTTCAAACATCGGCCCATTGTAGCAAGGCGGGGACACCAACGCGGATAAAAAATGCTAAATTAGGGTATATTCTTCCAGTAGAAATTTTTTTACCATTCGAGGATCCTTCACGATGGCTACTTATGCAATTGGAGATGTACAGGGATGCGTCCAGGCTTTACACCGTTTGATAGAAAAGATTCACTTCAATCCCGCATCCGATCGTCTCTGGTTCGTCGGGGACTTAGTCAATCGAGGACCGGATTCCCTGGAAGTGCTTCGCCTCATCAAGCAGTTAAGGAACTCGGCCATCACCGTGTTGGGCAATCATGACGTACATCTTCTTGCGGTGTGGGCCAAGGTCACCACTCTAAGTCGTAAAGACACCTTACAATCGGTACTCTCGGCACCCGATGTGGATGAATTGCTCACCTGGTTGCGGTTTCGACCCCTTGCCCACGTCGAAGATGGATATTGCCTGATTCATGCAGGCCTCTTACCTTCCTGGTCCCTATCCCAAGTATTGGAGTTCGCTCGTGAAGTGGAGGAAGCCCTGCGGGATGATAATTTTCACCAGTACTTACCGGCAATCTATTTTCGAAAACCCATTGTGTTTTCCCCCCATCTGAGCCTTGACGAACGATTAGGTCTCACGACCAATGTCCTGACACGCCTTCGGGTCTGCACCAAAGAAGGAATTCCTGAGTTCTCGTTTAAGGGGCATCCCGACGACGCCCCTCCAGGGTTTATGCCATGGTTCCAAGTTCCCAATCGGGCGACACAAGAGGACACAATTATTTTTGGCCATTGGTCAGCCTTAGGAGTCGTGAAAGGACCACGCGTGTTTGCGATCGACGGTGGATGCGTGTGGGGACGGGAACTCATTGCCCTGCGCCTGGAAGACCAACAACTCTTTCGCGTCACCTGCTCAAAGATATAATCAGATCACCCTTCCCGCCGCAGGATGAAGAGCCAGGCAGTCGCCCCTTTTCCATACACACCAAAATCCCCCCTGCCGTTCCCTAAAAATTTACACCTCCCACCTCATGTATCTGATGAGATACATTCTGTATCCATTTAGATACCTGGTGATACCTCCTTCCCCTCTGCCCTTGTGTAAGCTTCAATTTTTTTTAGCACCATATAGTGCTTAATAACTGTTGGCATTTACTCCCTAGGATTTATTCATGTTCTTCAGGCACTTCTCTTGCTTGAACCTCTAGGTAACACCGGGAAGCGTAAATAACGATGGAAAACGAACAATCCTGAAGACTAAAGGCCACCTCACCACTGCATTTATTTTAAGAAAGGGATCCACATGATGAAATCCACTCTCCAACAAAGAACCAATTCATCCGCGAATAACCCGGCCACCACGCTCAGAAAAATTCGCCGACGCCATACTCGTATCCATTTGGATTCTCTCAGACCCGATCCATCGGCCTACTGTGCCGACACACTCGCGCAATGTCCAAAATGCCAAGGCCTGGTGCATCAAGAGGGTGGAGAAACTTCGAATGAAACCGTGGTCCGCTGTCTTAATTGTGGATGGCAACCGCATTATCAGACTCCCATAATACGTGAAACGGCAGAATCCAGATTGATTCGCTCACTTACCGCCCAGTTTGTTTCAGAATACGAGTGGCATCGCGTACCATAAAGTTATTACAGACACAGGCATTCGGTGCCAGAGTGGGATTGGGTATAGTTGCGAACACCGAGATATTTCCTCCAGTACTCTAAAGAGACTTTCCCATTCCATCTGAGTATCTCTCCTAGACGGTTTCCGCTCTTCCTTGCTTCCTAGGCCCCCATCCACTTAATTTCCTGCTCATTTCCGACCAGGAAATTTCCCGACATTTGGTGACGAGCTTTCCACCGGTACTACCCTTGCTTCTTTTCAAAATTTGGGTGAGACTTCAGGGTGAAGATTGCGTTTGCCCTTCGACCAGGGAAACGCTCAGAGAAAATAAGATTACTCCTGATGAGAGATCAGAGCCTAAATTGGCGATGAATGGAATTCCCTATTCTTTCCCCCACAAGCAGGAAAGAATATGAAAGAAGAATCCTTATTTATACCCGGACACCCGACCATGAAAACACTTTTTTATCGTTTCGAATGAATCAACAAGAAACCATTTCCTGACCATATTGGTAGGACAAACAACCTCATAAACGTCCCTGAGAACGATGAACAAGTTGAGGGCTATTTGCCACCGATCAGCCTATTGGAGGAGGCTTATCCGGGCGATCGTGTGTGTGGGATTATTCCTCAACCTGTCCACTGTCACCTTTGCCGAGGAAGTCGCCATCCTGAAGTCGGCAGACATCAACGCCTACTCTGAAGCCATTACTGCATTTACATCGGCTCTCCCTTCCTCCTTTCACGTGACCGGGGAATACGACCTCCAGGGAGACCTGGCAAAGGGCCGCATTCTATCGCGGCGCATTCGCGCATCTAACGCCAAGGTTGTGTTAGCAGTGGGATTAAAAGCGGCTCTTGCTGCCAAACTCGAAATTCCGGATATCCCCGTCATATTTTGTTTGGTTCTTGATCCGGAAAAATATGGCTTGCCGACCGCCAACATGGTCGGTCTCTCTCTGAAGGTCCCCTTTCGCCAACCCCTACAATCTTTACACACTTTAGCACCCAAGGTTTCACGCATCGGAGTGCTTTTCGATCCGCAAAAAACAAACGAGATGCATAGTCAACTGCTCCAGGACGCCAAGGCATTGGGCATCAAGATCGTCTCTGAAGAAGTACATCAAGAACAAGATGTCACCTCCGCCCTCAATGCCCTCAAAGGCCACATCGACGCCTTGTGGCTGTTACCGGACAGTACCGTTCTCACGGAAAACACTTTGGACTTTCTGTTAAGTACCACTTTGGAATACAAGATTCCCGTCGTGGGTTTTTCCGCCGGATTAGTGCGTAGCGGCGCAGTTGTCGGCGCATATTTCCATTATGTGGACATTGGCAAACAGGCCGCCCAGCTGACCCAACAACTGGCCGGAAAAACGGCTTCATCTCTATTGGGAACGATTATCCCTCCTGAACGCGTCCATAAATCCATCAATCAGAGGTCCGCAAGGTATTTGAGCCTCTCTCTCACTCCAGACGTCCTGAGGCAATTCGATGAGCAATTTTAAACCTCAACTCAGCCAATCCCCATCACCTCTCCCAACTGAACCCACCGGAATTCCGAGGGGATTTCTCACGTTACGAGCGAAATTTTCGTTGTTTGTTAGTCTGGTCATCGTTCTTGCCTGCTCAAGTCTCAGTGGATACCTCATTCAGCAGGAAGCCGAGGTCATGAAAGGTGCGCTACTCAAAACAGGAACAATTCTGGTTAAAACACTGAACAATGTCAGCGTCAATCGACTCATCATTCAAGATACACATTATCTGGAGACGATGTTAGATGGCGCGTTATCGGCACCGGAAGTCGTCTACGCCATCGCACGAGACCAGGACGGAAACGTGTTGGTCGGAAAATCAAAAGGAAAATTAGTGAATACGACGAAGCTCACTCGTGACGAAACGCACCCTTTATTCCCGGATGATTCCCTCACAGAGGGTCTGATCACATCAGCTCCCAAAAATTCCATTATTGAGCCACTTTTGACGGTCTTACATACCTCACCGCTGAAGGAAGGACTTCTCCTTGTTAGGTCCGCAGAACGAAAGGGTGCAGAAGGATTCAGAGTCGGATCAGAAACCATTTATGATCTCGCCCTTCCAGTCTACCGGCAAGATAGGCGGCTCTCCACAATGGAATTGCTGTTGTCAGAAAACCTTCAAGACCGTCTGACAGTTTCCCCCAAACCGTCCGGCATTATCGGCATCATCCAAATCGGCCTCAGCACCGCACACATGCAACAATCGCTCAATCAAACGGTGTGGCACATCGGGCTCCTCACCGTGGGAATCATCCTCGTGGGTATTCTTCTCACAATTCTGCTAGCCAATCGCATCGTCACACCCCTTCAGCGTTTGGCAGTGGCCTCTAGAAAAATCGCTGAAGGGGATTTGTCCGTGACGGTCGCGACAGACACCCAGGATGAAGTGGGACAACTCACCACCAGCATCGATCGGATGGCGCGAGCCCTCCAACAACGTGAAGAAGCCATCTCTCATTATGTTCACACCATCACGAAGCAGGTCACGCAACTCAGTACGCTGCACCAAACCGGAATTGTGATTACTTCGACACTCGATGTCCAAAAACTGTTTTCCACCGTCCTGAAGCTCCTTCGAAAAAATCTGGGATTCCAACGTATGATCCTCGTTCTCCAGAATCCTGGAGGCACGAAAGCCAGGGTCTCCGATGTGTCAGGGGTGCCCCTGGAATTAGAGAAGCAAATTCGACACCTTGAATTTCCCATTTCTCCAGGAAGCATAGATGAAACCCTTTTGCTCCACGGACGTCCGGTTTTGGCATACGATCTGGAGGAAATTGCCCATCAGATGAGCCCTCTCATTCTGCCCATCTGTCGACAAATGGAAGTGATCTCTTTTGTGTGTGCCCCGCTGCTGAGTCATCAACGCGTGCTGGGGTATCTGGGAGCCGATCGGGGCCATCAACGCTGCACACAGGAAGATCTGGATTTGCTTTTGACCATAGCCAGTCACGTGGCGGTTGCCATCGACAACGCACAAAACTATGAGGAAGTCGAAAAGCTCGCTCAAACTCTCGAAGAACGAGTCAAAGAACGCACGCAAGATTTGCAGTCCGCCAATGAACGTCTTCAGGAATTAGACCGGTTGAAGTCCTCCTTCGTGTCCATTGTCTCACATGAACTTCGCACGCCGATGACCTCTATTAAAGGGTTGGTGGAAAACATGTTGGATGGTTTGGTCGGCGATCTGAATGACCGACAATCATTCTATCTCGAACGGATGAAATACAACATCGAACGACTCACTCGGATGATCAATGATCTCTTGGACCTTTCCCGCATCGAAGCAGGCCGCATGGACTTGCACCGGAGCCCCGTTAACATGGGCAGCCTCGCCAGAGAGGTGGTGGAAACGTTGCAATCTATCGCGCAGGAACGTTCACTCATTCTCGAAGCCCATATTTCCGATCCCATCGGATTCATCCAAGGCGATCGGGATAAGCTCATTCAGATTTTTACCAACCTCATCAACAACGCCCTCAAATTTACAGAGTCTCCCGGAACTGTGAAAGTGGAAGTCAACCAGCGGGACGACGACATGATCCAAACATGCGTCATTGATAGCGGCTGCGGCATTCCTCTCGAGGAACAAAAGACGATTTTTGAACGGTTTTACCGTGGGCAATCTTCTGAAATGAAAAATCGGGGAGCGGGGCTCGGCTTGGCTATTACGAAGAGTTTAGTCGAGCTGCACGGCGGATCGATTTGGGTGGAAAGTTCTCCCGGAGAGGGTAGTCGCTTCTGTGTTATCTTGCCCGTAACCCTCTCGACCACACCCTCCTGAGAATCACCAATGCGGTCTGCCAAACATGTATCCGTTTAGATACAAAAGTTATCTGAACAGATACATTATTAATTTTAACAGCTCCCTCTTTCTTCGAAAAACAAGCATTTACCTAAGCCTATAAATTGCAGAGCTTTTTGAATGGCTGGAGGAAAGTAGGGATATTTCCAGGTGACTTTTTCTACCAAAATTTGACAATCCTCTGATTCGCCTCCAAAGAAAGGAAACATGTCAACCTTGTCCACGAAGCCGCGCATTTTGCTCGTGGATGACGACACCGACATCCTTCTTGCCCTCTCTGACTACCTTCGCCAGGAAGGTTTTGAGGTGGATTCTGTAGAGACCGGAGGGGCCGCCCTCCAAAAAAGTACGGTATCATCGTATGATATCGTGCTTCTTGATGTCGGACTTCCAGACCGGGATGGCATTGAAGTGCTCAACGAACTCTCTCAGACGCATCCACATCTTCCCGTCATCCTGTTGACCGCCTTTACCTCCTTACGAAGGACGGCCCATCCGGACATCCTCGAGAAGGCCTTTGCTTACCTCACCAAACCGTACCAACGGCAGGAAGTTAAATCCGCCATTCATCGAGCCTGTTTGGCACGAAACATCGCGATCGCAGGTTGGCAAAGCTCTTTCGCATCCACACATCCCAGTGCCACCTTCCCTTCCCTTCTTCAACCAAGCTCAACCGGGGCTTCCCTTCATGACGCAACGCAACACCCATTGAACCTCACCGCATATGAACAGCTGGCAGAGTATGCTCAACTGATGCAATTCGCTTTTGATCATGTACCCAATGGAATCATGGTGGCGGATTCGGATAAACGCTTACGTTTTGCCAATCAGGCGGCTTGCGTCGCCTTAGGGTATACACAGGAAGAACTTAAGACCCTTCGTATTCCCGACATTGCCCCCTACCATGACAATGAAAAATTCCAACAACGCCTGGAAAGCTTGCGGAAGGGTCAACCCCTAGCCTTTCAATCAATCCACCGTACCAAAAATGGCCAGGAGTTCCCTATTGAGATTTCAGTATACCTGCTCAATTTTCAAGGCCAGGAATTTACCTGCGCGGTGACTCGTCCTGCAGTGGAGAAATCACCGAAGGCCTAAAATTTTGTTCGGCATCCAGGTCCTCAAACCACTCCTGACATGGCGGGGTCTGAAATCATGAAACACCTTTACGAAGCTCATATGCCAGAGAATCTGTCCGCAGAAAAAAGAGAGCAAGTCAGAGGAATCGAATACGACTACTCAGGAAGGAACGAAAAAGCATGAGGGACCTTTGAGTTGAGCTGAGGAAATTCGTGGGGTTAGGCAAGGTGTAACCCTCAATGATCAAACTGGCATTCAGAATGCCTTTCAAGAGCCTGCACAATTATCAGGATATGGCTGTGTCTGTTTTTTAGTCCTCCTCTGCTCGGCACGGATCTGAAACCCCTTTTCTTCCTCAATGACCGAAGTAACCGACATCTTGGCATTCTTTCAAAAGAAGAAAAGTCCCCAGCCTTTTGATATTGGAGAACTTCTTGCCCCCTCACCCAACCCGGACCACCACCACGGTTGCCCGGCACAAAGTATTTCAGTTGCCTGGGGCTTATGGTGTTCCCCATGTCTAACCTGCCTGAATCCCCTATGCCCGCAAATTGGTTTTTCGGAACCCAGCAGGGGGTTTTTCATAGGGATATCCACTATGAATGCCAGCATTCAGGCCAATTCTAATAGGACAATAAGCCCTCATTCCCCCTTTACCAATAAATAATTGGTCGTTTGAACCTTGGGGAGTCTTTTCCCGGTTCCTCGGAATCCCAAAATGATCAGGAACTCTCAGTCCCCTGCTGAATGCCTTTTTGCTTGAGGAGGCGGGAGAGGTAAGTGCGTTGAAGTCCAAGGAGTTCTGAGGCTTTGGTTTGGCTCCAGTTGCTTCGACGCATGGCCTGCTCCAGAATGCGGGTACCGAACCGGTCCAGGGATTCATGATAAGGGAGGTTATCGATCTCATCGAGTTCGTCTTTTCCTCCCCCCAAGCCCAAGAGATCTGGAGAAATTTCTTCCTCTACTCCCAACACCACTGCTCGAGCAATCGCATTGTCCAGTTCCCGAATATTACCGGGCCATGCGTAGCATCGCATCGTCTTAATGGCAGACTTGGAAAAACTCCGCTTCCGTTTTTTCATTTCCCGCATGTGGCGGGCTAAAAAATGTTCGGCAAGAGGAATGATATCTTCGGGACGATCCCGCAATGGTGGCAATAACAAGTTCACGACATTCAGCCGGAAATACAGGTCTTCCCGAAAGGTCCTCTCTTTAACCGCTCGCTTCAGATCTTTATTGGTGGCCGCAACCACCCGAATGTTGACGCGGACCAATCGCGTCCCACCCACCCGGGGAAACTCATGATCCTGAAGCACCCGGAGTAATTTAGCCTGAAGCCCCAGCGGCATATCGCCGATTTCATCCAGGAAAACGGTTCCCCCATCCGCGGCTTCGATTTTTCCTTTCTGGAGAGAGTCTGCACCGGTAAACGCCCCCTTTTCATGCCCAAAGAGTTCGTTCTCTAAGAGGGTTTCCGTGAGAGCCACGCAATTGATGATACTGAACGGCATATCCCGCCGGTCGCTCCACTGGTGAATTGACCGGGCAAACAACTCCTTCCCCGTCCCGCTTTCTCCCAGCAGCAACACCGTGGCATCAGCTTCGGCAGCCCGCTTTGCCAACTCCACCATTGAATGCACCTGAGAACTATTCCCCACGATTTGGCTATACCGGCTTTCCACCTCCGTGCGCAACGCGGCAACCTGCCGTCCTAATGCTTCCCGCGTGAGGACCTTTTTGAGGACGATGGCCAGATGGTCCAGCTCAATAGGCTTCGTGAGAAAGTCATACGCTCCGGCTTTCATGGCTTCAACGGCTTTGGAAATTGTGCCATGAGCCGTCATAACCACGACAGGCAACGGGAGGCACTCTCCTCCGCCAAATGTCTGAGAATCAGCCTCTCCATTTTTTTTCACACCCATTTTGGCTAATTGTTGCAACACTTCCATGCCGGCCATCTGTGGCATTTCTAAATCCAACAACATGAGGTGAGGAAAGTCCTGCTCATATTTCTCCAACGCTTCTTGGCCATTTCCAGCGGAAATCGTGTCATAACCCAGGGCCTCTAAACGGTCTGTAAGCATGAGGACAATGTCGGGATGATCATCGACAATGAGAATTTTCTTTTTCATGAGGGTTCTCCTCCTTAAGCCCGCACCTGATTATCCCGTATCAATAAAGTCGCAGCCACCCAAGAATACCTCACCTCCCAAGCGCCTCCAGCACGGCTGCGGCCAAAAGCGGAACCATCAATTCATGATGGCCGGTCAGCGCATAACCCTTTCCACCTTTTTGCGTTGGCCGTTTGACGACGTTGGTCATCGGCCGGTAATGGGGAAGAAAATCCATATTTACCGTCGTGATCTGCTTTAAGGCTCGTCCCAGATTCCGCCCCAACGTTACGGTTTTGAGAAAGACTTCCGGCATCATGACCGCTGATCCCAAATTAATATACACGCCCCCTTCCATCTTCGACACCACTGCGGCCAGCTTGCGAAAATCCAATAACGAGCCGCCACCAATCGCTTCACCATTTGCCTGGGGATGCATGTGAATAATATCGGTCCCGATCGCCACATGCACCGTGACGGGAAGACCAAGTTGCGCACCGGTCGCCAGCAAGCTCCTTCGCCGATGTGGAAATTGCCTGGGATGCTTCAAAAGATACCGGCCGACCGCTTCTCCAATGCCCAAACCCTTTTGCCATCCCTGCACAATCGCCTCATTTAATATACGTCCCGTGTCTTCTGCCATGCCAAATCGTCCGGAATCAATTTCGGCTTCGACCTCCTCCGAGGTTTGCCCCAGGTAGGCTATCTCAAAATCGTGAATAATGACGGCTCCATTCATGGCCACGGCAGTAATCACACCCTTGCGCATCAGGTCCACGACAATGGGATTGAGACCGACCTTGGTCGGATGGGCCCCCATGCCCAGAATCACCGGTTTTCCCCGTCGCCTGGCATCAACGATCGCCGTCACCACGGCTCTGAAAGTTTTGCCAGCTAAAATATCCGGTAAGGTTTTAAGGAAGGCTTGAAAGGAACCACCACGCTGCCAGGGTGAACCAAAATCCGCCATTTTCACTTTGGAATGACGGGTTTGAAGCGGGTAGGTGCGAAGCCGGGCGAGATTCAGCTTCGGAGACGTACCGGTCGGCAATGATTTAGCCCTGATCACCAAAAAGACGCTCTTCAATAAATTCGCACAACACGTGACCCAACGTAATATGACATTCTTGAATACGTGCCGTCACCGAAGAAGGGACCCGAAAACAATAATCGACGAGATCTCCTACTTTACCCCCGGTGGCGCCTGTCCAGGCCACGGTGACAAGGCCACTGTCCGTGGCCGCTTCCACACCACGGATCACGTTAAGGGAGTTTCCGCTGGTGCTAATGGCAATAGCCACATCCCCTTTGCGGCCATGCGCTTTTATTTGCCGTGAGAAAATATCTGTATAGTCATAATCATTCGCAATACAGGTAATGGCAGCCATATCACAGGCCAATGCCAGGGCAGGAAGGGGATCCCGATCGCGCCGGTACCGACCCACAAACTCCGCGGCAAGATGCGAGGCATCCGTGGCACTCCCACCATTCCCAAAGAGCAAGACCTTTCGGCCTTCACGAAATGCGCGGATCAGCAATTGACCAATTTCAACGACACGTTCCGCGTGGGTCCGGATAAATTCATTTTTGACATCGGCACTGGTTTCAAAGGCCTGAATAACCGCATCAATATTCATCGTGGCCGATTCTATCAGGATAGAAATCAAATTTCACACTGTGCGAAGAGAAATACCGGAATTCGCCGTTGAGAGCATCATATCCAGCATCGGTTTTCTTGCCGGGCTCCTCCACCGATGATATAGTCGACCCATTGTGAGTGCCCATATCCCCACCAAAGCACTCCTACTCGCCATTCAAGCCGACCCTTCGTCCGCCATCGCCATTGTCCGGCACTTGAATCCTGACATGGTATGTTTTTTTCTGCATGAGTCCCATAAACAGGTCGTGGAATCTCAGATCCCCCCGGCCTTGTCACGCATGCCACAGCGTTGGGACTGGATTTTCACCCCTTCCCCTGAAAGTTTTTCTGCTTGCCAGAAAGCCCTGGCTCATGGGCTTGGCCCTTTGCTAACGACCTGGAACGTGATGCCCGGGGAACTGGTGATTGATATTACCAGCGCGACCGTTGGCATGGCCTCCGCCATGGTGCTGACAGGATTTCCCTTTTCCACCAAAGTGTTGTCGTTTCCCGGCCACCCTTTTCCATCTGCTGACCAGGCCGTCGAAGCGATCACCAAATTGTTGTCGCAATCTGAAGCCTCTGCCAATCCTTGGGACGAAGAAGCGCCGCATCTGCGACACGAGACTTGTTACCATTTCAATCATGGTTCTTATGATGCGGCCGTTAAAGGGTTTCACACGTTGGAACATCGAATCAGCGGCGGACTGAAACCCTTTTATCGTGCCCTAGCCGATGTGGCACAGGGCTATAGCCTGTGGGATCAACTCCTGTATCGTCCGGCCTGGGAAAAATTAAAGGGCGGGATCAAAGCCTTGGAACTGGCCTCTGTTTGGGGCGGCCCGCCGGGCACGGATCGCCTCATTCACCTCCTCAAAGCAAACCTCTCGTTCCTTGAACGAATTGTGCTGGATTCGAAAGATATTAAGCCTGCCGTGGCTCTCGACTTATTGGCATGGGCAAAACGCCGTGGAGATCGCGGGCGTGATCTGGAAGTTGCCACTCACGTCCTCCTTCGAGCCTTGGAAGGCTTTGCTCAATCCCGTTTGTATACCCAGTACCACCTGAAAAGTTGGGATGTGAACCTCGATCAACTCCCGGAGGACCTGCGAGAAACCTGTCGCAGGCAATATCTGAATGAAATTGACGGGAAATACCGCCTTCCTTTACAGGCGCAATTTCAGGCATTGGCTGCGCTTGGAGATCCCATGGGGCAACGCTTTGTCACGGATTGGTCTAAAATGAAATCCTTATTTGATGCCGCTGATCATGCCCTACTGGGTTACGGATTTGAACCGATTAAACCCGAACGCCACCATCAACTCTATGACCTGGTGATAAAATTAAGTGGCGTGGCTCCCACCGACCTTCCAGAATTTCCAACCATGAATGTGTAGGGGAGGCGACCGGCCGGAATGGAGGTACGGGTCTATTATGAAGATACAGATTGTGGAGGAGTCGTCTACTACGCCAACTATCTAAAATACTTTGAACGAGCCCGAACGCATTACTTTGATAGCCATGGCCTGTCGGTTGCCGCATTAATACAAGAAGGAACTGAATTTCGCGTGATACGCGCTGAACTTTCCTATCGATCAGCCGCCACCTATGGAGACATCCTGGAGGTCGAGACGACGGTAGCGGCCGATCGACGAACGTCTCTCACATTTTCCCATCTCATCAAAGATCGCACCAGCAAAAGATTGGTCGTGGAAGGATCGGCAACTCTTGTGGCCGTGGATACCAACGGCAGAATCAAACGCCTCCCACCTCCTATCCTGAAAGCCCTGGGCCTCCCCCTAGGGTCCACTTCCTCCTGAGATCGCATTCCTATGGCTCTCGTCGATTCTCGACAACCGGGAATGGTGCTGACGTTCCCGCGGCTACTCTATGCGGAAGCCTTGGAGCTTCAACAGTTACTGGTTACCCAACGTCTTGAGGACCGTCGGCCCGACACGTTGTTATTGACCGAACACGAACCTGTCATCACATTGGGACGAACAACTAAGCCTGAACATTGGGAGCCTCGCTGGACCGAACTACAGCACATGGGGGTCCACCTTCATCAGACCGGGCGAGGGGGATCCGTGACCTATCATGGCCCCGGACAGATAATTGGATATCCGATTTTACGACTTCGAAATTACTGTCCTGGTCCAAAAATCTATGTCCAGCAATTGGAGGAGGTCCTGATTCGCACGTTAGCGGAATGGGGGATTACCGGATGTCGTCATGAATCGTTTCGGGGGGTGTGGGTGAAAACATCCGCCATGTGCATGGAAAAAATTGCCTCCATCGGCGTACGAATTTCCCGTGGGGTGACCATGCACGGATTTGCCTTAAACGTGAACGTCGATCTCCAACCGTTTACCCTGTTAGCGCCATGTGGCATTGAAGGCTGTACCATGACCTCCATGGCAAAGAACCTTGTGAGATCAATTGATTCGCATCTGGTGCGGACACAAATCACTCACCATTTTGGGGAGGTTTTTAGAATTGCGTGGGCGAAAGGGTAATTATTGAGAATAGCCTGCTCTCATCTTTGATTTAGTTCAGGAAGCCCCACTGCCTGCCTGTTGGTCATATTCTCCTAGAGATTGAAGCCATCTGTGAGACGTCATATATCTTATGGAGGTATGCTGGTTTGCCCTGCTCTACTCGAAAGCCATGTTTCTTTAATTTTTTACTTTTTTCCCGGCTTTCTGCTCTCTTTTTTTCAAGCTCTAATTGCTCGCCTTACCCAATGCTTTTTAAAAAACTCATACTTGGCGCGAAGAAATATTCTCCGCCTTTCAGTGTGACGAATCCTTGGAAATCAAATGCTTGGGTTTTTCTGTTTTCCCCAGCCCATTCACAAGGCCATTGTTGTTGAAGTGGTATTTTTTTATCATCTGTTTGGCCGATGATAGGATCAAGTCCACCGGTTGTGGTATTAGCCATTTGCTGCAATTGCTCAAATTGGTTCGCAATATCAGCTTGAAAACACATGAAAAGAAGACCGACTCCATTCTCAGGGTGATCCGCCATATCTTCTCTCCGTTTCCCATAAGTGATTCCCCGTCTGGCAATTCGGTGCCCCCGTTCTTCTTGTGATTGCTCACGGGGATTGACCTTTCGAATGTGTCCCTGAAAAGGACATTTGGATCCATTCCTATCATTTTGGTAGTTAAAATTATTAAAAGCGGGATCATCCATTCCATCACGCTTTTGTAGTGTAATCGGTGTCCCATCTTCAAAACGTCCTACAACCAGAGCTCCTGCTCTCTCGGCTTCTTCATCTTCAAGTTTCAATACTTCTGCTAGCTGTGCTTCAGCATCTTTAAATCCTTTCACATTCTGTTCAAGTTTTCTGAAGACAAAATAACTTCCATAGCTCTGGCTTCCTTTTCCACCGTTAGGGTCTTCTATCAGCACAGAACTGAGGGGAGTGGAGGGATCATATTGGTCAATGCCCTCCTTTCTTTTTTGGGATTCGATATCCTCCTGGAGAAAAAGAGGTTGGCTACGACCATCAACATATCCAAAGTGTTCCACGATATTTCCGTTGTTATCCAAGGGGAGTACTCTGCCCTCCTCGGTTGCGATTTCCTTTACAGCCCCCTTGGTATTTTCTATATCATCCCGCAATTCCCTGCTTTCGACTTTTAAGAGTGCTTCATTTTTGTGGGCCAAAATAATCATGGCATGGATTTCATCTCTATATGGCTTGTCCCATTCTTGGGAAGGCCGGTCATTGAGGCCTTGGCCGGAGGCTTTCATTCCCTTTCGAAATTTAGGATCAAAGGGGATTTGGTCATTTTTGAAACCTAAAGCTTGGTATCCTTTGGCAGAGAGGCCAAAACCCCTGAATGTCGTTTCCTCCCAATTTGCGCCTGAATCAAGAGCCTTCCGGCGGGCAAGAGCTACTTTTCGTTGGTGAAATGCAGTGGTGACGCTTTCTGAAAATTTCTTTACCCATTTTCTGGCTTGGGTAGTATCCTTCCCGAATTTTATGAAAATGTGAGCCGTATGATGCCGCCCGTGACCTTTAAGAATATTGCCCTGTAGGTCATCCATCATTGCTGCGTGTTGAGGGGAATCTGGATCCAGTGGAATGACTTTGGTCGGATCATGGGGGTCTAAATTATTCAGCTTCGCTGTCATTGGAGCTACTCCTTTCCGAAGCATGCGGATGAGTCGGGATACCATCCCGCTCCGACATGTTTTCCTAGGCGTCTGTTTTCCCACCGATCGCAAGCATGTATATCGTCGAATGGGTGATACCATCTAAATCCAAATACTCGTCTATCTCACGGTCAAAATAGCCGCCGATGTTGACACACCCTAACCCGAGAGCATTGGCAACAAAATTAAGATTTTGAGCAACATGCCCGGCCTCCAGTAAAATAAACCGATAGCCGCGTTCCCCGTACTCAAAAGTTGAACGTTCAAAAATAGCGGTTATGAAAATAATTATCGAGGCTCCTAGCCCAAGCTCAGGCTGGACTAGAGAAGCTGAAAATTCCCGAGTTTTTTCTACAGTTTGTAAGCGGCGTAAGCCACATTCTATTGCATTGAAATGGTATACTCCTGCTTGTAAATCCTTAATACATGCGCTGTAATAAAATAGTTCAAGTGGAAAAAGACCTCCTCCAGAAGGAACAACACGAACAGAACGTGGGATATTTGGGGTTTGGCCCACCCTGGTGCCATAGGCGAAATGAAAAATGGTTGATAATTGCTCCAGATCTAAGGTAACCGGCTTGAGGTTCCTATACGATGCTCGAGTAGTGATAGCCTCTTCCAGAGAAAAAGTTAGCGGATGATGAGGCTTGGGAAGTTTGATGAAAGGATATCATTTATACGGGAGTGATTGGTGTAAGAGAGACATGGTGGCTCAGGTTACAAATATCTGGAGTCATATGGAGCCTGCTCAAAAATCCAACCATGGGCCGCAGTAACTGGAACCAATCCAAAGCGGCCGAGCTCCCCAGACTTCAACGCAACGACCTCTCTCGTCTTCTCAAGCAAAGAAATATCCAACAGAGTACCGAAAAATCCTGAAGGCTACCGAGCTGGACCTCAAGGGAGATCCAGAACCTATGTGAGCCGTAATATATTTTAAAGAGATGTGCTTACTAGCTTCAGCTCTTTTTGCTAGGCTTATTCATCCTTCCTATATTCTTTTAATGACCAAAACTGGGTGCGAAAAAATATTCGCCACCTTTCAACCTCACGAACCTGCGGAATTTAAACGGCTTAGTTTCTCTTTTTTTTTGGCTGCCCATACAGTTGGCCTCTTGATGGAAGTCGTTCGCAAAGTGAAAACGCAAGGGGAGCTCGATGGGAGGATTTCCGCAGTTAGTAGAGGTCCTGCCCTTCTAAAAGTAAAGACCCCGATCCTGCCCCCTTTTACGCCTGCGGCGTGTTGATGGGCGCGAATGATTGTGGCATCGATCATCAGCCATTCCGTGTCGGCATCGACCGCCAGGGTATTGAAAATCATGTGCTAGATGCCGCTTTTTCCCACCGCCGGAATCGTTGGTGGAGGCCAGACCAAGGCCCGTGCCCTAAAGGTTCCTTAATCCATGAAATGGCAACGTGTATCAACGTTTTCATCAACCCTTATTCCCCGTGTTTTCAAATTCTGCTTCGCCAGTGGCGAGACTGTTCCCATCACCTAGAGTTCGATGTGACCCTTGGTCCCACGGGTGTGCTGCCGACCCACCAATTGCTGACTGGCCCGGTAAATAATTTTTCTCCATACCCCTCGATTCATTCGCCTATCAACCTAGGTCACATCATCATGTTAGGAACGCTGGTCCTCGGCTTCAGGTGATAGGAAACCCACTCCAGGAACCGTGAACAACTCCTCGCGGAATCTCTTGGCCAGAGACAAATCCTCTCGGTAGTCCATGATCCATGACCACAATTTGTCATGAGAACCAAGTTCGGCCTGCAGCGCCTCCCAGCTCCCAAAACCGTGAACATTGGCGATCTCGCCATCGGCAAGAAATCGGTGCTCCGAACTCGGTTTCCACGACCGCGCGCGCGCCTCCGCAGCCGCTTGGGTAAATGCCCGAAACCGGTAAATCATTGGGTCCAATTCCCCAGAAATCACAAGTTCCCCCCATAGGGCATCTACAATGACTTGTTCATGTTCAACCAAGTCCTTGCAAAGGTGTACCAAATCCGTCTGGCGAGCAAGGGAACGAGCCAAGTCCTCAATCCTGACTGCACGATGCTCTAGCCAGCGATTCCGATCCATGCCAGTTTTGCCAACAAGGAAGTCATCAACGATCGATTTGTCGAGCACAGAGCCGCCAGATCCATCCCCAGCCCAGGACGGGAGCAGGCTGAGCAAGGGCAAAATATACCAACGATATCGGCCACTCGCCATTAGCCAGCGCCAGATCTTATCCTTGAGCTCGTTTGGTTCGTCACTACCGATTGGATCATGTGGCAGTTCACGGGTATACTGCTGGGAAACAAACGGGCTCATTGCAGCCCGCGGACGCTGTAATAGCTCGGGGTTCTTTTGAATCATTGACATAGCCGTCCTCAGAGCCCGATTGGCGTCAATCCTTTTCAGGTCATGGGTTCGCAAAAATGTGACAAGGCTGCCATCTTCGTCGGGAATTCCGGCTCCTTGCAGGATCGACATCCAAACCCGCTCTGCATAGAATAACTCGCGAGCAACGGTGAGCACGCGGTCGGCCTGAGTCTTGGCCAGCCTCCGTTCGCGCACGGCATGTGACAGTGCATAGCGCACATTAATTAGTGGGACGGATGCAGTTAGAAGGGGGATTTCCGGGTTGAAGACCACCGCGACTTCGTCGTCTGACATCAAGGATCCCCGGCGAAATAATCGATAGATTGATCCAACTCCCTGCATACCGGCCGGCCAGCACTCGGCAGCCCGGAGCGCGCCCATGCTGGAAGCCCCCAGCACTACTCCACCATCTTGAAGAACATCAAGGATCTCCCGTGGGGAAACGGCCAACTCGTTGAAGAAGACACCATCGATAATGAGGAAAAAAGAAAATCCCAGCATCCGGGCGTGATACAGATCGCCCCGCTGTATTGGTGGAAGGATCTGAGCATCCGGCAACCACATTTGAACCTCTTCTGGAGGCAGGCTGGGACCAGCATATACAATTGGAAGGGCAATCATGATGCTTACAGAAGATAGCGAAAACAGCGCCAACCAATTCGACGCCGATTGAATGCAAATGAGGTGAGGCCAGGTATTCGCACTCTGACGACTGGAATACCGAACTCGGCGCGGGTCAGATTAAAAACAAGCGCCCGCGCAAACCCAGTGAGCCTGAGGCGTTCGAGCAAAAATTCAAGATCCTCGAGCAGGTCGCTCGCCTCGAATGTCGGAACGGTCGCAAATGACGCCCAGTGATGCGTTTGGAAATCATTCAGATGGGCCGTCGGAGTCGAACGTCTCCAGGGACTGGATATCAAATTAAACGAGTCACGCGCACCTTGGACGACTCCGACACGGGCCTGGATTGCCTCTGTGATGGATCGTAGGACTGCTACCTCTGGAGACGGACCTCCTCCAAACCCAATGAATCTCCGGGCCTTGAAGCGACCTCCGGACGGATATGCATGATCAATTAGCACGCTCCTAAAAACAGCTACTCCGATATCGGTCGTAATATCTTCAATCTGTAAGCGCTGGCCTGTGGCATTAATTCGCTCAATCCACCTGCGGCTTTCTTCCGGGAGGGACTGCGGGGCAATCCAGCGCCCTTCATGGAAATTGTTTTCAGAGCCTCCAAACATGGACCCGAACAAACGAACCCCAATCGCGTCACGTTCGATGACCTCGCACAGGCCATGTACCACCGCCTCGAGCAGAGTGTTTCCGGACGCCAGCCCATTTGTGTCTACCTGCGGGAGAACTCCTTCTCGCGGAGGACTGACTGCAAGATCAAGTGGTACCCAAACGCTTTCGTTACACAGTAAATCCCACCCTTCGACCCAGGAGATGGGAAGATCGACACGGAAACACGAATCAAAGGGAAGGTCGAAACTTCTGGGATCTACGACGCGACGTCCAGCTGCCTTTAACTCTTCAAAACTGGTGGACGTGGTCGGCCGTGATGTCTCCTCAGCAGACACACGCTCGACCGCCTCCATTAACGCACTTACCCGAGCACTCTCTGCATCAATCCCTTTGCCCATATGGGTGGTCAGATCGCGGGCAAGGGGAGTAATGGCGCTGAAAACCGGTAAACGTAGCGGGTCAAGGGGTGTCAGGTCCGCAATTCGTGTGATGGGGACACGATCCTTACACAGCAGAACTCGCGTCTCCGTCTCGTGCAGAGGTACGGTCCGGTGGGAAAGGCGACTGATCTTGCGACTGGGCGAGAATGCCCATTCCTGCGGATCTGTCTCGTAACCCATTGAGCTCACCTGGCAGACCTTAGCAGATTGTACCTTCTGGTTTTGAGTTCCATGGGTTCGACGGGGTGTCCAACGCCCGGAGGCATGCTTTGATCATGTTCAGGGATAAGTAAAAGGCCTCATTCCAGAACCAAAATGCTGGGCTGCGCGTATAGTCATTAGCAAACAGCTGCTGGGCAATCGCTGAACCAAAAGTTCATCCGCCAATGATGATGAAGTCAAAATCACGAGCTTCCCCGTGGTTACCTCCCTCCGGGGTACTGCTCGTTGCTTCATCCAGGCCATTAAAGATAAAGCGGCCAAGCACATCACGCGTAAAGTCGGTATTTTGGGGTAGGGAGATGTTTCCATTTGATGGCTCCTTATGATTGGACTCACGTCTCGATTCAGGCGTGACAAACTAGAAGTGAGCCCGATCAGTCACAAGTGAGTTGGCTACTCTACTAGAAACCAGGCGGATAATTGGCTCTGCCTAGGAAACCTGACCAAATTGAGCTTGAAGAATGCAGGCCGGTCCACATCTACTTCCTGGCCCCAACATTCAATCCTGTGCCTTTACGGTTCGATTGGCAGTCATACAACGTGTTCGCAATTGGCATTACGAAGAATCGGTATTCTCGTGATCACTATCACTCTTCTTCCCGATGGCCATCATGTAAATGGTGGAATGGGTGATTCCATCAATGCCCAAAAAGTCGTCGATCTCTCGGTCATAGAATCCACCAATATTCACAGACCCTAAGCCGAGCGTTTTTGAACAAAGATTGAGGTTTTGTGCAATATGGCCACTCTCAATGAATATAAAGCGATACCCCCGGTCACCGTACTTGAAGACAGAACGCTCAAACACAGCAGTTATGAAAACCACCAGGGAAGCTCCCAATGCTAACTCAGGTTGAACCAGCGATTTAGAAATTTGTTGGGTAGCATCACCCGTCTCAAGTCGGCGCAGGCAATGTTGGGCGGCATTGTAATGGTATAGCCCAGGCGGATGCCCTTCGATTTGCGCACTGTGGAAAAACAACTCTAAAGGATACAGTGCACCCCCCGATGGCACCACACGGAACGGTCTGGGAAAACCAGTGCCCTTATTGTCACGGGTGACACCATAAGCCGAGTAAAGGAGTGTAGAAATTTGCGTGAGGTTCAATAAGCAGGGAACAAGATCCCGATCAGACGTACGAGTCCTTATGGCCTGTTCGAGGGAGAAGTCCTGTGACAAACAGGCATCAGGCAAGTCAACGACAGGATATCCTTCATATGGTAGGGACTCTTGCAGCGCCTCGATTTTTTTTATAACTTCTTCTCGTGGCATTACCAAATAAAACCGGCCCATTTTGGAGTTCTCATGGAATAGTTCCCATAACTGATCCTCGTTTCCAGGAGGGATGAGGGTATTTTCCCACAGGTTTTTTTCAAACACAGGAATACTTCCTTAATTAGGGATACGGATGTGGGGCGGGGTTGTCCCCTGTGGATTTGGAAATACCCTTGTATCCAAGTCTTTGGGGGACTTCCCAAAGACGGTCCCCACCGAGGGCACGTACCCCATGTCCCATGAATAGAGGATGAAAGCCGGGAATCAGGGCTCGAACGACATACAGCCCCAATTCGGTGACATCAGGGGTTGTCAAGTCCACCACAAGAACACGGTGACCCAGCTTATTCATCTTTTCAAGGATAATGCTTAAATCAATCTCCGGATCTCCTGACGCCAAATTTTCAATTTCATCAAATCCAATTCGTTGTTGAGATTCAAACATGAAGTCGGCCAGGTGAGTATTGTTATGGTCACAATACAACTGAACATGAATATCCTGGTTCACAATGTTTTCAAAATTTAGTTCCGGAATACAGGGAGGGAGGTTGGTCTTGAGACTTTGAGCCAGACGTCTCGTATGCGCCAATTCCTCCAGACTTTTCCTGACCGCTTCCTCGGGATCCAAAGCCGCTGAAGCCGCGAACACCAAAGCCGGCGCGTCAGGGACCTGACTTTGCAACACAGAAAGTATGGTAGGAATGCCCACGTCCATAGTGAGATCGAGGAGCGTGACGGTACTGTTGATTCGTTCCAACCGCTGAACGAGGTCCCGATTACCGGCGCTTAATGTTTCAACTTTGATGTGGTGCCGGCCTAGGCGCGCTTGCCAGGTAATGGTAAAGGCATCGCGCTCGATAACCTCGCAAATTGCCGAAAGAATGGCTTTCGTTCGACCGCCATGGCAGGCCAGTCCGGTAGAAATCGGCTGAGTTATGGGGTGCTCTTTCTTCTCCCTATCGAAGAAATAGGGAGTGAACACCATGGCGGCTGGGACGTAGCAGGGCTTGTCTTTGACGAGATCAGAGGCTTGGACCCATCGAATAGGAGTGTGGCTATCAAAGGGAGAAAAACGAAAACCCGGTTGAGAATACTGTTTCTCACTGAAAAGCGCCCAATCGCTGGGGTGAATACATGGGAATGACGCCTCGGCAAAAGACGTAAGGGGTAGCTCCTCTTTGTTATACATCGCAGAACAATATCGTTCCACGGCTTCTCCGAGAGCCTTAGCCAAGGCAATGGCCCTGTTTGTTGATGCCCCGCCCGCACTTGAAAAATTTCTTTGTTGGCACAAAGCAAGCGTGTTACAGGCTTTGGCCGCATAATGAAAAAACGCGGGTGCCCCCGGTTGGCGTGGAGCTTGAGAAACATCTCGGATAATCCCCACCGATCGGTCTACGAGATTTTCAACCAGGTAAGAAAGCTGTTCCAAGTCCGGGGTTGAAGGAATCAAGTGATCTTTCCTCCGCGAGGGACGAAGTTTGATTTGTACGTGGTCGCAAAGGATCGAGTGGTCAGGGGGCTACAGACCGCACATCTTGGAACTTTCAACACTTTTCTTTTCATTATCTTGGATGTCAACAGATTGACCTCGATTTGATTACCAATACTCCGCAAAGGGAGGACATCGCTATACAGCTTCGTCAGTTCGAAAGCCGCAATGTCCCCTAGGATTGAAGCCATGGAGGGATGAAAACCGACCACTTTTTGACCGTTTGACGTAATAATTTCTGATGCACGCTGAACTTCTGGATCATTCATGTGAGCATTCTGGCGTTGGCGCAGACATTCATAACAAGCCGTTTCACCCGGAACAACCAACGGCCCAACATACCCTATCAAATCCTGGAGGATCACCGGAAGAAAGTGGCAGCGATTTTTGACACAGAACGCATTCCAATCCCGTATGCCCTGGTGAGTTCCCAAGTCAGAGGCAGCAATGATGCAATTTACAGACGCGGGCTCGATGTGGTCTTCCCATTCCCTCAACTCCATGGGTTCGCTGAGGTTGGGAGACCACCTGGCCTCCAACAAATTCCCTTCATCATCGAACAGGTCAGGATTGCGCATGCAGGGGTCATCCACCACCTGAAAATTTTCTACCCCTACGTCGGTGAGGGAGGAAATGAGGCGTCGGGAAATACTGTTCACCCCAATGATGACGAGGTTCCGACTGTTCAATCGTGTGGTGACCTGATCAGTAGAAACCCCGAAATGCCAATAAAAAATATCTAACGAGCTTTCGGGAATATTGGGGGAGGGTTCAGTCACCTCGCTAGGCACCAGGAGGCGCCTAGCGAGCAACATGTCAATGAGATGCTCTACAGCCTGACGGTCATCAGGGCTGAACTGATTGAAGATCTCTTCACGGGTGAGGCCCTTCTCATCAGCAAGGTTCAGGATATGCGCCACTATCTCTATGGCGCCATCGGGCACCTTGACCTCCGTACACCCTCGCTTAAGGAGGATGCCATCCTTCAGCCTAATGATTTGGATCGATGATGCCTTCAACTTCATTTATCCACACGTGCAACAGGCTTCGCAGGCATACTCGGCTTCAGCAGCAGCCCCGTGGGAGCCTAAATAGTTCATTCCTGTATGAAGCTCAAGCGCCTTAATGACACTTGCCATTTGGTCATGAGTTATTTTCATTGCTCCCTCTCTAGCGGGGGGCGTCCTTTCGCGAAACCCCGATAACCTCATCAAATCGCCTATTGTAATACCTTTGACAGCTTCCCAAGTCGTCGGATTGTGGAGGCCCGCAGTATCACAGACGGCCTCTGAAACTATCCCAGGCCGGCCGCCTCCTTTATCCGTAAAAGCAAATGCCTCTCTCTTGTCTCTTGTCTCTACATCTGGCATCTTACACCTCCCTTATTGATTGAAGTTTGTGGCCCTTTAAGGCCTCCTGACGATAATTAATTAGTAACCAAAATTTTTCTAAAACTTGTGTGTCACAGAATGTCCAGGTTGGGGAATTTACCTTACCTAACCTCCTTCAATATTTTTTGTAGGTGTTTGCAACTCTTACTATCTTTGCACTTACGGCAATCTAATAGTCAGCCAGCACAGCACCCGGCTTTTGATGGTTTCCCCGAGTGGATTTTCTTTATGTTTGTCATTCAGGGCATTGAATGCTGAAACCGCTAATTCCGCCCTATTGTTCCAAAACCGATAGCCCCCGCGAAGGTTGAGTAGGATATAGCTGCCTACCCTTTCGTTCGGTGCAGGAAATCCGCCTGGGAAGGTTGAGAACGTCGTGAATAACGGGCCAATGGGATAATCCGCTGACCCGACAAAATGAAACGCTGCCTCTCCGTTGAGGCCATTGTCCAAATCTGCCCGCAGGCCACCATTGACCTTCCATTGGGGGCCTCCTCGTCTGACTCTTCCTACAAGGCTTTGGCTGATGTCCTGGTAGGAGACATTGGCGAAGCCTGTCAGCCAGGGCATCATCAGAAACTCGGCTCCCCCCTCTACCCCTTGAATGGTGGCTTCCCCGGATGCATTGGCAAAGGTGAGGCTTGGTCCGACTCCGGTATTTTCCTGTCCGATCAAATCCTTCAGGTTATTGAGAAAGACGGCAGCTTGTGTTCTGAGTCGATGTTTGAAAAACCACCCCTGATAGGCCAACTCATACGAGGTGATTTTTTCCGGTTTGAGATTTTCCGATCCAGTCAAGGAACCTATTGTGGTGGAGGGGGGAACGAAGGGGGGAAACCCCGGGAAAGTGACGGCCGCTCGTGAGTCCGTATGCGTTTCAAAAATCGTGGGAGCGCGGTAGGCTATCGCAGCGGTCAGACGAAAGGAATGGTTTTCAGATGGCTTGAAAATCAGAGAGCCCCGCGGGCTATAGGTCGGATTGATATAGGTGTCCATATCAAAACGAAGCCCCGCCACCGCAGTAAGCATCGAAATGGGCTTCCATTCCTCTTGCACGTACAGCCCCAACCGATTTTCATGGTTAGAACCGGAGAGAAAGTTGCTGGTCGTGCTGTTATATCGATAGTTGAGGCCGTAGGTCAGCTCGCTGGTTGCCCCCATTCTCAGGCGGTGCTGACCCTCAACGTTATAGCTATTCCAATTCAAGTTTTGCTTTGAACTACCGTTTTCTGGACTGAAGAAACTGATAAAGGGTGAAATGTTCGGCGAAAAGGCGTTTACGTCGCCTGGCTGCTGGAGGTTAGTCCAATATCCCCTGAGAAAATAGTTGGCTCCCTCATAGGCCGCATTGACATACCCTTGCTCAGGTTCCTGAGAGATCACGACCGTATCAACAATTGGACCCTCATACTGACTCGAAGTCAAAAACCCCCCGGATAGTTTCACGGCGGTATCATCTGGAAGCGCATAGGTCGTGGCAATGTTGAATTTGTTTGACCCGAAGGCTTTCTTGTCGCGGTCATCCCATTCATTGGTCTGATCATAGCCATAGGAGATGCGATAGGAGAGATCTTCAAACCGTCCTCCATATATGGCTGAAAGCATGACGGTGGAAAATTCTCCCCCACCAGCTTGAACCGTGAGCCCCTTCATTTCTTCCGCGCTCTTCGTAATAATATTGATGACGCCATCATACGCATTGAATCCATAGATCGCCGAAGCGGGGCCTTTGAGTACTTCGATTTGCTTGATTTCCGGCAAGGTAATTGGAATTGCTTTCCACAGCATTTCCCCCTGGGGATCCAGGTAGATCGAACGCCCATCCACCAACACCAAGAGTTTGTTGGCTCTGGATTGATTGTCCCCCCTCATGCTGACGTTGAAATCGGCACCGGTCATTTGGATGACTTCCAGACCGGGTATACGCCGGAGGACGGTGGGCAGATCCGTTGCTCCGGATTGGCGGATGTCTGCATCGGTAATGACATAGACATTGGAGGGAGCCTCTGAAATTGGCTGCTCATGCGCAGCGGCAATACTGACGTTTTCTTCTTTGAGGAATTCTAAATCTTCTTTGATGAGGGCCAGATCAATGGCTGCCGGAGTCGTTTGGTTCTGTTCTTCTGAACCTGCATAGAGGTTCGTATTGGCAAAGAGGCAGAGGGTGCCGCCTATGAGCCCGGAGAATAAGAAGTGAATAAAACGCTTTTCCATTGGACTCATTCGTTCTTGTTAGCTTTCACCTGGTTCTACGTCACCCAGCTGCTTCTTTAATATGGCCCGCAGGGTGCGCCCCTTGCTTTCATAGAAGATAGGAGGCCTCCTTTATATGGTTCCCGTATCCTGATTTTCCCATTTTTATCAATCTGGTTACCCCCGTCCTCATGGCCTAGTCCCCATAATATAAAATCCGGTTGCCGCCCCAAAAAATTTCCCAGCCGTATTATCCTTTGCCAGTTCTTGCATTAAGGTTTCTGCCTTTCGGCCAGAAAGTTTGCCCGCCTTCACGGCAAGGGCCACAGTCGGCCCGATTCTCCAGGCTAGGTTGGCCAGGGCCAAGTCGGAAAATACATAGGTTCCTGCCCCCACGGCGATGCCCTCGAATCCGGCTTCTTTAAAGATCACCGGAAGGGCATGTCCCATTCCCGGATGCCGAATACCGTTTTGAAGGAGTCTGCGGAGCATGGTGCTGCGCCTGGCACTGCCGGTGGTGATGACCAGAGTGTCCCAGTCGGCTTCCAGCGAAAGGATTGTTCCGCGGGATTTGAGGACGCGAAACATCTCACGTGCTGCCTTTCGAGGGTTGGGAAGATGCATGAGCACACGGCTGGCCCAGCATCCGTCAAAAGTGCGATCGGGAAACTCAAGTTGCTGCGCGTCCCCCAGCCCAGATTCCACATTGATGGGCAGTTCTTTGGCCCGTTTCCTGGCTTCGTTGAGCTGGTGGCGACTGGCATCGATCCAGATGCCTTGGCCTTTCTCCCCGACCGTCTCTCCTAACGCGAAGGCGTCATGGCCGATTCCGCATCCCACGTCTAAGAGCCGAGCCCCTTTTTTGGGACTGAACATCTGTATGAGTGCTTGCTGGTTGGCCCAATATTGTGGATTGCCGGTTGTCTGATCAAGAAACCAAATCAAGCTTTGGGGATCGTCTGCTCCATCGACAGAGGAAAACTCGCTGAGTAATTTTCTTTGCTCTCCTGTTCTTTGTCGTAAAGACGTGGTTGCGCCAAACTTTCTTAACTTTCCGTGGCCATTGAGTAGGCTTTCCTGAACCGATTTCTTGCCAATCGTTCCCATTACAGTAAACATTCGCTTCACCGGAGAGGATTTCTAAGGACTAACTACCTGCATTCTCTGTCTCTCTTTTTTAAACCCTTCTTAATCATGAATATTTTGATAAGGCTAGACTACATTGTTTTCGCTTAAAGATTTCGAAGGAACGGAAAGGGTCACGACTCCCTCTTGTCTTTGGAAGTTCTGGCGACCGACAGGTTACGGTTCGTTTTTGACTGAAGCTGTCGTGAAAAATGGATGGTGGAGGGACTCTCGAAATGGGCTGTTCGTGGACTATGTCGATGCTCATCGATTCTGCCTGAATGAATGTCATTTTCTCCTTCACCTCCTTGAGATCGGCATACATCATTGAAGAGCGATCGATAGGAACCGACGCCATTTCCGCTCAGGTCAAATCATAGTTGAGGGTGTCCTTTGCCAAGATCATGAAAAAATCCGCAGTTACCTAGAACCACAAGGAGGGTCCACTCCGGCTGCACATTCGGTAACCTCCAAGGGAAACATCCGACAGAAGATATCGGGCTTGATGAACATGACCTTCTCACCAAGGATTCCTGCCTAATTTTCGAGTAGTTGCAAAAGTAAGTCCTCGACTTGTTTAAAAATTGCTTCAGTCTCCTTAAGGATCACGGTGAGATTGAAAGCATTGAAAAAATATTTAAATTTGAAATTTTCTTCACTCATTTTGATTTTCCGGTTTTTAAAGGAAAAAATAAGTTCGTATCCAATTAGATACCATGCGTATCTTTTTGGATAACAAAAGGTTGTGGGAATCGTTGTTGTAGATGCTCAGACCAGACGAATGGAAATGCGCTACACGGTGCGCGGAGGGAAAGAACCCTTAAATCTGACGGGAAACTGGAAGGACAAAATCAATGGTGAAAGACAGGTCAATACGAAGGTTGAATTCGGAAGTGATCCCGAAAATGAACGGAAGAATGTTCCCTGCTCGGGCGGAGATTGAAAAATGATTAATCAATCAGAAACAGCGGCAGAGGTTTGTGGATAAATCATTAACATTCATTAGTCAAAAAGGAAAGGTGCCGTCTGCCCTGTCATCATCAACCTACCCTGTAAGAATACTCATCCCGTCGTTCCGAACCGGATTGGGAAAACCCCCTGGCGGATTCTTCTCTGCCATACTCCTCGGTACGCAGTCCGCTTCACCATTCCCCCGCGCCGCTTCTGTTGTACCGGCTGAGAATCTTCTTTTGTGCTGCCTCCCTTCTCTGTAGGATGTTCCTACTGTTCGTGTGAGGCCTCCAAAGTCTACTCCGACTGAGTGTGCTGGGTGACGTGGTTAACAACTCTCTTCGATAGATCTCTCCCGTTTGCAAATGATTGAAAGTGGTAATCGGCGCCATTGTATGCCCACCCTTTCCATATTTCAAGGGCTTTTCTTTTTTAAAAAAAGGCAATTTCCTTCGGAAAACTGGTTAAATAGGTCTATGGAAACCAACAAAAGTTGGGCAGGACGGGGCAGGTGGTAAAAGAGGATTAAGGGGGAATCTGCCAGTCCCCGGATTTCTTGGCATTTCCGATATCCTTCATTCGAACTCTATCCTGACCATTTCCAGTTGGGTTTCAGCCCTTCGATTACAACTTGCAGGCCTGGGAACAACACGCCGCGAAAAAAGAGGGGAAGCAGTTAGGACAAAGGGCACGTCCAATGATAAGGAGGTCGGACTAAGTCTTTTCCTCTGCTTCTTCTTTACAAAAACGGAGGAGACTTTAAGAATCAATCATTTTCGGAATCAATCCTTTCTTCTATTTTTCATACTCCCCAGCCGCCGCTCACGTGGAGGTTGGCTCCCGTCACATAGCGAGCCTCGTCAGATAGGAAATAACGAACGGCTTGAACGATATCTTCGATTTCCCCGATATAACCGGCCGGAATTTTTTTTGCTATCCCGTCCAGTTCTCCAGGCGGCGCGCTCCCGGAATCGATAAATCCCGGTGAAATCGCATTCACGGTAATGCCATCCGGGGCCAACATTTTCGCCAGGGTCCTGGTAAGAATGAGCACGCCGGCTTTAGCTATATAATGGGCGGTCACATGCGGTTGGGCTTCCATTTTGTCCGCGTTGGCCATGCTGAACGAAATAATGCGGCCAGATTTTCTGGCTTTCATCCCCGGCGCCACGGCCTTCGCGAGGTAAAAAATCGGATGGAGATTATTTGTGAACATGTCCGACCATCCCTCAACAGTTTCCTCAAACAGTGAGATGCGATGGTAAGGCCCGGCCCCGTTAATCAGCGTATCAATCTTGCCCCAGGCACCTTCCACCTGCTGAACAAGCTGTGTTGCCGCGACAGGGTCGGAGACATCACATTGAATGGCCAACGCCTTTCCACCCCGTTCCTCGATGCCACGTTTGACTGCCTCAGCTTCCTGCTGACTGGTACGATAGCAAAGAGCCACCCACCAACCCTTGTCCGCCAAGTCCAGCGCGATACCCCGTCCAATTCCTCTGGCCCCGCCGGTGATCAACGCCACACGGTCAATCATTTCTCATCTCTCCTGTGATAGTCGTGCAGACACTCCCGTCATTCAAAAAGAATGATTATTCCCTTATTCCCGGTTGGTCAATCGCTTAGCCAACTCCTGCAACACATTTTTGGTGCGAGAAGAAAACATCTGATTCTGCCGATCTTTCGAATCCCGGATACACATGCGAAGATCCTCCACCGTATCAAGATCACGAAGTTGCGGTAGGATTTTTAACGATAGGCCCAGCATTTTTGCCTTCTGCTCTGTAAGGGCATATACCTGCTCCGTGGACCACGGTATGTTCTCAAACAGTTCCGGCACGGGAGTGCGCAGCCCGATTAAATAATACCCGCCATCCATGGTGGGACCTAACACGACATCATGATCGTGAAGACTGTCGAGTGCCGTTGTGAGAAGCGGACCATTTATGCCGGGAATGTCCGTTCCAATCACCACCACCGAACGATATGGGGAACCGAGCGCTTGTTTGAATGCTGATGCCATGCGAGTCCCCAGATCGTCCCCTATTTGATCCCAGACCGGAATCTTAAATCGAGCCTCCATGGCCCGAAAGAAGGGATGATGGGGAGAGGGCGTTCCGGCCAGGATGCGATCATAGCCCCTGAGCGATTGGCATCGCTCCAGGATATCTAAGACGAGACTGCCGTGGAGACTGGCTGCCTCATCAGGCGTGAGAGGCGGACATAGGCGTGTTTTGACTTGACCGGCAACCGGTGCCTTCGCAAAGACAATAATTGCCGACGTCGCAGGCGGGAGAGATCGACGTCTCCCACCCTGACTCTGGTGTGATGGACGTGATCGACGTACAGCTGGGTCGTTACCGGACGGTGTCATAATACTGCTGAAGACGACGCGGATCCCATCCTAGCCAATACCATGTGCGGAGCGTCCACATGCGCACGATTGTGCGGAGAGGGCCCTGCTGTTCCCACCGACGAAACGAGGTAATGACCTTCGCTCGCAGAGACGCGATCGTGCCAACTCGCTTCATCCGGCGGCTAAATTCAATATCTTCCATAAGAGGAATATTCGCAAAGCCCCCCAACTCTTTAAACACGGAACGTCGCACAAACATGGCTTGATCGCCAGTGAAGATCCCCGACCAGCGTGAGCGCAGATTCATGAGCCGGCTCACCATCCATGCATACCCAGTGTCCCGTGGAAATCGTACATCAAACCGGCCACCGACACACTGCGGATCATCCATGGCGTCTGCTATCACCTGCCTGGCATTGTCTGGCAACTGGGTGTCAGCATGCAAAAATACCAAAATTTCGGAGTTGGCCAAAGCTGCCCCGGCGTTCATTTGGGAAGCCCGCCCACATGGACCGGAAATGATCTGATAGCGGAAATTGGATGTCGATTCCAATATCTTTCTGGCCACATCCACCGTGCCATCCCGGCTTCCTCCATCTACCACAATAATTTCCTCGAACCCCAGTGGTATCAGGATGGGCAACAGAGCCGGCAAAGCCTTCTGTTCATTCAAGACCGGAATGATCACGGCGATGCCCATGGAAAACCTAATGGTTGACGCACAATAGGAAAGACTAAGAATTAAGAACGTTGGGCTACGAGCCGGCGGGTTTCTTGGGATTTTTGAACATAAAAAACACGACGACCCCGATCGTGCCCCAGTAAATCAGATACTTATGCCAAAATAACACTTCTCCAAAATGCATAAATGCCATCGCGCAAAGCAGAGACACCGCCATCACCGTATAACGGACGGTGAGGTTGTCCACGGAGGAATAGGCCCACATGGCCATTCCTGAAAAATAAATAATCATGGGGAAGATGCTGATTTCCGCACCGGTACTGGCGGACAAAAAAACCTGCAGAAACCCGATAAAAACCATGGCGGACCCCACCATACGCATGGCCACCTGCATCTGCAGGTTTTCTTGATCCTCCGGGTCCTCATCCCTGACTGGCGGACGGGGAGGCACTGGCTTGGGGGCAACAGGGTCGGTCGACTGAGGTGGTTCGGTTTCTGTACTCATAATTACCACTTAAAATGTTTGCTGAGTGTGAGGCCCTGCTGGTAATAGGAAGACCCCAACGCCGATCCATATAACTGCGTGGGAATGTCCCGCATCTTCTCGTAAACGACCTTAAAAAACGTCTGTCCGTCATGAATACGGAAAGGCACATCGTGAGGACGGACCTCCAAGACCACCTGGGTGCCTTTCCGGCTGCTGTTGGCATAGCCAAACCCAGGATCGAAAAACCCCGCATAATGGGTACGCAATTCCCCGCAGGCGGCTTCATACGCCACCATTTCCGATGAATAGCCAGGAGGAACCTGGATTCGTTCCTTGGAGGCCAGGATATAGAACTCTTCCGGCTCCAACAGCATGGTAGCGGTGGCATTGCGTTTTAGCGGTTCCCAAAAATCGGAGGCCGCATAATGGCCTACCAGACTGAGATCAATAACATGGCTGTTCTTTTTTGCCCGGTACCCCACAATCGACTCGGAATGGTCACTCGATCCTTGCAAATCGACACTTAAAAACAGACCGTTATTTACCCGGAGTTCCTTGGCCGATAAGGCCAGATCCGTTTTCCCGGAATCTCCATTGTGATACAGCAACGGGGTCTTGCGATGAACGACTCGCAACCCTGAATCCGAGACCATGGGTTTGCCAGACATTAATCGTAATTGGTTGAGGGCCAATCCAGCCTGCACACGTATGGTAAACGACCGGGGCACAATTTCCAAAAATAACGGGCCTTCATACCCGGAGCGGATTTCATCAAACCCCATATGGAGATCAGTCACCACGCGGGTAAAAATATCCAATCTCCCCGTGGAACTTTTTGGATTCGTTCGACCGCGGATATCTTTGGGCAGCTTCACCCGCTCCATCAAGGGCACGAGGTAGACATGGCCCTTTTCCAGAATTGCGCCATTGGTCAGATCCATATCGTACATCACCATATCGGACCGGTAGAGGTCCTCGATTGTAAACTGTGATTGCTGATCTGAGGGTTCTGGCAGAAAACTGCTCAAGAGACGGTAGGCCTTCGTTCCCAGCCGTAAATCGAGACTGGCCGGTTGAATTTGGCGGGAGGTGATGGGCACATCGGCCCGGATCACCTTTTGACGAACCAGCGCACGAAGGTGTTGAAAGGACAGAATGCCCGTCTTCTTAGCATCGACCATTAATAGTCATCCATGGCGCCGGCACCGCACATATCCTGGGATGCAGGGGCGCCTACCATGGGGAGCTCACGCCCGTTTCCCGATGCCGGCTGAGGATAATGATAGGTTTTATTTTCGTAATTTTTTAATACGGCCCCGTTTTCATCCAAATTCAATAAATAATCGTTAGGCAATAGCGGGATCTTTCCGCCACCTCCTGGCGCATCAATGACAAAGTGGGGAACGGCCATGCCACTCGTATGCCCTTGAAGAGATTGAATCATTTTCAACCCCGTTTCTACCGGCGTCCGGAAATGATTCGTCCCCTTGGTGAGATCGGCTTGATACAGGTAATAGGGTTTCACTCTGGCCAACAACAGTTGATGCATCAGCCGTTTCATGATTTCAGGGTCATCATTGACACCTTTCAGCAATACGGTTTGAGCACCCAAGGGCACCCCGGCATCCGCCAATCGACCGCAAGCCTCCTTGACCTCCGGCGTCAACTCATCCGGATGGTTGAAATGCAAATTCATATAAATTGGATGGAAGCGCTTCACGATCTCACACAATTCTGGAGTAATGCGTTGAGGGAGAGTTCCTGGCACGCGGGTCCCAAACCGAATCAATTCTAAATGCGGGATGGACCGAAGACCTTTCAGAATTCTCTCAATGAGACGATCAGGCAACAACAACGGGTCACCGCCGGACAGGATGACATCCCGTACTTCAGTATGCTCTTTAAGGTACGCCACCGCTCGATCCAGTTCACCCTTTTTGAGAAACCCCGGTTTCCCCACCAGTCGCTTTCTCGTGCAAAACCGACAATAGATTGGACATTGGTTGGTCACCATCAACAATACGCGATCAGGATATCGGTGAACCAAATGAGGAACCGGGCTGTCCGTATCTTCTTCCAACGGATCGTCAGGGGCATCGATATCATCCAATTCGATGGCCTCAGGGACTACCTGCTTCCAGATCGCATCCCCTTTACTTTTAATCGTGGCCAGCACTGTCGGAGTAATTCGCATTGGATAGGGCCCCACGACGGCTTCCACCTCCTTGGGATCGACCCCCAGATACTTGGCTAAATCCTTGGGTTTGGTGATACTTGCGGCGAGGACCTTTTTCCAATCATCCATAGCTTAATGATTCCTTTCATCAAGGTTGCTGGAGGGTAGCTTGGTGGTTTCCCCGGAGGGAGTCCCATGGTCTTCGTAGTCGTCCAGATATGCCAGGATATCGGATGTCTCCGTCAACACCGTTTCTCCATGAACCAACACCGGGACATAATTCTGTCCCGAGACTTCATACAAATTTTTCCGGAAAGGTCGTACATCGGGCACAACTTCATCTTCGTAGGACAGACCCAACTCAGCCAACCTCTCGCGGACGACTTGGCATTCCGGGCACCATTCTGTGTGATACAGTTTCATGCGGTTAAGAGTATCAGACATGTCAACTAGGGGTCTTCTCCATGAGAGGAAAAATACACTAAGGCCGAAAGAACCAGGCGTTCTGGGCCTTATGAGCTTAGGTGACTAGCCATAATGGAACAAGGAGCCATGACCGCATCCCGCATTCCATGAATAATTTTTTTATCTTTGGGACACACCGTCGCCAGGACACCACCCAACTGGGCCTGTCCCTCATTCACGAAATAATACGGAGATAAGCGGGCCCGTCCTTCCATACTGACGACATCACCAGAATGGCTGTCGTAATATTCAACCACAACCAGTCGCCCTTTGTGAAATATTTGAAGAATCGAAGGGCTCGTCTCAAATTGATCCAAAGCATGGGACACGACCTCTTTCCATTGGACTTGCGACATATCATGCCCGATCGAAACGCCCCGGCTCCCCCAAGCCTGGTCGGAAAATCCCGACACTTTGATGACATACTGACGTTCTTTTTGGGTAGCTTCTCCCAACCACTGCCAATCCGACACCGCACGATTTCCATGACGTAAGCCAGGAATCACCGCAGAAGGCGGAAGGGGTCTGGGATCCAAAATCCAGGTCTCGGGAATGATGGCACGAAGACAGTCATACGTGTCGGATTTCAATTCGTGCTCCCAAAATTTCTCCAACATCGGATGGTGGAACAACGCTAAGGCCAGCTTTTCCTCCATCCAAGGCTTATACGGCGGGGTGACCACAACCCGGCCTTTTTTGGCACTGTAGGCAATCAATTCCCCTTTGGGAATATTTTTCAAATCGAACAATTCGTAGAACCGGTAAACCACAGAAAGAGGCTGTTCCTGTCCCTCATGGTGAATCAAAAGACCCTCTTCCGTAAATCGAATATCACGGGGATGCCCGCAATAGGCCTCCCAACCTTCCTGCCTGAGTTGGGTCACCACCCATTGCATTTCGGCGCGATAGGCCTCAGCTTCATCCGAGACGACAATGGCCACCCGAGGAGGCTGCCCGTGCAATGCCCCTCGTAGCAGATGGGAAAACCCTTGAACCAAGCCGTCGGCCTGCGGCCACACAGGAAAGCCCTGCTGGGCATACATCCGACTCAGGCTGCCGGTTAAGCCAATCCCTCCAGGGACGGAATCAAGTTCCGTCAGGGCCATGCCGGCGTTTGTGGGAATAATATCGGGACGAATGACACCTGGAAGGTGATTTTTGAATCGATTCATCCGTGCAAGGGCCAGAAGATCCTCCGGTTTTCCGATATCCAAATATTCATGAACCCACCCAGGTTGCAGACCTTTCAGGCTTTCAAAATACAACCGGTTTAAAGCCTGGTAGAACACTAATAGATGCTGGCCTAATGCTTCAAAAAATTTGGCCTCCTCGGTTGAAAGCGAAAAGGGTCCACATGCCACTCGCCAATGATCATCCTGCCCATTCACAAATAATCCGTCCTTGATCAGCCTGTCCCGAAATAGAGGGTAGGGGCTGTCAGATGTCGACGGAGTCAATGGCAGAATGGGGCCGGACTGTTCTACGTGGGAAGAAATAACCGATCCTGGGTTAATCGTGGAAGACGGGTGAAACGGACCAAGCACCCTGACGCCCTTCACTCGTCGATCACAAGAGGTTGGACCTGCACGAAATACTTCAATTCGGGCTTAACATGAAAAGAAAAGCTTGGACCTTGATGACGGCTCTTTTGCTAGAATAAGGAAGATCGTAGCACGCTCTCTTGAAACCAGACAAGGCACGCACCAGAATGAAATGGCGGGCCGAGTCGCCATGAAAGTTATACGCTTATGCCGCAGGCCATCCCCGTCATTCCTGGCCCACAGGTCGTTCCCTCCGCCGTCTGTTTTCGATGCGACGTGTGCTGTCGTTTTCCTGAACAAGACAGTATCCTCAGACCGTACTTTACGGAAGATGAAATTCGACAGGCCGTCACACACGGCATCTCTCCCTCTTCCTTTCCTGATCATCAGGGTAGTCAGATTGAAGTTGTCCGACATCCCAAGGAGGAAGGATTTCTCTGTCCGGCATTTGATTCCGTCACACAACACTGTCGCATTTATGAGGTTCGTCCTCTGGATTGCCAATTGTATCCTTTCGCGCTTATGTGGAATGCCCAACACGAGAAGGTCGTGCTTGGTTGGGATACGTTGTGCCCGTTTCTTCTCGAGCAAGCCGGGGAAGAAAACCCTCTCAGGGGAACTGGCCAAAAACCTTCAGCACTGACCCTTCCAAAGGCATTCATGGAACAGGCCCAAAGAATTGCGAACTATCTGGAATCTGATCACGTTCTAGATTCTCTCGCCGTTCATCCTCGATTGGTGACTCCGTTTCAACCGGACGTCGTCGTGTTGCACACACTCGACCGCCTGACCGCGACTCTCCGATCCTCCAATACACACGACACGCGGTGACGGCCACGGCCTCGCTCTTTTCCCAAAGATCCTTCATCCCGTATAACTATCTTTCATGCCCATTCATCTCAGTCCATTGACCATCAAGGATCAGGCTCGTCTCAGCCAGGCCCTTGCCTCCACAGGTATCGGGGGGAAAACCCCCTTGAGCACCTGGTCATTTCCACCGCATTATATCTGGAAAGACCTGTTCACCTTTTCCTGGACGGACATTGACGGCTGGCTGTGCCTCTTCGCGGAATATTCCGATGGGATATTTATGCCTCTTCCCCCCGTTGGGCCTTATTCACCCATCGGACCCTCTTCCAGCAGCCCTCTCAAAGACGTGCTGAGTCAAGTGACCGCGTATATGGAGATCCGGAATCGTGGATCCAGCGTTACGCGAATTGAAAACATTCCCGCTGATTTAAAAGAAGAAATCCAACAATGGGGATACACCCTGCTACCAAAGGACTCCGATTACCTCTATCGCACTGCCGATCTCATCCAACTGAAAGGAAATCCCTACAAATCCCAACGCGCCGCGTGCAATCGCTTTATTCGCAGGCACCGCATCCGGATTGCCCCCTACCAGATCATCGATCGTGATGAGTGCTTCGCCCTTTTTCACCGTTGGATCCATCAAAAGGAAGATATTCCTATTTCCCGACTAGGACCCAACGAGGATGTGGCTCGCCTGATGCTTCGTGATGCCGCCAATGCCCATCGAGTGACACTGCAGGAGTATCGTGAACTCGGTCTCACCGGGCGAATCGTCCGGGTGGATGGAGCTGTTAAAGCGTATACGTTCGGATTCCCACGCTCCCCGGAGGTGTTTTGCGTCTTGCTGGAGGTGGCAGATCGATCAGTCTACGGTTTAGCCCAATATCTTTTCCGTGAATTCTGTCGCGAGTTTCAGGCCTATCCATTGGTGAATACCATGGATGATTCAGGGCTACCGAGTTTAGCAAGGACAAAACTGGCCTATCATCCCTGTCAATTAGTGCCTAACTACATTGCCCAGCCCTCATGAGTGATCTGGATCTCCCCCAGGAGAGGGGTGAATACGTCCGCCGGCGGCATGGTCGTCCCTTGGCCATGCTCACGTATCCACCTGTACGCTCCGCTTGCCAACAAGCGGTTACGTCTACCGGACGTCGCAGGCAAAACTGCGGTCTTCCCTCCGGCATGGTTCAGGGCGGGACTGAATGGACGCTTTGAACTCTCCTTTCTTGCTCTCGTTCGCTCCGTCATAAAATGTTCATGAGAGGAACTGGTGAAAATTTTGAATTATTCAACAGTCTCCCATGAAAATGCATCGATCGCCCATGCAGGTTGTCCTCCCTGAAATAACACCCGTATAATGCTCTCCTAGCCGTCCATGTGTTTCGCTGTTTCATTCCTAAATATGGATTAAATGTTATGAAGGGTCTTGAATTCGGTATTGAACAATTCCGGGTTACCGAGGAGCCGTTCTATCAAGAAGTGAACGGGGAAATCGATCTGTTCACCGTCGGTGCCAAAAACAAAATACCAGTGATGTTGAAAGGCCCTACTGGATGCGGGAAAACCCGGTTTGTCCAGCATATGGCTCATCGACTCAATCGGCCGCTGATTACCGTTGCGTGTCATGAAGATCTGACCGCCTCCGATTTGATCGGACGCTACCTGTTGAAGGGGGAAGAAACCGTATGGGTGGATGGCCCGCTCACCTTGGGAGTCAAGCATGGCGCCCTTGTCTATCTGGATGAAGTGGTCGAAGCCCGAAAAGATACCACTGTGCTGATCCATCCCTTGAGTGATGACCGACGGTTTTTACCCATCGAGAAAAAAGGGCAGATGATTCAGGCCGTGGATGATTTTTTGCTGGTGATCTCTTATAACCCCGGGTATCAAAGTGTCTTAAAAGAATTAAAGCAAAGCACCAAGCAGCGTTTCATGGCCATTGAGTTTGGTTATCCTCCCAAAGATATCGAGACCAGGATCGTGGAGCATGAAGCAAAGATTTCCAGGGACATGGCCATCCGGTTAGTCAAATTGGGTGAAAAGGTACGAAATCTCCGGAACCATGGCCTGGAAGAAGGTGTCAGTACCCGACTGTTGATTTACGCAGGGACCTTGATGCAACAAGGCGTGGCCCCCGACCGGGCCTGCGATGCCGCCATTACCCGCCCGATCACCGACGATACCGATATGCAACGCAGCATTCAGGAACTCGTCAAGGCAATTTTTTAAACCGAACTGCCCGACCCGCGACACTCCCCGACTGCGGACAGGCCGTGATGCTCAGAAAAAATATGTAGACGGCGTGTTCCAGGTTCTGGAGGTTTAAAAAAGACTCTTCTCTAAGACCGCCCGATTGGATCTCTTTTTAACAAGAATCCAGGAACTTCCTACCACCCTCCAAGCCATCCCCAACTAAATTCGCGAATACCCTGGGGTCCGCTATTTGTTGATTTGAGAATACATGTCCCTTCTATTTCCTGACCTGACTTGATTCGACAGGGTCCCCTAAGGTGCTACCGGGGTACGCGGGAAAATGGCCTTAACGCTCTTCATTCTGGGCTACGGTCAACCGATACGGTCAATGGATTACCGACACCAATCATCCTCATGTAACCTCAACAAAACCAGAGATCACGGTATGAAGCCTAAAATGACCAACCACCCCATGTATATCCTGCTTCGAGACGGGAAAATTTATGAATTCAATGCCCGGTTCAAGACCGGGGAGAAACCTGATCTGAGTAATTGCGATTTCCGGAATGTGGATCTGCGCGGCATTGAAGTGGCAGGGATGGATTTCCGGGGAAGTTATTTCCGGCAGGCCGATCTTCGAGGAATAGATCTTTCCCAATGCAATTTGGAAGGGGCCAGCATTCACGGCACCAAGATATCCGGCACGCTTTTTCCCAAAGAACTCAGTGCTCAGGAAATTCTTCTTTCGAACCAGCAGGGCACGCGTATGCGCTACGGCGTATAAAAGCTCGTCCTTATTCAGATCCGCCTTTCACAAAGCATCATTTCTTCTTCGACAGCATCCCACAAACGAAAAAGGCCTTCAGGGCTCTCTTTCCTCGCGCAGGCTCATTCGTTGACACCTTTCGCTCCTCAACTTACACTGCTTTTTGCCAAGAATCGGGAAGGGAAGCCTCATGAATCAACCCCAGAACATTATTGCTATCGTCTATGACTTCGACCATACGTTGAGCCCGCATTACATGCAGGATCACACGATTCTGCGGCACGCCGAACTTGACCCATCCACATTTTGGAAAAGCTGCACCGCTCTGATCGAAGCCCGGGATTACGATCAGGAGTTGGCCTATATGAAACGGATGCTGGAAGAACCCTGCATACGGACGCTTTCCAATCAGGACCTCCGTGACATGGGCAATCAATTGTCCTTTTTCCCGGGTGTTCCCTCATTTTTTGAAGAACTCAATGGGATTTTAAAAAAACCCAAATACGAGGAAGTTCCCATCCGATTGGAACACTATGTAGTCAGTTCCGGACTCAAGGCTATTTTGGAAGGAAGCGTGGTCGCCAGCCAGGTCCGCGCCATTTTCGGCTGTGAATTCGACGAGGAGGACGGACACATCAGTTTCCCCAAACGCACCATTAGCCACACACAGAAAACCCAATTCCTGTTTCGGGTCAACAAAGGATTGACGGATTTAAAAGAGGATGTGAACGACCATATGCCCGAAGAAAGTCGCCGGGTGCCGTTTCGACAAATGATCTATGTAGGCGATGGACCGACAGACGTCCCCTGCTTTACCGTCATGAAGAAAAATGGCGGGTTCGCCTTGGCGGTCTATAATCCGGAAGATCAGACCCGTCGGTCATTTGAAAAATGTTATCAACTGACCTTCCACGCAGACCGGGTCCATTTCATGGCTCCCGCGGATTATCGGCCTGGTAGCCATCTCCGTCTCATTCTGGAAAAGCACATTGCCGAGGTTGCCGATAGAATTGTCGATAGTCGCCGTCAAGGGGTTGAAGGTTCCCGGGTGCCTGCTCCTCTGCCGTAATTGTTCTTCGGGCTTTCCCATTATTCTTTTTCTCCGGTCATTTTTCTTGCCTGATTGCGCAACACTTGTGGGTCCAGTATTGTAAAATGATATAGATATAAATGAATTAGATGGAGAAGGCCTTCCCACCAGGAGGTGGACCATGCACGTTATAGAAAGTTTTTTTATGAAATTGTTTCGTAAGTCTGTCGGCGGTTCCTACTTCTTTCGCACTGCGACGGCCCTTGTTTTTGTTGGCCTGTTCAGCAGCATCAGTTGGGCAGACGACCCGTTTGGCAGCTCAACCCTGGCACCCAACAAAAACGACATGCTCAAAAACATGGCGTTTGACCAGGTCAACTGGAAACGCCCGCAGGGAGTCTTTACGTGGATTACCATGGCCACGGGATACGACACACCTTGGGATTCCCTTGGACGGCCAGGATGGATGACTACGGGGGATGCGTATGTTGAGCCCGTTAACCCAGGCGTTTCAGAATTTCCCTTAGACACGCAGCAGTTTTACATCGTCTTCGAAGCACAACCCTTAGACGCCCCTGGCCAATTCGCAGCTGCATGGTTTCGAATGAAGGATGGGCAAGTGACGTCGAATACCCCCGTCGGAAAAGACGTGATCGAACTGGAAATGAATCAGCGATCCGGATACTTTCTAATTTCAAAGCCGGAAGAAGGATGGAAACCGGGGAAATATCAGATCAAAATATTTTATGGTTCTCCAGGCCAGGCGCTGCATGCCGTCAACGTTATCGGCACCATGGAATTTACGATCAAAGGGTAAACTCTAGATCCTCAGAATGTTTCCACGTAATCCGTGGGTATTCATTTGATAGGAAATATCTCTTTCCTCCGTTTGTAACAGCCTCGTTTCCACACATACCCGCCCATGAAGATGGGGGATCTAGCCGAATCCTCCTGTAGGCCTGTCGGTTTCGCACTCCACAAATTTACAGAAGGGGAGTGTTGAATAATAAGGATGTTCAAGGGCAAATTTGCGCCGGATTAGATTACTCATCAAAGGCTACGGGTCGGTTCAAGCCCGTCCAGTCCTGTCCTGAGGCCTCTCGAAGGAAAGGCCGCAGCCGTTTTTACGCGCGGAGCGTACGCGTAGTACGTGAGCACGGGAAAATGGCGAGAACGCCGCTGGCGGCTTTTTTCAACAGACCCAGAAGAATCAACGGGAGGGATTGGGTGCGGGAGCAGGAGAAAGCGGTTGAGAATCGGATGGGCGACGGGAACGAAGAATTTCTTCCAGCGTGAGCAGGGCATCACGCCCGGAATTGGTTTCAAATCCTTTCGATAGACTTGTATCCGCATAAGTGTGCCCCTGTTGCTGCGTGGCGCTCTGGCTCAAGCTGCCTGACCAGGGGCGGGGGTCCTGCGACCCATGCTTCCGACCCCAGGCCGCCAGACAAGCCTTGGCGATAATCTTATTAAGCGGCGCCGGATTGTACAACATTTTTTTGATATTCCAGGGCGTCAAACTGAGGGGGTTGTAGCCCTTCGATAAATACCCCTCCGACAATAATCGTTGCTCCAAATCCGTATTGGGCTGAATGCCTAAGAAAAACATCAAGGGAAACACCCGGTCTTCTCCCAATATCGAGGCCACTATTTTGTACGACTCGATACTTTGGAGGAGCGTCTCTTCTGTTTCGTCGGGGGAATTCAAGGAATAATTGAGAATAACCCGCCCGTTGAATCCCGCTTCCTTTAGATACCGGCATCCGTCATACAAATGTTCAAGCTTGAAGCCCATATGCATGCTGTTCAAAACTTTTTGCGAGCCCGCCGTGATCGCGACCTCTAAATCTCCCACTCCGGATTGCACCATCAGCTTGGCCAACGTTGGATTAATCAGGGAGGTCCGGACGTATCCCGACCATTCAATATGCAATTGTTGAGAGATGATCCGTTCCAGGATTTCCGTACATTGGGGATACGCATCCTTGCCGGTGATGAACTGCGCGTCGGTAAACCAAAACCGTCTGGCTCCCCATTGATGGTAATACTGAGCAATGTCCTTCACCACATTTTCCGCCGGGCGATAGCGCACCCGTTTGCCTTCAATATACGGATAGAGACAAAAGGCGCAATCATACGGGCAACCGCGTTTGCTCTGCACGCCGATACATTCACCGATATACTCACCGTATTGTGGAAAGATTGACGTGAGGTAAGGAATATCCACGGAGAGCGCATCTAACAGGGCCGGCGTATTTTTGGTGCCCTTGGTGACCTTTCCCCGTTCTTTAATGATGAACCGTTCTTCACCCAGAGGCTCGCCGTTCAGGACTTTGAGAATGGCGTCCTCTCCTTCTCCCAGAATACCAATGATGCCTTCGGGCAATTTTTCAATAAGCTGATCCGCAAAGGCCGTGAATGCTCCGCCGCCGATCATCATTCCGATTGAGGGAAATTCTTTCTGAATCAGCCAGGGATACGAAAGGTTATTCCGGATATCCGTGTAATAACGGTACAGGTTCTGCAGGCCTTGGAAGGAGGCCACCACCCGCTTTAGCGGATTACTGGCGTAATAAAAATTAAACGCATGTTCGAGCGAGGCATCGCCTTCATGCGGGGAAAAAATTTGGATATCCCGCCATGAGAAACACACCAATTCCGGCTGAAAAGCCTTGGTGACTTCCCGTAATTGTGCTTGACGCTGATCCGGAGGAAATAAGGAGAGATCCAAAATCTGCTGACGCACATCCGGCCGGCGCCGGTGAATGAAGTCAGCCAGGTAGGTAATCCCGGTGGGATAGACCTTTTTACAGGGAAGAAAGACGTAGAGGACGGAGTTCATCGAGCTATTTCACCGCCACATGAATGGCGACAATTCCACCGGTCAGATTGTGATAGTCCACGGATTGAAACCCAGCTTCCTTCAGTAATTGGGCGAGCCGGTTTTGGTCCGGGAAATTGCGTATTGACGCCGGTAAATATTCATACACCCCCGTACCATCGCGAGCCACCTTGGTGCCAATCCAGGGGAGCAGATGAAAGGAGTACCAGTCGTAAAGCTTGCGCAGGCCGGCTGAAACCGGACGGGAAAATTCCAAGCACACAAAGCGACCCCCCGGTTGCAATACCCGGCAGATTTCCGAGAGAGCTTGGGGAAGATTGCCGACATTGCGAATACAAAATCCGGCCGTCACCGTATCAAATGTGGCGGGCGGAAAGGTGAGATGCTCGGCATTCATCTGCAAACAGGTAATACGGTTGGCCAAGCTCTGGGAGCGGACTTTATCCTGGCCCACACGCAACATGGCTAAATTCAAATCCGCTGCGATAATTTTGCTCGTAGAGCGGAGATGTTGATCCACTAAGATAGCTAGGTCGCAGGTTCCCGCACCCAAATCTAAAGCTCGTGTCCCAGGGGTGTCAGGAATGTAGGAAATCGCCTTGCGTTTCCAGGAATGGTGCAGACCAAAACTCAGGAGAGAATTATTCAGGTCATAAAATTTGGCAATGGCCGTGAACATTCGCTGGACGGCCTGCTCCCGAGCCGGACCGGTCCATGTGGACGCCGCTTTGCCGGGGATGTCGATTTTATTCATGACAGGAACCACCCCAAGGACCTAGCACCCGATCTTAAGTTTTGTCAAGAATTAAACCCTTCAGAAAACTGGAGTGAACAATCAAAGCCTGCGAACACACTGCAGGGAAAAACCGGAGAGGGAATTAAATAAACAGGGTGGTTTCCGCACCGGAGCAGGCAGAAATAATTGCAGGCAAGCCCATTACTTCATCGACCCCTTGGGTGACCGCTTTGGCATCGACTCCCATATACTCAAGTCCCGCGCTACAGGCAATTAATTTGAACTGGCCGACCTGACGAGCTTCCTCAAACATGTCCGAAATGAGCGGAACTTTGCGTTCACGGATCAACCGGGCCACTTCGGGGGCCTGGGCGGCATATTCCGGAGGAAAATCCAATTCATTTAACCGGCCTTCCGCCAACTTTTTGATGGTCCAGAACAACAGCACCACCATCACGTCTTTCCCCATCGCGGAAGCCGTTAATCCCAGGGTGGCCACTTGATGGAGCTTATCGTAGGTCGCATTATGCGCATAAATGACGAATCGTGGCTTACCCCCCATGGCGCGTCGTTTCTCCACTCATCACTGGAAGTGTTGAAAAATACCGCCAGCGGCGTTCTCGCCCCTTGGCCGTGCTCACATACTCCTCCGTACGCTCCGCTCGTCCAAGCAGCTGCGGCCTTGCCGGACGAGCCTTTTTGAACACTCCTTCATTGTCCTCAGGGAAATCTCTGTCACTCATTCGCCTATGAAAAGGCAGAAAATTAAAATAATCAACAGCCCTCACGGTGACCACCCCGGCTTGCGGATGTGGCTCAGCAGCCCCTAACTCACAACCAACGTTTGTGACTACCATAGTATTACCGTCTTGTGGGACGAATTAAGGGCTGTGGTTTGCGTCGAGTGAGTGTCCAACCCTCTTCTTCGTATAACAAGCAGCATTTCATCCGACCACAGACCCCGATCCGATGGCTATCCATGCCATTCATGGGTGCGTCAGCCCGACCGCGAGGATAGACGGGCTTGAAATCGGTTAAAAAGCTGGAGCAACAGAGCACCAATCCGCAGGTATCGACGCCACTCAGTCGAGCGGCTTCCTCCCGGCTTGAAATCTGGCGCATCTCAATCCGACATCCAAACCGCCGGGCCAGATCTTTGACCAGTTGGCGAAAATCAATCCGATCATCGGCCGTATAGGTGAAGGTGAGTGATCGCTGGGCAAATGAACCAAACACTTCCACTAACGTCATGCCGAGCCCCAATTCGGTAATCCGTTCCTGACAAAACTCCTCACCCTCCTGGGCCAAACGTAGCTGGCGCGCAATCTGGCGCTCATCTTCTTCAGTGGCTTTTCGAATAATCTGCCGCATCACCCGCATCGGCGGGGTAAACGGGAGGAATTGAGGAGGGAGGTAGACTTTGCCAAAGGTATGGTCGTTGTCTAAATCCAACAAGACCCAATCACCGACCTTCACGGTATGATCATCGGTCCGGGTTTTTTTCACCTCTCCCAGATCCCGTACTTTGACACCGACCACCGCAACTTCTTCTATATATTCTCTTTGGTCTTCAGATTCCTGCATTATGAATCGTTGCCTCCCTTTGCTACCAAGGAATACTGTAGGCGTGAGGGTCAATCATACCGGACTTACCGGAAGAGGCCAAGCAGGGATTCTGGTGGCTCAAACTTGAGTACACTAACCCGTTCCCGACTCACGCCGGCTAACGATGTTTTCGCAGAAAGGGAGGAGGGGCATGATCCAACTGGTACAAACCGATCGGTGTCAGTTGATCCGCCAGATGAGACACCAGGGTTTCCCCGTTGGGTCCGGCTCCAAACACATCAAACGCCTGGCCGAAATGATAGCGACAGCCAAACGGTTCTACTTCCTGCCTAAGACTTTCAGGAGGATCCCAATTCGCGGTGAGCAGGGCTGTCCGGGCCGGGTTACGCCCACTGAACATAAATGATAAATGATCGGGATACCAATCCGCACCCCCTGTCGCATAGGAGACAAAGAGTTTGGCTAGAGCCGTTCGACACAACTCGGCTAAATAGGCATTGGTCAAAAAGCCGTTCTCTCCCACCTCCAACCAGGTTCCCGGCGGAGAGAGACAGGCATATGCCGCATAACTCCGGACTTCTTTGAGTTGTTGTTGCGAGGCAAAGACCAAGGGAATCGGACCGTACTTGGACACGAGGTTGGCCATGACCTTGTCCTGCAAAGCCGAGCGCCCATCATTGGTCGGCCCGCTATCGGCATGCACCAGCGTGTTCCGCCCCCGGTCCGCCACCAAATAACAGTTTCGCGGAAGTTCCACATCACATGGATCTTCACCGAAAAACGGCACGGATACGACCTGGGCGTCCCCTATACGCCAACTTTCTCCATGAGCCAGCTCTCTGACCTGCGAAAAACCTAACTCTCTCAGAAGGGACAGATAATCATAATGCAGCGCTTTCCGGTTGCGTCGACTCGGCACAAAGATCGGCACATCTTTAGGCAAATGGTACAAAGTGCGAGGATCGACATGGTCGTCATGGTCATGGGTGAGAAAAATTCCAGCCGGGCGCGGAAGGAGGTTGGCCCATAGAGACGGCACAGGCGACTCCGCGAACCATGGCATGAGCCAGGGATCAAACCATAAAAAATTATCCTGGTGTCGATACATCAAAGCCGCATGTCCCAGATGCACCACATCTTGATCCCGCGTGACTTTACGCCAATGTGCCTCAAGGGAGGTGTTGGAAGCGATGGCCAGGCAATCATGGTCTTTCAATAAGGTAAAGAGCTGCGCCAATTGCCGTTCGAGATCCCGCCCGCCGGCCTGCGCCACCGTTTGAATCTCACCCATCGTATGCCGGCCAGTGAGAAAACCAAGGAAATGTCCCACATTCGGCCCGATTGGCCGCTCAAATCCGAAGGGGATCGCTTGCCGCGTGACAGAGTTAAAAATCCGCAACCCTCCATACGTCATCTTGGCCGAGGCGGTGGGATTTTTGGGATAGTCCCAGTGAAAGGTCCCATCGGATTTCCGTCCGCACTGAATATGTCGTTGTAGGGGAGGACGAGATTGCACCACTTCCGCATAGGCATCCTCCAAACGACGGGATAATTGAGGGTCATCCACGGAAGCACGTTTGGCCATGATGTCGCTGATGGCGGTCTCGATACCGCTCATCATGATCTCATGCACCTGATGAAGACTCCTGACGACCTCCGGGTCCACCCCGCCCAAAAACGGGAAAGGTCCGGGCGGTTCGGTACTCTCCAACTGAACCCAGACCCAGGGGTTCAGTCCAACATGCTGCGTGGGATCAATGGTCGTCCAAGGATTCATGGCAAGATGAGAGGGAGAGAGCACTGTCTCGTATGCTGCGAAAGGAAGGACCCACGAGGGTTCGACCCTGCTCTATTGCAATTGGATTGAGGGTTCAAACAACACCTGAATCGTATTCTGATCCGGATCTGAGAGATAAAACGAATAACTGCCGTCGCGATGTTGCTTCAGGGGTTTCACAATCGTGAGGCCCTGTGTTGCGGCTTCCGAAAATAGCGCGTCCACACTTGCCGGAGAATCCATTAAAAACCCCAAATGATCCAACGGATGAACCTGGGAGAGGTTAAATTGACTCAACTCTTCAGAAGTCACTTGATGCAGTGCGAGATTATCATAGCCCGTACTGAGGTAGACATTCCCGGGATCAGGCTGCCACACAACTTTCATATCAAAAAGTCGTTCATAAAACCGCTGGGATACCTGAACATCCCGAACCCGTAAGGCCAAATGTCGAAGCCCGAGGGTTTTTCGTTTTTCCTGCATCTCAATTCCGTCAATGGATGAAGAGTGGGACCCCATCGCCCACGAATATTTTCGGAGAAAGGCATCATACCCAGGACCCCGGGATGGAGCAAGTTGCCAAACGAACGTCAAGAAATCCTAAGGTCTGTTGAAAATCGCACCATTATCTGTATTTCTTTAGGATCCCACCTGTCGACCCAACGGTTCACGATGAAAACAGGAGGAATAGTCAACAGCTCCTTCTGGCGACACCCTAGGCAACCCTGTGGAGTCTAAGTGTGGCCTCATGGCTCAACTTTCCCTCCGAAAACTTTGACCTATCATTCATGATCAACCGGAATTATGGTATTTTAGTAATCGAATCATTAAAAAATTGTGGGATTGCCAGAAAAAATTGGAGGGAAAAATGGTAGGAAGGATGTGGAATCAAGGGGTAGGGTGTGTTGGGATATGGGCGGGCCTACTACTCATCGCTGCAGTTTCCAGCACGGTTAGCGCTTCTGAGCCTCCTCAGGAAATTATGGGAAAAGACGGCGCTCCTATGGTCTTGATTCCTGAGGGAGCCTTTCCCATGGGTGTGCCCAAGGCGGCCCGGGATGGGGGGCTTGACGAACGGCCGAATCATGAGGTGTTTGTGAGTAGTTTTTATATGGATAAGTACGAACTCACCAATGGGCGGTATCTTCAATTCGTGACTGAAACCGGTCACCGGACTCCCCAACATCCCACGGATCCCAAGAAAGGACTGTGGAAAGGAAATATGATGCCCGAGTCGGTCACCGACCTTCCAGTCATCAACGTAGACTGGAAGGATGCCGAAGCCTACTGCCACTGGGCCGGGAAACGCCTTCCCACCGAAGCCGAATGGGAAAAAGCCGCAAAAGGACCCAACGACTGGCGATTTCCCTGGGGTGATGTCGAACCCACGATGGAACATTTGAATTTCAATCAATCCTGGCGCGGAGAAGCCACGTTGACCCAGGTGGGTATTTATGAAAAAGGCAAAAGCCCCTATGGCATCTACGATGTGGCGGGTAATGTCTGGGAATGGGTGGCCGACTGGTACGAAGCAGACTATTATTCCAAAAGTCCTGCCCGGAATCCCCCAGGACCCATAACCGGCCAATTTAAAGTATTGAGGAGTTCAGGCTGGCAAGGGGAAACCCCACAGGTACGAATTTTTACGAGGATCAAAAGTCTTCCAACGGACCGCAATAATTCCACTGGATTTCGATGCGCCCAGAATGTGCCTGCTCCATCGGGCCAATAAATTTTTCACTCCTCTGTAAGGTACCACCATGAGCGGTGAACAACTCAATGTGGGCTTTCAAGGTCTCCGGGTGGGGGCTCTTGAAAGCCGGATGGCCACGGAAATGGAACGGCTGATTGTCCGGCACGGAGGCGTGCCCATTGTCGCCCCGTCAATGAGGGAACTCCCACTATCGGACAATCCTCAGGCCCTGGAATGTGGCGATGCCTTGATGGCAGGTCAGATCGACCTATTGGTCCTACTCACCGGGGTAGGATTTCGGACTCTGCTGGATGTTGTACAAACCCGGCATACTCGTGAGGCGATCATTGCCGCCTTGCGAAACACGGTGCTCGTCGTGCGGGGTCCCAAGCCAGCCCTGGTATTAAAGGAGCTTGGACTTCAGCCGAACATTCTGGTCCCTGAACCCAATACATGGAAAGATACGCTCGTCGCTCTTGATGCATCCTACCCGGATGGGCTCCAGGGCTTACGGATCGCCGTGCAGGAATACGGGGTCAGTAACCCGAAATTTCTAGAAGGTCTGAGGGAACGGGGAGCAAAAGTTCGACCGGTACCGGTCTATCGATGGACTTTACCTGAGGATCTGGCACCCCTGAAACATCTGCTTCAGGAAGTCATGGATGGGGTCATCCCGGTTTTGTTGATCACCAACGCCATTCAAGTGGAAAATCTCGTTAAGGCGTTGGAAAAGGACGAGAAGATTAACCTTTTTAGAAAAGCGCTTCATCGCATGATGGTCGCCTCTATTGGCCATCTGGCAAGCGAACGGTTACGCCACTATGGCTTCCCCGTCGACCTCGAACCTTCCCACCCCAAAATGGGAATTTTGGTCAAAGAGGCCTCCCAGGCCGTTCACACCATCCTGACCTCAAAGAACGCTCCGCCCATGAGGGATAAACCCTCCCTCTGATCCCCGGCAAACAGATCAGACCCTCACTCTTATAACTGTTATAGAAATTCCCATTAACTTCCGAATGTTTCGAAGAGAAAAACACCATAATTCCAAGCAAATCTACCAACTGGAATTTTTAGAATTTATGATATGCCGTGTTTCGGCCCGGCAGCCGAGGTCCTTTTGTTTCGGCAAAAGGACCCAAAACCAGTGACGCCCCGTCCGGTCTCATCAGATGGGACCGACGCGAGCCTTAGGAGGGCGGCCTAACTCGCTGTGCTCAAACAAAGCCCGCCGGTTCATGAGAGCGTCCGACCCAATGATCGGACGGCAGTCGTCAGTCAACTGCGACAGGCACATACACACAGAAGACTATTGGATATTAATTATAAACACTATCATTCATGAAGCCGGTTCAGATGGATTGGGCGGATTTGGTACCGAGGCGCGAGGGTTTGGTCTCATGCAAAGACCCGCAGATTCCAATGGTTATGACAAAAACGAAGGGTTGGTTAGATACAGGTATTACGCGGTCAGTTCCTGATAGAGAGCCCAACCCTCAGGCCACTCACCAAGCTCACTTTCCGAGTTAATGTGCCCTGCTGGCCCAATATTCACGAAACGGCTTCCCCACCCCGACGCACAAGCACGGGCAAACACAGACTCCCGTAGGGATCGTTGGAACTGGCCACCACGATGCTGGGAAATTCAAACCAACCTAGAGGTACCGGAGAAAATCCGATGGCCTCGGAGGGGAAACCGCCATCATCCGGATTGGGTGGCGCCACCAGCAAGGCCCCTTTGATCTTGAGACTCGTACGCGCCGCCCAATGCGCCACGCAGAGACACCCCAAACTGTGCGCAACAAGAAGGGGACTCTCACGGATTTTCGCTACCGCCTGTTCAAGCCCATTCACCCACTCCTCACAGACGGGGTGATTCCAATCCCGTTGCTGCACACGAATAAATTCAGGGTTTGCGGACTCCCACAACGTTTGCCAATGGGCATGATCAGAATTGCCGATTCCCGGAAGAATGAGAGTGGGGGCGTTCACAAAATGGATCTTTCAGGGGGTTTTCATGCGAGCTAAGCAGATTTCTTGGGGAGAGGGAGGAGCCCACAGCATTCTCCTACGAAGATAACAGTAAAAAATTAATTTTCACCATTCAGGCATTGGGAGGACAAGTGAGAACCGAACATCCCAGCGTATTTCATCTGCTTGAATGGTCGTGTCATGGGTAGTTGCCTTTTGAGGGATTACTTTCTCACGGTTTAACGAACATCATCTCTTTAAATGGCTTAGGGTGACCTCGGATGTTCTGAAAATGAGATGAGTGGAGGTAAAAGTCCCCCTCGAAGTGTGGGTAAAAAAACCTCACTTGTGAAGGCACCAAGATCAGGCCATTGATATTAGAAAAATTGTTAGGACGAAATAAGCCATTTGGCTGACGAAATAGCTCTGGATCTCTTCCCCGATGACACCTTATCCCCTCATCACCATAGAGCGTAGCAGGCATTGTCTTATCTGCAAAAGAGAAGTGAACCGATTGCATGACGAGGAGATTCGCCTGCGTGGGGGATACGGGTCGGACCATGGTCTTTCTAGACTTCGTGAGGAGCCGTTTGACGCTTTTACGAAAGGCGTCTGTATCTATTGGTGCCATTAATCCATTCTCTGTTCCCATCAAATAAGTTACACCCGGGGAAATGCCGGGTTCTTTGTTACGCTTTTCGAAAAAGGAAAACCGTACGAGCGTCGTACCATTCTGTTCCCAAGAATACTGTGGCTCTTCCAAAAGAGTATCTAAGTTCATCACAGGAGAAAATTGGTTAATAGATCGCTTCAGAAATGCAAAGAACGGGCTCAAATCCTGCCGCGTAAACTGGTCAGAAACCCAGAAATTGATAAACCACGGCTTCGCAAGGACTGAAAGGTGCTTTTGACATTCCCGTTTGAAGAGGAGTTTTGTTAGTTCATGCGTGACATTGTGAAGACGTTTCACTTGCAGATCGAAACTAACGCCATGGATAAAAAAACGAAAATCTGGTGGATTCTGTGACCCTGGCGGCTCGTATTGCAAAGCCTGCACATCTTGGTTACGGCGGAGCATCTGAAAAATCCAGATTTCAAACAGAAAGTCGCATGCTCTCTCAGGATCGGGCTGAGTACAAAATTTTTGTACAAGCCTGTCGAAACCTAATGATTCGAGATCATTAAGGATATTGTTGAGGGTCTCGATTCGATCAGGGTCTTCGACATACCATGGATCGGTTCGCAGATTATATAGTATATTAGGTCGAAAATCTTTCATGCATTCTCCCTAATGACAAACTGCACTGTCTCAGCATATCCATAACTTACACTGCTCTTTTACCACCAAAATAATCGTCTCTACCACACAAAAGTAATGAGACATTTTGTCTGATGTCGGTAGGCGTCATATTCAAGGAATCATTCCATCAAGAGGCCCTCTTCGTACCCGAGTTTGACCGAAAAGGTCATCACTAATCCTGCCCACAACAGGATACGGTAGGGGAGAGGGCTCCCCAGCATCCATGCCCACCAACAAGACGCTGGTATACATGTGATGCCTGATCCAGCGGTAAGGGCCGAGGACAATGAGTTTCCCCTGGTCAGGGACTTCCGGAAACACCTTTATCTGACACAGTCCCCTGAACGGCAACCCCCAGAGGCCTACCACTCCGCCACCCGCAAGTATGGCTCGAAAGTTACAGCCTGGAGGCAACAGCGGTCCGGTGAAGGCAAGCATCCCAATTTGCACAAATTGGATTCCGACCAGCGTGAGGGAAAGAGGAGAGGGAAATACATTTTTATTTTCTTGATTCATAAAGGGACCGTTGAATAATTGCGCTATTTCAGTTGCTGTTCCCCATGTTGGAACTAGAAAGCGATACACAAAAACATGGGGGAGTGTTCAAAAAGGCTCGTCCAGCAAGACCGCAGGTTCTTGGACGAGCGGAGCGTACGGAGGAGTGTGAGTACGGCCAAGGGGCGAGAACGCCGCTGGTGGCATTTTTCAACACTCCCATAAACAGCTTGAATGGTCCTCCGAAGCGTTTCGCCCTACCCCTTTAAGAATACCCATCAATCTTCCGAGGATTTTGAAGGAAGGGGTACAATGAATCTGACGACTCACAAATTGGCTTCGACGTATACGGCGTCTCTCACCGCGACAGTGGCCCAGACGATGATGCAATGGCACTCGACATTTCTCAAACCCATTCTCCCAGCCGTCTTTTTTTTCGCCGGTGTGACCTATGACACCCTCACGTTAACACGCATCGATCGATTGCTGGATAATCTGATTATCCTTCTCTACATTACGCTCCTGGGCACTCTCATCATTCTCATCGGACGGTTTCAATTAGGACTGATCCCCTCAACACCGGACAAACCCGGCTGGAATGTCTTGAGCCTGATGCATCAGGCCCGTCCGCATTTTGGCAAGGCCATGCAATTTTTATTAGGGGGGCTGTTCAGTGCCTATGCCATCCTCTATTCCCAAAGTGCATCATGGTCCACGTCCGCCATCTTTTTGGGAATCATTGTCGGGTTGCTCATCGCCAATGAATTTCTTTCCAAACGGTATTCCAGTCTCAAAATGCTGGTGGGCCTCTTTGCAATCGTCACCTTAAGCTTTATGACCTTTTTCCTCCCTGTCCTGACGGGCTGGATGAATGCGGCGGTCTTTTTAACCGGTGCTCTCATCACCATAGCCGTCGTATGGAAAACAGTCCGTCTCACCCTCCGCGGCATTCCCAACCTTCCTAACAGGGCTTCCTTGGGCATTTGTTTCCCGGCTTTTGCCCTGGTGGGTCTGTGCACCACGTTATATTTTTTAAATTGGATTCCTCCCATTCCCCTCTCCCTCAAATCCGGAGGCATCTATCATCACATCGAAAAACAACAGAATGAATACCTCCTCACCTATGAAGATGGTCCTTGGTACGCTGTGTGGAAACGGTCCGATGACCGTGTCGGAACGGACACACCCGTCTATAGCTTTTCATCCGTGTTTGCTCCGATCACGTTGCACACCACCATCTATCACCACTGGGAATGGCGACCACTCACCAAGTCGGCTGAATTCATCACCACGGATCGCATTCCCATTTCCATCACCGGAGGAAGAGAATATGGCTATCGCATGTACACCATGAAACAACGGCTCCAGCCTGGTGAATGGCGGGTGAATGTGGAGACGGAAGACGGGCGACTCATCGGACGCATGGCGTTCTCAGCCGAAGCACATTATTCGCCGTCCCATGAATTGACGACCATTACACAGTGAATAATTTTCCTTCTTTCCTCGAGCATGTGTATGTGTTTGCGTTTCGTCACACCGACATAATTTCTGACAGACGTATTGCGTCGGATTCATCACGACAAAAAAAATTAAAAAATTCCTGGAATTAATTGCTTAGACGTTGTAGTATAGATTCAATATCATCATGCACAACTATCGAAACACTTCTTGCTTAGATCATTCCCTCTTCAATTTCGCTTCCGAACATCGCTTGGCATTACAGAACGATAGCGCCGATAAATTTTTCGCGTGACGTCCTACACTAATAACGGGCTCAAGGGTTCCTATTCACAGACTCACTGCTATCGTAGGAGTGAGCTATCACTGCGGCTTCGACGTCGCATCTTATTTGAAAGGGGGTGAGTGTTTTGGCCACAAAGAAGAAAGCTCCAGCCAAGAAGAAAGCTCCAGCCAAGAAAAAGGCTCCAGCCAAGAAAAAAGCTGCCACGAAGAAACGGTAATTTTCCCAGTGTGCGGACCTTACGCCGGATGGGGCATGCTCCATCCGGCGTTTTGGTAGGGTCAATCTGTTCTTCCGTCAATCAGAACAGAATCCTCTAACCGAGTCTTTTGTTGCTCTCCCTCATCTCTACTCTTTCCATCATTTTTCCATTTCACGTTTTTGCGGACCATCGCTCACCTCTCAAGGGACGAGGAGAGCTCTTGACTCCACGAACTCCACCTGGAATGATCCTGATCTCCACAGGTATTGATTGAACACAACACAGATGTTCTGATTTTTAGGTTCTTAGAAGGGAATGTGATATGTCGCAACACACCGGTAAAGCAGTCGGATTGATGGCTCTGTATGTATTCGTGGGTATCGGGATAGTACTCTTTTCAAATGGCTCCGGCTTTGCCTCGGGCGAAGAGCTGAACACACCCCACTCCCCCAAAAAATCTTCTGAATCCTCATCGCCTCCAACCCATCAATCCCCACAAACAGACGCCGCAAAAATGTCGTTAGACAAGAAGGGTCAGGAAGAATTGGAGGCGTTACGGAAAAAGCCGGATGAATTTCGTACGTTGATGACCGGAGTACAGATTTTTCTCGGTCGCTTTGGATATGGAGTCGGACCCTATACAGGAACTCTCGACCAAACTACTAAACAGGCCTTGAAAGCCTATCAGAAAAATTCAGGTCTCTCTCAGACCGGGGACCTCGACTTTCCCACACTGAAACATCTCACCGAAGATGATCGCCTTTTAAATCGTGTTGTCCCATTCCTTCCCCCACAGACCTTTCACGATCAGGAATGGGGACAATGGGTGGAAGTCCAGGGTTCCTGGATGCTCAAGGAGGGCAACACCGACGAGGTCCTGCAAACCTCGCGCATCACCTGTATGAAAGAATTTAAACGGTGTATCGACTCAACCGCATCCCTGGTCAATGCGAATGTGCCCCAACTCAAAGTGCATACCCATGTTTATGATATACAGGAATGGGATGACGCCAACATCGTGTCGGCACCCTATGATGGGGAAGCCTGTGCCGTGAGTATTTTACGGATCTCACGGAATCCCCCACTTGTCACCCGTTTTCTTTCTTTGCAAAACAAACCAGGACAGTGCGCCAAGGTGCAAGCCGAAGACCGACAATACGTCCTGGAAGATGGTCCCAAAATCTACCAGATTCTCCGGATGCAGAAGGCCGAGGCCATTCAACAAATCCTGCAAGTCACAAAGTAACCCGCTGTAATCCCTGGTCAATCGTGATACTCACAGGAATAGGACATGGGATGTTGAGGGAATCTGAGGGCCAGATAGACCCGATTTCCCGTGTCCTCAGAAGTCACCCTCATGAAGGACCTCCTCACCGGATCGGAGAAATGCCCTGGTTAGCCTTTGCCCCTAAATGCCCAGGAAAAGTACAGACCAGCCACGGCAATCGTGAAGAGTTGAATGTTTTGGAGAATAGGGCTGCGTTGGGCCCCCTCCGTGGGGGGAGAGGTAATAAAGTGAAATCCTAAAAATTCCGGCGGCTGCCCGGGTGACGTTTGCCAAGGAGGGAATAAGACCGCCAGGATGAGAAGGCCCACCATGATATAGAGGATACGAAGGTTGAGTGGCTCCTGCTTAGAATCCTCCGCTGGTTTTCGATCCACCCGATTCCCACATTTTGGACAGAACCGCCCTTGGCGAGGGAGATCGTAGCCACAAGAAGGACACGGCTTGGTTTCACTCACACAACACCTGATTTCTGTTAAGATGATATATGTTTCATGATTGTTGGATTTCTCTATCTTGCCCAATTTCCATCGATTCGTCCAGGCTGGTCCCGCAAAACGATTTGACTCATTTCCCACGTCATTTTTATAATTTCCCAATAGATCACGATTCAATCCCAACATCGACCCTCATTCGTTCCCTCAGACTGGTGCACGTTTCTATCCCGATACATGGCTTTGCCCCATTGGCCCATGCACCAACTCCACCATCATTCATGAATCATCTTTGTCAGGAGACACCGTGACACCCTCTTCCTTTCGCGTCCTTTCTGTGATTGGCGCCGGAGCCTGGGGAACGGCTTTGGCTCACCTACTGGCCACCAAAGGATTCAGCATCCGCTTATGGGCACATGAACCTGAGGTCGCGGAGACCATCCAACGCACCAGAGAAAATTCCTGGTATCTTCCGGAGGTGGTCTTACCCAATTCTATCCAGGCCACGATCAGTCTTCCGGATTGCGTGCAGGGCACAGATGTCATCCTGCTCGCGGCACCATCACATGCCATGGCCAATATGGTGAAGCAACTCAACCTGTTATTAAATGAACCCCTTCCCATCATCATCGCCACCAAAGGCATTGAGGAAGGCACATTGCAATTAATGAGTCAGGTGGTCGAAAGTCACCTCCCCGCCGTCTGGCATCCGTTCATCACCATTCTTTCCGGGCCCAGCTTCGCATCAGAAGTGAGCCGATGGAAACCCACGACCATTTTACTCGCCGGGCGGGATTTCAATCTGGTCAATGGTCTGCAACAAGCCTTCATCACTCCACAGTTTCGCGTGTATGCCGGACGGGATATGATCGGTGCCCAACTGGGCGGTGCCTTGAAAAATGTCATGGCCATTGGAGCCGGTGTGGTGGATGGGCTGGATCTTGGATCCAACGCGAGAGCCGCCTTAATCACCAGAGGGCTGGCCGAAATGATCCGGTTGGGCCGGGCCATGGGCGCCGATGTCGCCACCTTTTATGGGCTATCAGGGTTGGGAGATCTGGTGCTCACCTGCACCGGGACATTGAGCCGGAATTACCAGGTCGGCATGCAGTTGGCCAAGGGAGCGAATATGACCACGTTACGCTCAACCAGCAGAACCGTGGCTGAAGGCGTCCCCACCAGCCGGGCTGCCATGGCGCTGGCTGAACGTTTTCACGTGGATATGCCCATTGTGCGCGGCGTGTTTCAAATGTTGTTTGAAGGACGCAATCCCCGGCATATTGTGACAGATCTGATGTCCCGATTAGCCAAAGGCGAAACCGATGGCCTTTTTTCCGCCAGCACCGCGACCTTTGGCCCCAGGGCTCATTCATGAACCACGACCGGTTAGCGGCCTTGCTGCAACGGGTTCAAGGCGGACACGTTTCTGTCCCCCAGGCCATTCGACAGCTCCGCACTCTCCCGTTTGAAGATCTCGGGTTTGCCTCAGTGGATCATCACCGGTCGCTTCGACAGGGTTTTCCTGAGGTGATCCTGTGCGAAGGAAAAACACCCGCACAAATTACGGCCATCGCTCGAAAATTGTTAAAGGCCGGCGGACCGTTTCTGGCGACACGGGTCTCGCCTGCTAATGCGCGCAGCCTCAAGCGATTGGCCCGCAAGGCGGTGTACCATGAAATGGCCAGAATGGTCTCGCTTTCCGATAACAAGCGAGACAAGCAGGGGTTGATTCTTGTTGTCACGGCCGGCACCTCCGACATCCCTGTGGCCGAAGAAGCCAAAGTCACCGCCGAAGTCATGGGAAGCCGGGTGCACACACTCTATGATGTTGGCGTCGCAGGCTTACATCGGCTCTTGGATCGCCAGGAAATCCTTCACCAGGCACGAGTCGTCGTCGTCGTCGCAGGAATGGATGGGGTATTGCCCAGTGTGGTGGGAGGGTTGGTTGATCGCCCGATTATCGCCGTGCCCACCAGCCAGGGCTACGGGGCGAATTTTGGCGGGCTCGCCCCTCTCTTAACGATGCTAAATGCCTGCTCATCGGGAATCGGCGTGGTAAATATCGATAACGGGTTTGGAGCAGGCTGTCTCGCCCACCGCATCAATATTAACGGACAAGTGGAAGCTCTTCCCCAGACGTAGGTAACTCAGGCATCGGCTCGCTCAAAGATTCCGGTGTTAGCGACTCTCCCATTTCAGGGATTGTCCTCTCGTCTTTCTTCTCCGGTTCTCCGATTTGAACATCGGCCTCGGAACCACCGACCTCCTCCGGCTGAAGAACACCCGCAGCATCCATGGGAGCCTCTTCCTCTGAAACTGCCTGATCGTCGGAAGACTTCAAGTCTTCCTCCGTGCTTGGACCACTCTCTTCAGAACTCTCTCCCTCACGGAGAATCTCAAGTTCTTCGGGAATATCCGGTTCCGGAGGAAGGGGAGGCAACACTTCACCCACATACGCCAACGCTTCGAGTGTCCCGTGAACCCGACGTGACACAATCTTGGTTCGAGGTCCATTCCCCTGATCTTCCATCAACTTGGCCTGGAGTTCATAAAAATACGAGCCATCAGCAACGAGTTGATGGTATTGATCTTTCCCATCCCAGACCAGCTCCACTGGAATGGTAGGATTCTTCCCTTTCGGCTTCAGTTCGTCCACCAACAGACGATGTGCGACAAAACTCATTGAGCGCCGCGTCGGTGAGGTGATCATGGCAGAGACTTCCAGCACATTGGCTCCACGCAACGATGACGGCAACTCCACGAGCAAGGTCAGTTTCAACGGACTTTTCCCAAGGATAAAGGGATCAGGAGAGACCACCACATCAGAAATTTTCACGGGGGAGGTCGCCGATCCTTTTTTTCGTTTGGCATCAACCTGTTGGGAAAAGGCTAAACTGACAATGAGACTGAAGGAAAAAATTTGCAGTGTTTTCAGAGAAATTTTTAATAAACGAGGCATCTGTTTCCTTATGTGTAAAAACGTGAATTCCTTCGATCAGTCAATGGTCGTTAAATCCCGAGGGATGACAGAATGGAGCAACCCTCGGGCAATCAGGTCATTCGGAGAACAACGAAGGATCTCTCAAAACTGTGAAACCTCCAACCAGGACACAGATCCTTAGGTGATCGTTATTGAGGGCATACTTCATATTGTGCCAAAGATTTCCTCTTCAGGCCAATGTAATTTTGTGGAAGTCGGTAGGAAAAATGCATCCAGGTCTTGAGCCTTGATTCTCGCCTACCTAATTCAGGATTCCTCGAAGTTAAAAAATTCCACTACCGTTTTTTTATAATAGAGATACCATGTAGCCAAGATTACCCAGACACTTAGATGAAAAACATTCCATAGAAGATCTTTTGTGCTGTTAAAGTTGTTAAAGAGATTTAGAGTTTTGGGATGATTAAAAGGGAAACCAACCATTCCGACTGAGAGAATCTGTATTAATGGAAAGCAGACCAAAAACGGGCGAACCCACTTCCTTTTCTGAAGAACTCCATAAGGTATAAGCAGCATCCAGCTTGCCCAAGCGAACACAACCAGCGGTTCTCCCCTTTTCCAAAAATTCTGCCAGGTGAGGTACTCATCATTTACCCTTATTTCTCCCATAGCAAGAGGGAGGATAAGAAAAAGAAGAAAAAATATTGGGAAACATATAAAACCATTCAAAGATACCCTCGTGATGAAACGAAGGAATAAGGGCATATTTTCTATTGTGTCACAGGAGATGTACAAATCTCTTATGTTTTTAAATAGTCCCCTGATTTTTATTATTTTCCTCATTCAACCACATACCCCCTCGTCCCCTTCAACTATTATGAGCATTGGTGCATTCGGTATGTGCCGAGTTTTTATTTGGCCTTTGGCGTGGCCGAGCCGTGCAGCCGAGTCCGGAAAGACGGGGGCGCATTGTCTGAGCCCTTCGAGAAGACTCAGGAAAGGCTCCGCGAGTTTGCGCCACCGCCGGAGTCGGCGAACCGCACAGGGGCCCCGAAGGGCCACGCCAGGGCCAACATGGTTTTAGGTACTTTTGCCGTAACAAAAGGCCTGTCCTGAGCCAAGCCGAAGGAACCTCGTGCGCCGGGGCGAAATCCGGATAATTTCAAAAAAATTTGTCCTCTTCTCAAGGACCAACTCAGCGTCGCGTTCAGGACTTTGATATGATACGGTTTCGCCTTTGGACTTTTTCAGATTTTCAGGTGTAATTTCATGGCCAGACATCTTCACATTGATGCATTTTCAGGAGTCAGCGGGGACATGTTTTTGGGTGCCCTCGTAGATACCGGTTTACCCTTGCCTGCTCTTGAAAAAGGCCTCAAAGCCCTAGGCATCAAAGGCTATCGGCTCCGCGAACAGCAGGTGATCCGCAACAGCATCCGGGCTACCAAAGTGGATGTGGATATTCACAAAGGGTTCACCAAACCCCTGTCCCTCTCCGCTATTCGAAAGACGTTAGGAAATAGCCGCCTGCCGGAGGCCATTCGCACGCAAGCCCTTCACACCTTCCAACTGCTGGCTGAAGCCGAAGGCAGGGTGCATGGGAAAGAACCGAATAAAGTACATTTTCATGAGGTGGGCGTGATCGATTCGCTGGTAGATATTGTCGGAACCCTGCTGGGGTTCGCACATCTGAACATCACAACGGTGTCCTTTTCACCTATCAATCTGGGAGCCGGTACTATTTCCACAGCACATGGACTACTTCCGGTGCCGGGACCGGCAGTGGCGCACATGGCCCAGGGCATTCCCATCCTCTCCAATGGACCGGCCATTGAATTCACAACACCGACCGGTATCGCCTTGGTTAAAACTCTCTCCCAAGATTGTAAACCGCTCCCACCCTTAACGCCACAAACCGTGGGGTATGGCGCAGGCACGGCCGATCCTCATGGCTGGCCTAATGTGTTGCGTGTATTCGTTGGCATTCAAGATTCTGACTCTTTGAATCACACCGAACGCATCATTCAGCTTGAGACGAACATTGATGATATGAATCCGCAATTGTATGAGTTGATCATGGAGCGCCTGTTCGAGGCTGGAGCGCTTGATGTCACCTTGACCCCAACCATCATGAAACGGAGTCGGCCCGGCACGATTGTGACAGTCATCGCGTTCTCACAGGATCTTCAGGCCCTGCAGTCATTACTATTTTCCGAAACCTCGACGCTGGGAATACGGATCCAGGAAATGGACCGAGCCATTCTGCCTCGCTCCTTCCAAACAATTAGACTGTTGGGGGGGTCTGTCCGCATGAAGATTGCCGGTCTTGGACAGGGCCGTTCTAAGGTCACTCCCGAGTATCGGGATTGTGTCGCCTTGGCTGAGCGCACCAAGCAGCCAGTGCAAACAATTATCGACCTCGCACGCCGGACGTATGTCAGCTCGAAAGCCCCATCCACGCGCAAAACTTCTCCTGCCAAATTGGCACAGCGCAAGTAATCCATTCATGGCTTCCACGCAACCGACCAAACCGCTTCTGGCGATTACGATGGGCGATCCTGCCGGGATCGGACCGGAAATTATTGTGAAGACTCTTCAGTTGCCGAAAATCCGGCGAGTTTGTCAGCCCCTGGTCATCGGTAGCCGGAAAATCCTGGAATACACCGCGCAATCCTTGGGGGCCTCATTGGTTCTTGTGCCGGTGAGCGGGCACGAATCATCCTCCGATTCTCGAATGTTCCGTCTGGGCTCTCTCCCGGTCTTGGACCCCTTTTCCGGATCAATCCGTCCGGTCAGGCTTGGGCGTGTCACGGCACGGTCCGGGGATATGGCAGTCACGTGCATTCAAACGGCCGTCCGGTTAGCCCAGGCCGGTTGCGTGCAGGGCATCGTGACGGCGCCCATTAATAAACATGCGATGCATTTAGCGGGGCACACGTACCCTGGCCACACCGAAATGTTAGCGGACCTAACGAACGCAAAAGAGTCGGGGATGATGATAGTCGGGGGTCCCTTGAAAATATTATTTGCGACCACCCACCTGGCTCTCCGTGATGTCCCGAACGTGTTGACCTCTACCACAATTCTCCGGGCCATTCGATTGGCTCATCAGGGTCTCACCCGCTTGTTCCACATTCAGAAACCGCGCATCGGCGTGGCGGGTCTCAACCCCCATGCCGGCGAGAATGGCCTGTTTGGCGACGAGGAAAGCCGTATTATTCAACCCGCCATTCGGCAAGCTAAAAAGCAGGGCATTGCCTGCACGGGTCCTCATCCTGCCGATACCTTGTTCGGCAAGGCGGTCCGAGGATCATTTGACGGCATTGTCGCCTTGTATCATGACCAGGGATTGATTCCGCTCAAAACGGTGGCCTTCGGCCATTGCGTGAACATCACGGTGGGTCTACCGATCATTCGCACGTCTGTTGACCACGGCACGGCCTATGACATTGCCGGGCAAGGCAAGGCTGATCCCATGAGCCTTGTTGAGGCCATTGAAATGGCTGCCAAATTGGCCACACACTCCCCATGATTGGCAAGGCGTGAAGATGGGAGCGCGAAAACCGACATCCTCTGCCAAACCACCCGTTTCTTCGACTGGTCGCTCCTGGAGTGCGAGAAAGATCGCTGCCGATGCCTTGCAGACAATTGAACGCACCCGGGCTTTCAGCGATGACGTGTTCGATCACATCACTAAAGACCTCGTGGTCAGCGCCCGTGATCGGCACCTGGCGTTTGAGCTGGTCTATGGAGTGTTACGGCATTACCTCACCCTGGATTGGCGATTAGATCAGGTTTCCCGCAAGCCCATGATCCGCCTGCCGCTGACGGTCGCCACGACGCTACGGGTGGCTGCCTACCAACTGCTCTATCTCGATCGTATTCCGGCTTCCGCCGCGGTGAATGAAGCCGTTCAGCTGATCCGGAAACAACCCGGCCACAATTGGTCCGGTTTCGTGAATGCCGTATTGCGCAATCTACTCCGGCAACCTGTTCCGCCCATGCCCGATCCGGCAGTCGATGCCACCCAGGCCCTTTCCATTCGATATGCGTGTCCGCCCTGGTTAGTTGAGCGCTGGCGACAATCCTTCGGACTCACACAAGCGGAACACCTTTGCCAACAGTCTATCGGCATTCCGCCGTTAACGATTCGAACGAATACTCTTCAGTGTTCCCGTTCCCAATTGCTTGGCCGCCTCCAATCGGAAGAAATACTTGCACAGGAAACCACCGTGAGCCCCGTCGGTTTGATTTTGAACAAATGTGGCAGTCCTGGAGAACTGTCCGCCTTGCAAGACGGTTGGTGTTATGTGGAGGACGAAGCCGCCCAACTCATTCCCTTGCTCCTTGACCCTCAGCCCGGCAATCGGGTTCTTGATGCCTGTGCGGCTCCCGGAGGAAAAACCACACACCTGGCTCAATTGATGAAAAACCAAGGAACCATCGTTGCACTTGATCGTCATCAGGGACGGTTAGATCGGCTCATTTCAAATTGTGCCAGGCTGGAAATTTCCATTGTTCAGGTTGTTCACCATGATTTGACTGCAACATCCGGACACGACAGGACAAACCATGTCTCAACGACCGATCTCACGGTTCCTGGCGTGCTGACCCAACCGTTTGACCGCATTCTGCTTGATGCCCCCTGTTCTGCTCTGGGTATTCTTCGCCGACACCCGGAAGGAAAATTAATAAAATCGCTATCGACCATCCAACAGGCCAAGGCTCTTCAACGTGAGATTCTGGATCGGGTCTCTGACCTCTTGAGACCAGGGGGAATCTTGGTCTATAGTGCCTGCTCAGTCGAACCGGAGGAGACCACAGAGATTATCTCCGGATTTTGTCAGGAACATCCTGAATTTTGTCAGGAATCCGTCACACCTTGGGTGCCCGCTGCCGGGCAATCACTCATTACGGCCATGGGGCATTTGTGTACGGCCTTTCAGACCTTGAACATGGACGGATTTTTTGCGTGCCGGTTGAAAAAATCTGAATAACAATGCCAGTCACACCTTTAATCTCTCCTTCAATCCTTTCTGCTGACTTTGCCCGGCTCGCGGAAGCCGTCCAGATGGTGGAAGCAGCCGGTGCGGATTGGATCCATGTGGATGTCATGGATGGCCATTTTGTTCCCAATTTGACGGTTGGTCCGCCCATGGTTGAAGCGCTTCGCAAGGTGACCTCCTTGCCATTAGATGTTCATCTGATGATGACCAACCCGGATGATTTTATCTCTGAATTCGTCGATGCCGGAGCCGACCTGTTGACCGTGCATGTCGAAGCCTGCCCACATTTACACCGCACGGTGCAGTCTATTAAGGAACGACAAGTCAAAGCCGGAGTGTCCTTGAATCCCGCGACGTCCGTCACTTCCCTTGAGGAAATTCTTGGTGAGGTGGATTTAGTCCTGGTGATGTCGGTGAATCCCGGATTTGGAGGCCAACAATTTATCTCCTCCAGCCTGGATAAGATCCGGCGGATCCGGACCATGATGAATAATTCCCGCAGTTCGGCCCATTTGGAAGTGGATGGGGGAATCAACCCGACCAACGTGGCTTCGGTGATTCAGGCCGGTGCGAATGTTCTGGTTGCCGGTTCCGCCATTTTCGGCAGCAAGAATATTCCTGAAACCATTCGGCAGATGCGAACTGCGGCTCAGACCGTGATTGTCTAATCGGGCACATGAATTCCCCAAATAATACCGACAGCCTTCATCCTCTCGAAATTCAGGTCCTCCGTGAACTGGGAAAATATCCTCAGCCACTTTCAGACCTTCAACTTGCCAACCAAACGGAGCTAGCCCCTTCACAAGTCAGTATGGCGGTCGGGTGGCTGCTTACGAAACAACTGGTGAGCCTGTCGTCCGAAACCACGACGACCTATGTCTCCCTCACCTCGGTCGGTGCCCAATACCACCAGCCGAACTCTTCTCCACTTGAGTGGATTCTTCAGACGGTAAAGAGTGCCGCTCATGACGGCTCTTCACCTACCGTGAAGGACCTTCAAGGTACGGGGAAATTCCAACCCTCCGAGCTAAGCCGGGCGATCGGGATTCTCAAGAAAGAAGGCGTCCTTCAGATGGGTGCAGGGGGAGTGCTGGAAATAACCAGCAAGGACAGTGACACCGTGCGGGACTTGCGAAGCCTGCTTAATCAGGTTCAGGAAGGTGCACGACCCCTGGATTCGTTTGCCTCCGATCACCAGACATTGCTTCGCCAATACGCTGTCAAACGCGGCAATACGCAAGAACCCTTTCGCGTCGATGATCATACCGAACGGACCTACGTCCTGACAGATGAGGGCCGGAATCTTCTGCCTCATTTACGGGAAGGGGCCGCTCAAGAAATTTCTCAATTAACCCCGGAACTCTTAAAAGACGGGTCCTGGCGTCACGTATCCTTTCGCAAATACTCCATCAACCTTCGCCCTCCTCGCCTGGCGGTCGGCAGACGGCATTCCTATCGGGAATTTCTGGATACCGTAAAGTACAAGCTCACGAGCATGGGGTTTCGGGAAATGCGTGGCGAACTCATTGAGACGGAATTTTGGGATATGGACGCGCTTTTCATGCCTCAATTCCATCCTGCTCGTGCCATCCATGATGTATATTTTGTCAAAAATCCCAAGATGGCTAAGAAAATTCAAGAGCCATTTCTCAGCCAGGTAGCCCAAGTCCACCGGGATGGGGGAACGAGCGGATCGAAAGGGTGGAAATACGAGTATGACCCTGAGCGGGCGAAGCGGTTGGTCCTCCGCAGCCAAGGCACCGCCGTTTCCGCTCGGACATTGGCAAAAAATCCGCCGGTTCCCGGTAAATTTTTTTCTATCGCCCGGTGTTTTCGTTATGACAATGTCGATGCCACGCATGCCACGGACTTTTTTCAGGTGGAAGGGATTGTGCTTGGCTCTGATATCAATTTTCGAACACTCTTGGGACTCCTGCAATTGTTCGCCACGGAAATGGCACAAGCCAAAGAGATTCGATTTTTTCCGGCTTATTTCCCATTTACCGAACCCTCGGTGGAATTGCATGTCCGTCATCCCAAACTTGGATGGATGGAATTGGGGGGCGCCGGCCTTTTACGCTCTGAAGTCACCATACCGTTAGGAGTGACGGTTCCAGTTATTGCATGGGGACTCGGGTTGGATCGAATGGCCATGATCGCCCTTGGGATACAAGATATTCGCGATTTATTCACTTCCGATCTAGAAGCGGTTCGCAATATGCGCCGTCATTTTTAGCTACGCCCCATGCCAACCATTTCCATTTTCCAAAAAGATTTCTGTCGACTTGTCGGTCGTGATGCCTCCATATCCGACATTGAACAATGGATGCCCTATGTGAAAGGGGAGGTAAAAGACGTCTCACAGGAGACTGGTGAAGTGCGCGTAGAACTTCAGGATACCAACCGTCCTGATTTATGGTGTGTGGAAGGGATTGCCCGACAAATTCGATCGGTGCTGAATAAAGGGATGCCCCCTTACTCCTTTTTTTCGGAAAAGAGGGGCGCAAAACGTCGGATTCAAGTGGCCCAGGGCATGGAAGCCGTTCGACCGTATGTCGCGGGTTGCGTCTCGTTGGGATATGCCATGACGCCGGATGGCCTCGACCAGTGTATTCAAACTCAGGAAAAACTAGCCGACGCTTTTGGACGAAAACGTGAAACCGTATCCATAGGCCTCTATCGTGCCTCCGCCATTGCCTTTCCCGTCACGTATGGCCTCGTGAAACCGGATGAGATTCGATTTACGCCATTGGGATTTGAGGAAAAAATGACCCCACAGGAAATCCTCACCGTCCATCCCAAGGGTCTGGAATATGGATCAATTCTCGCTGGATGTGAACGGTTGCCGCTTCTTTGGGATTCAGATGGACAGGTGTTGTCATTTCCTCCCATTATCAACAGTCGGGAGCTTGGTGAAGTGCAGTTAGGAGACACGGACTTACTCGTGGAAGTCACCGGAACCGATTTAAGTATGGTTGTCTTGGCCTTGAACATTTTTGCCTGCAATTTAGCCGATCGTGGGGCCACCATTGAATCACTGGACATTAACTATCCCTACAAAACGGAATTCGGCGCGACTATTAAAACCCCGCTGGGCATGAATCAATCCCAACGAATTTCCATGGAAGCAATTGAACAGGCCTTTGGAATGCCGCTCGGTTCGGAGGCTATTCAGGAGGCCCTTGCCTCTTATGGATACCAGGTGAAAGCCACCAGGCAGACTGTATCCGTCACCTTACCCGCTTTTCGAAACGATTTCATGCATGTGATGGATGTTGCGGAGGATGTGGCCATTACCCGAGGCTACGAATCGTTTTCTCCTATCATGCCACAGACCTTCACCGTTGGAAGTCTCTCCATAGAAGAACAAACCAGCGATCGCGTGCGGGATCTTCTGGTCGGATTTGGATTTCAGGAAATTTTTTCCAATATCATGGCTTCCCATCAGGAGTTGGTGGACAGAATGCGGATTACTGACACTGAATATGCACGACTGGTAGAAGTGGACAACGTCATGTCCCAAACCTATGCCTGTCTGAGACCTTCTATTTTACCATGTCTGCTTAGAGTGGAAGCTCTATCACCTCGTGCGTTTTATCCCCATCTACTTTTTGAGGTTGGAGAAACGGCTCAACTGGATTTGGAGGCCAATGTGGGTTCTCGTACGACCCTGTCCATTGCCGCCATTAGCGCCAATTCGGGAGCGAATTTTTCAGAAATTCATAGCTATCTGGATTTATTGATGTATTACATGGCGTGGCCCTACGAACTGGAGCCAGTCACTCATCCCTCATTTTTAGAGGGACGAGTTGGCCGAATCCGTTGTGAGGGGTATGCGGTGGGATATATCGGAGAGTTTCACCCGGAAGTACTCGAAGCCTGGCAAATCGATATGCCAACCTCCGGGTTTGAATTCGAGATCAGAAAGCCGGAAGCTTAGGCAGCGACGGGTTGTCCGTCTCCCTTGGTGAGGGACACAAGATGTGAAAAGCCTTGAGGATCGTGAATCGCCATTTCTGAAAGCATTTTTCGATTTAATAACACATTGGCTTTCTTTAGCGCATTCATGAACTGACTATAGGTGACTCCTTGTGCGCGAACAGCCGCACTGATCCGGGTGACCCAGAGCTGCCGGAAATGACGTTTTCTCTGTTTTCGTCCGGTGTACGCATACGCTTGCCCCTTATCAACTGATTCGGTGGCAGTCCGGAAAAGTTTACTTTTTCCTCCATATTGGCCACTCGCCAGTTTGAGCCGCTTTTTCCGGCGCTGCCGAGTTTGTGGCCCACCTTTTACCCTTGGCATGACACGTTCTCCTTAATTATTGAAATGTTACTTATAGGGGAGTAATCGAGACAATGAAGTGCGGTCTTCTTTTCTGACCTCTGCTGCACCGCTTAGTCTGGATTTTACTCCTGGTGCCTTGGAAGTGAGGATATGACGCATTCCGGCCTTCCGCCGCATCCACTTGCCAGAGCCGGATCGTTTAAATCGCTTACTGGCTCCTGAGTGATTTTTTAATTTCATTTTTGCCATTTCTTATTTTCCTTTATCAACGACCGGCAAATTGCCGGCTTTTCCTCAACTTAGCCAATTATTTTGGAGCAACCACCATGTAAAGATTCCGGCCTTCCATTCTAGGAGGGCTTTCAATATTTCCTGCGCCCTTTAACTCCTCAATAACCTTCTGAATCGCTTTGAACCCAAGCTCTTGATTGGCCATTTCTCGACCGCGGAACATAACCGTAACTTTGGTCTTATTCCCTTCTTCCAGGAAGTCCCGTATTTGCCGGACCTTCGTCTCCATATCGTGCTTGTCTGTCCGAGGCCGAAATTTAACTTCCTTAACCTGGGTGGATTTCTGGTTAAGTCGCATGCGATGTTCTTTTTTGCTCTGTTCATACTTAAATTTCCCATAATCCATAATACGGCAGACCGGAGGGTCCGCGGTAGGAGCCACTTCCACCAAATCATATCCAATTTCCCTCGCCTGCCGAATCGCTTCAGATGTCTTCAGGATTCCAAGTTGTTCACCTTCAGCACCAATAACCCGGACTTCAGGATTTTTGATGAAATGATTAATACGTTGTTTGGGTGTCACCGGACGAGTCATTCGAAAAGTAAAGAACCCTTCTTAACAGCCTCGGGCATGTCTTCCCGAATCAGCGTCACCAAATCGATAATAGGCATCGTTCCCAAATTTTTCCCGTTCCTTTGTCGTACTGCAACCATCTTTGCTTCAGCTTCCCGATCCCCCACGATAATCATGAAAGGAATCTTTGCCTTTTCAGCCTCACGGATTTTAAGGCCAATCTTTTCATTTCGCAAGTCTAAGCCAACGCGACAGCCTTCCTGACGAAGATTTTTTTCAACCTCTTGAGCATACCCTTGATGTTTTTCTGAAATTGGGAGGACCGTAACCTGAACAGGGGCCAACCAGGCCGGAAAGGCACCCCCAAAATGCTCCAGGAGAATCCCGAAAAATCGCTCAATCGATCCTAATAAAGCCCGGTGAATCATGATGGGTTGATGGGTTTTACCATCATCACCCACATAGGTCAGGCCAAACCTCTCTGGATTATTGAAATCAATCTGAACCGTTGAGCATTGCCAGGATCGGCCTAAGGCATCCTGTATTTTGACATCAATTTTAGGCCCATAAAAGACCCCTTCACCCGGATCTTCCTGATAGGTATAGCCTCCGTTTTTCAGTGCAGTTTCCAGCGCCAACGTCGCTTGATCCCATTGATTGATCGTCCCCACAGCCTTTTCGGGCCGAGTGGAAAGAAACATCTTGAATTCCGTAAATCCAAAAGTCCCCAGCATACTCGTAATAAATTTCAGGACCTTTTGGACCTCTTCACCCAACTGGTCAGGGCGGCAGAATAAATGAGCATCATCCTGGGTAAATCCCCGAACCCGCATTAGGCCATGCAGGACTCCGGAACGTTCGTACCGGTAGACCGTTCCCAACTCCCCGTAGCGGATAGGCAAATCACGATAACTACGTAAATGTGATTTATACACCATGATATGAAACGGGCAATTCATGGGCTTTAGCTGATATTCACTGGACTCGACAGGCATGGAGGCGAACATATTTTCTTTGTAGAAGTCCACATGCCCGCTGGTTTTCCATAAATCCAACCGCGCAACATGCGGCGAATAAACCAACTCATATTGATTGGCTAAATGTTGTTCCCGCCAAAAATTTTCAATCAGCAGACGGATTTGTGCCCCTTTGGGGTGCCATAAAATAAGACCGGGTCCGGTTTCGTCCTGAATACTAAATAAATCGAGGTCTTTCCCAAGCTTTCTATGGTCACGGCGTTTGATCTCCTCTAAATTATCCAAGTGAGCCTGCAAAGCTTCTTTTGAGGGAAAGGACGTGCCATAAAGCCGCTGCAACATGGGATTTCGTTCATCCCCTCGCCAATAGGCTCCTGCACTATTCAGAAGCTTAAAGGCTTTGACATAGCCCGTGGCCGGCAGATGGGGACCACGACAGAGATCGACGAAGTCCCCCTGGGTATAGGCAGACACCGGTTCTCCATCAGGAAACCCTTGAATGAGCTCTACCTTATAGAATTCACCACGATTTTTAAAAAATTCAATGGCCTCTTCCTTGGAGAACTCACGTCTTGAAACCGAAAGATTCCGTTTGATGATTTCCAAAGCCTTGGCTTCGATTTTTTCTAAATCTTCCGGCGTGAACGGGCGCTCAAAGGCAAAGTCATAAAAGAAGCCATCCTCGATGGCCGGACCAATCGTTAATTGGGCGGAAGGAAAGCATTCCTTCACCGCTTGGGCCATAATATGCGTACTACTGTGCCGATAAATTTCTTTTCCTTCTGGGGAATCAAACATCAAGGGCTGCAAGATTGAATCGGTCTCCAGGGAACCCAAGAGGTCAATTTCCACGCCATTGGCCTTCACGGCAAACACCTCAGGTGGCACGGCTCCCTTCAGCTTCTCTAGTGCCGCCTTGGCCGAGATCCCTTTGGGAAGAGCCTGGCTACTTTCGCCTTGCAGTGATACCTGAATAGATTCCATTAGAGTAAAAAAACCTAATAAAAAAGGTTCTACATTCCGTGATGAACGCAAGAAAAGGCACCATTCCCCTCAATTAAGGAAGCTGGATACCTGTCAGGCTTTTTTGGAGAAATATAATGGTAGGCGCGGGCGGTATTGAACCGCCGACCTCTACCGTGTCAAGGTAGCGCTCTCCCCCTGAGCTACGCGCCTATATCTTACCGGCCATATGCTAGACTGCATTGCAGGTCTTGTCAAGAAATGGTTTATTTTTCAAGGGGAAAGAGAAAGACTATTCCAAAGAATCCGATTCGGTCTTCTTGCGTTTTCCGGCAGTAGATTGCTTTAACTGATTGACGGAGATTTGAAATTCTGTAATTTTTTTCCTGAGTGTATTGCGATTAAGGCCAAGAAGACGAGCCGCTTTAATCTGATTGCCATGCGTTTCCCGTAAGGCGAGTTCAATCAATGGCCGTTCAACAGCCCTCATTAAAGTGGGATAGAGGTTTTTCCCTGAGCCGACATTCATCGCTCGAACAAAATCCCCCAATTTTTTTTCCACATAACTGGCCAGGCTCACATCTTTAGGATCGATAGCCCCCTCTTCCGATGGTTGATCTCCCATAACCTGCCGGATCTGATTCATGGTGCTCCAGGCGGGCAAGGGTCCGGCATATATAAAGGTCTTGGACAAATTCAATTGGCCATTCAGTTCCGACAAGGCAGGAAAAAATTTCTTCCCGGACTCATCCAGAATCACGCCGGTAAATTGTTGAGAGCGCATGGCCGCTTCCAGGGAAGAGCAGTCATCCAATACCGTAATGGTGTTCTGAAGGTCAGGACCTTGAACCCGCGACTTGAGATCGGGATCCTGGGTTAACAGTGCAAACCGTATGTGAGAAGAGTTCAAAGACACGTTATTTGGGTCAGGTGAAATGCAAGCGAGGATTATGTCGGAACATTATTTAAAAATCAATTGAGGTCTATCTCCTAGGTTGAGAAGCTCATGCAATTCCCAAAAGTGGACCCACTATCCGTAATGTGCACCAAACCAACACGCCACCAATTGCATCCAACAACAATCCGGCTTGCACCATCCGGAGAATCGGAATCTTTCCCGTTCCATACACAATGGCATTCGGGGGAGTAGAAACCGGCAACACAAATGCCAGACTTGCAGCCATACACGCTCCCAGTACGGGAGGGACAGGAGAAATATTGGCCGTGTGGGCAATGGCGATGAGCACCGGCACAATCATACTGGTGGCTGCAGTATTCGACGCGAGCTCCGTGAGAACCAGAGCCGTAAGAATCGCCACACCCGTTAAACCCCAGACGGACTCGATGCCGAATATCGCCACCATACCCTGGCCAATCGCTTTCGCCAATTCGGTTTCCACCATTAGCTCCCCAAAGGCAATGCCTCCTCCGAATAACAGGATCGTTCCCCAATGAATATTGGCGGCTTCTTTCCATGTTAAGGTAAATTCCCCCTGGCGAAAATTCAAAGGCAGAAGAAACAATAGCCCAGAGGCAAAAATAGGCACCAATTCTTTCGGCAAGTGGGCCTGAACCCATTGCACGACGGGATGATTTCCTTCCAAAAATAATGAGAGTAATGCCGGGAGTAGCCACAACAGGACAGCCAACAGAAACACCGCAAACGTATATTGCTCCCCCCGAGTCCAGGGAAGGGGTGCCGAAATCTTGAGAACAGAAGATCCTTCATGAAAAGACGAGTGAGAAGGGGGAGGATGTAACCAATATATCAGCGTAAACATCACGAGCAGCATGACACCTGACAACGGCAATCCAATCAGCAACCATTGGTCAAATGAAATGGTGAAATGAGCTTGCTGGGCTAACAGACCCACTCCGATTAAATTCGGGGCGGTGCCGACGAGAGTGGCTACTCCCCCAATACCGGCGCCATAAGCCAGACACAGCAAAAACCCGGTGTCGAAGGTTTTCATATTAGGATAGTCCTGCCGAAGCGCCCGTAATACACCAAGCGCAATGGGCAACATGACCGCCGTTGCCGCAGTATTGTTAATCCACATAGACAGGCCGGCAACAGCCAGACTCATAGCCATCATAATTCGAATAGGATTGGAACCCACGCACTTACGTGACAAAAGCCAGTTGCCAAACCGGCGGTCCAACCCATGAACGGAAAGGGCCTCCGAAATAAAAAAACTCCCAATAAACAGGAAGATGATGGGGTGGGCAAAGGCAGAAAACACGGATTGCATGTTTCCTAACCCGGCGACGACGCATAATCCACAGCCCAGCAAAGCGGTAATGGGCAAGGGAATAGGCTCCGTAATCCACATCACCACTACCCAGCTTAAAATTGTGGCCAGAATTCTCGCGGGGTCGGGCAGGGATTCGGGAAGCAGTACAAACATCAACCCGGCAATGAGCGGGGCGGCAAAAAGACCAAATTGATGCGCCGGAATAGCGGTATGGGGACCTGGACCGGATTGGCTCATGCAGCTCTTGGGAATGGACGCGCTCAGCTTAGGAAATCCGGTGAGGCCTGAGACCACGACCGCATATCCTGTTTTCCTCTTTGCCGAAGTGGCTTGTTGGGTAACCTCTCTAGGATTTGGCGTATGCAGCAGGTATCATACAGAAAACGGGATATGTGAGATAGGGACCCCAGGAAAGGATTCAACGATTTCTCCTTATGCAATCAAAAATTCATACCTTGAACAGTCTCTTACAACGAATTTCCGTTCATCAGCAGGCGGGAGAATCCATTGTCTTTACGAATGGGTGTTTTGATTTGCTGCATATCGGACATACGCGATACCTGGCAGAAGCCAAGGAGTTGGGGGATCGATTAGTGGTCGGAGTCAACAGCGATCGTTCAGTCCATCAACTGGATAAGGGGAAGCATCGACCAATCCAAACCGATGCCCAACGGGCAGAAATCATTGCCGCATTAGGTTGCGTAGATTACGTTATACTTTTTGACGAGCCGGATCCCTTGAATCTCATTAAGGCTATCCAACCCAACGTCCTTGTGAAAGGAGGAGATTGGACCTCCGAACGAATTATCGGAAAAGATTTTGTTGAGGAACGGGGAGGATTTGTGCGAACGATTCCACTTGTCTCCGATGTTTCGACCACAACGATTATAGAACGAATTCTCACCACTCATGGAATAAGCCCATCCTGCTAGTCCGCACGTCGAGAACCTTTTTCGTGGTGTATTTCAGATTATGAACGTCCCTTCCGTCTTCCATCATTTTGCAAACCAACTGCGCACGGTCGTTCCAGCGATCCCGGAACAGACGCCCCCGCCCTGTCTGCTGAGTACGCAACAGGCGTGCCTCGCCCTGGCCATGACCCTGTTCACACTTCCTGGGAAAAAGACCGCCGGCACCGACAACCAAACACACCTCATCATCACGCCCACACAAGAACAAGCCGAAGAATTGTATGAAGATTTGGAATTCTTCTTCTCGTTCATCAGGCGGGATCACGAGACACTGGCCTTATTTCCTCCATGGGCCACCATTCCCTATAACCCGGCACTGCCGGCCCACAGCGTAATTTGTCAGCGCGTTCGGTCCCTCCACCGGCTGTCTCGGGGTGAAAGCACCGTCATCGTCAGCTCACTTCCGGCCATCTTGCATAAACTGCTTCCGCCGGAGGTTTTCGCTCAAGCCTGTTTTTCCCTCAAGATAGGCGAGACGTGTGAGCGTGAGGTGCTTCTTCGTTCATTAATCCGGCTAGGGTATGAACGTGGATCGTTGGCTGAAGTCCCCGGCGAGTTCAGCGTACGTGGCGGCATCGTGGATATTTTCTCCACAGCGCAGGACCATCCCGTCCGTGTTGAATTTCTTGGGGATACGGTCGAATCCATCCGGACGTTTGATCCCTCAACTCAAGAATCCATCACCCATCTCAAGGAAACCTGGGTCTTACCCACTCGGGAGTTCATTCCTCCCGATTCCGGCCAACCGGATAGCGCTATTGAACACATTCAGGCAAGCATTGAATGGGATCTTCCCCGGTATTATCCCAAACTTGTCACACTGCTTGAGTACATTCAGACCCCGATCACCGTCTCTTTTTACCGCCCGGTTGATCTGGATGCGGCTGCTGCGCAATTTTGGAATGCGTTGTTAGAAACATGGGAACACCTCCAGCCTGGCCAGGGGGGAGCCTCCGCCCACTCCGACCCCGATCAACTCTATGAAATGTGGGATACCATTAAAACCTATACCAGCATGTGTCCAACGGTGTGGTGGGATAGCGTGGCTCCTGATACCGGCACCATGCCCTGTGTGCCTGTTTCCTTGCAGGCTCAGTCTCCCAGCAGTGTCGGGGTAGGCATTCGCGGGCTTCCCTTTAAGGAAACCCTTTCCAAACTTGACCAATTGCGAGCCGACTCCGAGATCTTTTTTGTCGCTCGCAGTCCGGGACAGGTGGAACGGCTGTTGTCCCTCCTGCATGACCACGGCTTCCCGGCCAACAAGTGGCAACACCCCTTCCCTCAACCAGCCACGGATGCCCGCGCACCCTTTTACTGTCTTGAAGGAGACCTCTCCGCAGGGTTTCTCTCACCCGACGGGCACATCGCGTTCGTCACCGAGGAAGAATTATTTGGGAAGGGCATCCGGCATCGTCCCCACACAAAATCCCCCACCGCCAAATTTTTCTCGTCGTTAGAGGATCTGAAAGAAGGCGATCTCGTCGTCCATCTTCAACATGGAATTGGACGGTATCTGGGTTTGCGCCGGTTGGAGGTGCAGGGCTTTACCAGTGATTATTTGCTCCTGCAATTCGGTGGAACCGATACCCTGTATGTCCCGCTGGACCGCCTGAATCACATCCACCGCTATCGGGGAGCGGAACAACGGTCCCCGCGACTGGACCGCCTGGGAGGCACGGCTTGGGGAAAAACTAAGGCGAAAATCAAAAAGGGCATCGAGGATATGACCGAGGAACTCGTGGAACTCTATGCCAACCGGGAAGTCGCCAGACGGAGCGCGTACCAGGAGGACACGCTCCTGGTCCATGAATTTGAAGCGGGATTTGAATTTGAAGAAACGCCTGACCAACTTCGAGCCATTGAAGAAATAGGACGGGATATGGAATCCCCGAAACCCATGGACCGCCTGGTCTGTGGAGATGTGGGATACGGCAAAACGGAGGTCGCCATGCGTGCCGCCTTTAAGGCGATCCAGGCCAACCGACAGGTGGCCGTCCTGGTTCCCACGACATTGCTGGCTCAACAACATTTTGAAAATTTTTCACTACGGTTTGCCCCGTTCCCGGTCAAAATCGGTATTTTGTCACGCTTTCAATCAGCCAATGAGATCAAAGCGACATTGAAAGATTTGGCTGCCGGCCTGATTGACATTGTAATCGGGACGCACCGGGTCGTGCAGAAAGATGTCGTCTTTAAACAATTGGGATTGGTGATTATCGATGAAGAACAATGGTTTGGTGTTCGCCATAAGGAACGACTGAAGCAACTCCGCACCCAGGTCGATGTGCTCACACTGTCCGCGACCCCTATCCCCCGGACTCTGCAGATGGCCTTTTCAGGAGTGAGAGACTTATCCGTCATTGAGACCGCGCCTCCTGGTCGTTTGGCGGTGGAAACCCAGGTCCTCCGGTTCGATGCGACAGTGGTACGGGAAGCCATTGCCCGTGAACTCGCTCGTGGAGGGCAGGTGTACTATGTACACAATCGAGTGGAAACCATGGAGCAGACGGGTGCCTGGTTACAAGATCTGGTTCCGGAAGCACGGGTATTGATGGCGCATGGCCAAATGAACGAACAATTATTGGAACGGGTGATGTTACGATTTTTTCACCAGGAAGCTGATGTGCTGCTGGCCTCAGCTATCATCCAATCAGGGTTGGATATTCCCAGTGCGAACACCATCCTGGTCGATCGGGCGGATTTATTCGGGCTCTCCCAGCTGTATCAACTTCGCGGACGAGTCGGGCGAAGCGGGCAACAAGCCTTTGCCTACCTCTTCATTCCCAACGAAGAAACCCTGAGTACCGACGCACAAAAACGCATGAATGCCATTCAAGAATTTGCGGAACTTGGCTCCGGGTTTCGTATCGCAGCCGCTGACCTTGAAATCCGGGGAGCGGGAAATTTACTCGGGAAACAACAGTCCGGCAATATCGCCGCCGTCGGGTTGGACCTGTACCTACAAATGGTGGAGCAGGCTGTTCAGCAGCTTAAAGGCCAGGAAGTGGAAGAAGAATGGGAACCCACTCTTCAACTTGATGTTTCGGCCTTCATTCCCGAGGAATATGTGGAAGACGCCTCCCAGCGCCTGGGACTCTACAAACGGTTATCCGGGAGTGACCGGTTAGGGGATTTGGCCTTATTATATGGGGAGACGCTTGACCGGTTTGGATCGCCTCCTGCCGCCATGGAACGACTATTTGAAGTCATGCAAATCAAGGTGTTGGCCAAGGCCCTACAACTCGAGTATGTCGAAGTCCGGGGCGGGCTGATGAACCTTCGGTTTCATGAACGGGCCAAGCTCCCGGAACAGGGGATCCGTGCCTTGATGGACAGATGGAAAGATCGTCTGGACTGCCTTTCTCCTCGTGCCTATCGATTGACTCTCCCAGAGCAGGATTGGGCATCCATGTACCCCAGGGCTAATACGATTTTACAAGAACTCCACCAGTCAATGGCCAAAGAGGAAGTGAGAACGTAACATGACGGGCATGCGTGTATGCCTGAAAGATTGGCCTTTACAAACGCTCACCGTCTGGGTGACGGCGAGCCTTCTCTTCTTTCCCGGGATTAGCGTGAGCCTCACCGACCGGATTATTGCCGTGGTGAATAAAGAGGTGATCACGTGGTCTGATCTTGAAAAAGAATTACGCGATGAGTATAAGCGCCTGAACGCCAAATACCACGGAGAGGAACTGAACCAGCGGTATTTCCAGAAACAACGAGAAGTCCTGAACCACATGATTGATGATCACCTTATGATTCAAGAAGCTCAAGCCAAGGGGCTCTCTGTCACTCAAGACGAAATCGATGAAGCCTTACGGCGAACTCCGCTGCCACCCACTCAAACGGAAGAAGAATTCGGGCATCAAATGCTCCTCAAAAAACTCTTTGACTTTGAGATTCGCCGGAACATTGTCATAGAGGAAGAAGAAATCAGGCGGTACTATGAGGCCAACTCCACCCTTTTTCTCTCACCGCCCCGGTACCGACTCCAGCAAATTCTGTTAGACGGGAAGGAAGGCTATGAACGGGAGAAAGCCAAGAACAAGGCCCAAACCATGTATGCGGCCTGGACACCGAATACGACGCTGGAGGATTTCGCCACCAGGTATTTCGAGCGAATTCATGAATTAGGCTGGGTACAGGAAAACGAATTAGTGGCCCCTCTGAAGGAGGTGGTCAAGGAACTGAAACCGGGACAGATCTCGGCCCCTATTGAAACCCTCCTAGGATTCCACCTTATTCTGTTAGAAGAAATTCAAGAGCCCAAACCGCTCCCGTTTGAAGTCGTGGAACGGGATATCCGTGGGATGCTTACCAAGCAACGATCCGAGGAAGCCTATCGAAATTGGCTTGCCGATATCAAACAAAAAGCCTTCATCGATGTGAAGCTGAAATAGAGGTATTCATTTCATTGCCGTATGGCTCAAGACCTACTCCCATCACCAATCCCTTACATTCTCCATCCTACACCTGGTCTAAGCGCCGATAGGTCTTTTGGGCCAGATTGTAAATCTCAATAAAACCTGCAGACGCATTCTGGTTAAAACTCGCATCCTTATTGAAAGTAGCCAAATTGGCGTCGAATAAGGAATAGGGAGATGTCATCGCCACCACATCAGCTTTTCCTTTAAACAGCTTTACTTTCACCGTTCCCTTCACACGCTGGTTGGCGGAATCCTGAAAGGCATGGATGGCATCCATTGACGGATCAAACCATTTAGCGCCATAACAGGTGTAGGCCCACTTTTCGTCAATGATTTTTTTCAGTTCGTTTAAATCACGGGTATTGACGAGTTTTTCCAGATTAAAATGCGCTTTGATCAGAATTTCCGCTCCCGGAGCTTCATATACGCCACGAACCTTCAAACCCACTAAGCGGTCCTCCGTCAAATGCACAATGCCTACCCCATGCCTTGCCCCTACCGCATTGGCACGTTCAATGACCTGACAAAGGGGCAGATCCTCACCATTGATTGAACAAGGGATTCCTTTGTTGAACCCGACTTCGACAATTTCCGGTTCATCCGGTGCTTGTTCCGGGGGAATACACACCTGCAGAAATTTCCGTAAATCAGGAATGCGGGCGGGATCCTCAATATCCCCTCCCTCATTAGTCGAGCCCCACATATTGTCATCATGCGAATACAGGTACTCTTTAGTTTGTTTAATGGGAATATCGTGTTGTTTGGCATAATCAATCTGTTCATCCCGGCCCATACTCCATTCACGTACGGGCGCGATCACTTTCATTGTGGCATCCAACGTCGTGATGTAATTTTCAAAGCGAACCTGATCATTTCCTTTCCCAGTGGAGCCGTGAGCAATGACCTTGATTCCCCGTTCCTTGGCCACACGAACGGCAATTTCCGAGAGCGTCACGCGGGCAAGGGGAGTCGAGAGGGGATATCCCCCCTGATAATCGGCATTGGCCTTAATTGCCCGGGACAGAATTTTTTCAGCAAATTCTTCCCTGGCGTCAATGACGACCGCCTCCTCGGCACCGAGCTTGATCGCTTTCGATTTTACCGCCTCAAGATCCTCATGTAATTGGCCAACATCGACCGTAAGCGCCACGATAGAACAGGCATACGCTTCCTGAATCCATTTGAGCATAATGGAAGTATCCAGTCCTCCCGAGTAGAGTAAAACACACTTATCAAACGTTCCCTTTTTGGCTTCGTGAGATGCAATTTTCTGATACGTGATTTTTGATTCCATGCCGTGTTCACCTAAAATGAGGTTGTGTACATTTATTGAGCCCTTACCATTTGTTCAAACGTAAGAGCTCACTGTTGAAGGGGATGATAACCTAAGAAGATGAGGGAATTCGATATTAAGCGGTGATATATCGATCGACTACGGCGGCACCAACGGCATCCCCCCAGACATTGACTGCGGTCCGAAACCGATCGATCAACCAGTCAATGGCCAAAAGGAGCCCCAGACCCTCGAGTGGAAGCCCAACTGCCTGAAAGACCACGACCATCGTCACAAGCCCAGCTTCAGGGATCCCTGCCGCGCCAATGGCAGACACCGTCGCCACCACAAACAGGACAATAAGGGCCTCTCCACTTAAGTCTATCCCCCAGGCTTGGGCGATAAACACCGCGGCAACCGCCTCATATAACGCCGATCCATCCATATTGACCGTCGAACCGACTGGAAGGACAAACCGGCTTGATCGACCGCTCACCCCGGCACTTTCGACCCCCTCCATGGTCAGAGGCAAAGTTGCAGACGAACTCGCCGTGGCAAACGCGCTGGTGAGGGCCGCGCCAAGCGCGCGCATATAGGCCAAGGGATAACGTCGACCGGCCACATGCAAAATAAGCCCAAGAACAATTCCTGCGTGGATCGCCAATCCCAGAAGTACGGTAACCGTGAATAACCCTAAACCAACCAACAGCGCGACAATACCGTCAAGTCCACCTGCACTCGCTAAACGCCCTGCTACCAAGCCAAACACGCCAATGGGACCGATCCACATCACAAGGTGAATCAACTTCATGATCGCCCCGAATATCCCTTCAAAAAACTTGAGTACCAAGGTGCCATTTTCACCGACCGTCGTCAGAGCCGCCCCGAATGCCAGAGAAAAAATGACCAATGGCAGCAATTCACCCTGTGAAGCGGACGCGAATAAATTCGGGGAAAGAAATCCCTTTAGGAGATCCAGCCATCCGATGTTCACCGCCGCCGCAACTCCGGCCGGGGCCACCGCTGCGATAATATCGACTCCCACTCCCGGTTCAATGAGACTGACCAGAATCACTCCCAGCACAATTGCCATGCCTGAGGTGATCAAATAGTACGTCACTGTCGCTCCTCCCAATTTACCCAATTGGCGAATGTCACCCAGTGATCCAACCCCCTGGATAATCGAAGCCACAATCAAAGGCACCACAAGCATCCGCAACATCCGGAGCCAGAGTTCACCAAGGACTTCCACATGGCGAGCAGCTTCCGGAGCCAGGGCCCCGAGCACCCCGCCGGCGACCGCACCGGTCACCATGAGCCACACAAGAGGACCATGGCCATTTCCACGATCTACAGAAAGGGGTTGTTTGGTAATGGGACGAACCTGAGGTTAAGGGAAGGAACAGTTACTTAGTTTTTTAGCTAATTTTTGTTGGGGTACCCGGACTCCCCGAGTATTGGGGTTTGCCCGCCTCACAAGGTCATCGGAACTATCGAGGGAAATAATGGGTTCGAGCTTATGATGCAAGTACATGAGCGCCCTGTAGGGGTCCACACCAATTTGCCAACCAAGATCCTGGTCATGTTTAAGTTCTTGAATATAGGCAATGGCTGATGCACTGCTAAACGTCTGTCGTTCCCCAGTCTGCGTCGATTGCCTGACTTGTAAAAAAGACATGTTCCACTCCTTTCAATCTTAACAGCCCAAAGGCTTACAACCAGGTGAAGGCCTGTCCCCATCCTTCCTTCGCATGTGCGGTCACCTCGGCGATGATTTCGGCCGGAACAGCTTGGACGTCCCCTACTTCCATCTGATTATAATGAAACGCATAGATATGTGCGGCAAAATGTTCAAAGGGCAATGACGATTCCCCTGGAATTTCCCAGTGACCGACCACAGACGGCTCAACCCCTCTTCCCCAATTTTGACGGCCCTCGTTGTTGGGATTGAAAAAATAAACACGAACCTTTCCTTCTTCGTCCTCGGCCACACGCTGGATGGAGACGGCATGATATCCTAAAAAAACTCCGTGAACATTGGTAATGAGGAGCCCGACAGGGTTGGGGTATACCAAATCATGACCCCCGTCATACAACGGGTGATGAGTGGCATAAAATAACCGTAAAAAATCTTCGTACCCGGAAACGGTCTGATTAACCATCGTAATGGAAGCCAGGCTGGTCGCCACCCATCGACCGTACAAAGCCGGGTTCACCCATTTGTGTGGGTCCTCACCCCGTAAGGCCGCGCGCCTCATCTTTTCATCGTAAATCCGGTCGAGATGGGGCACCAGAATGCGTGAGACGGGATCGAGCTTCAAATCAAATTTCCCTTCCGCGACTCCTCCGCCAATTTGTCCTGATAAAATCGGCGCTCCCTCAAACATAAACTCAACGGTGTCATCCCGAGCCGCGCTGGTCAGCAATTGGAGCAAATATCCAGGATCATGGAGACTCCAAAGGCTCAGGGCTCGAGCACCCTGACAGGTCGGGTTGTTTCCCTGCCCCACTCCCAACGGCTGCCCCAACATGGCGATGGCACCACCCACAATGGCCGCATTAGCCGTAATGCCGCTCCCCCGAGGCAACTGTTTCTTGATCACTTGTTGGGCAGTAGGACATAAATCAAGATTAAGCAATTTGGTCAGACCATCAGCGACCTCCGGTCGTGCCAGCAGCATCCGCTCCAACATCTGTTGAAATCCATAGATAATCCAACTCGTGGCGGGATGAATCGTCAGGCGCATCAACTCAAAGACCTTTTCCCGATATTGTTCCATATGGGCCTGGGCGACCTCGGTCAAATCCAAGGCAGTCGCCAGGATTCCGGTTGCCTCATGTTTGAGAACATGCTGAAGGAACGCGACATGGTATTCGCTGGACAACCCGGTCAGAGTCAATAATTTTCCAACGACCTTTGCCTCATTTTCTATCTCATGTGGGGTGGCTTTGGCCAAAAGCCTGCCATAGTTGGTGGGAGAGCCCGCTTTCTTGGCCAGTGGGGTGGGAGGTCCTGTGGCCTTGAGGTACCGGTCGAGTCTGGCGGCCAACTTGGGATCAGGATCCCCCTTGATGTTTTCTGCCTGCTCGATCATTTTTAGGGTGAGGCTCACATCAATTGGTCGCTGAGCCACTCGCGCATCGATGTCATCAAGAACCTGTTCCAGCAACCCTTCCGAGGAAATCTCATGCTTAATCATGGCTAATATTCTGTGCGCCCTTGCATAGACCTTCGGACGAAGACGAGACTCCTCGGTCTCACTGCCATACAACAAATCAAGATTAAGCCCCATGACTGTCCGTAAAAAGGTTAGGGCTTGCTCCGCAGAAAATTTCGGGTGCGTCGAGTCACCTGCTGCAATGGCCAACACCCGAAGCTCACTCAGCATCTCCAAAGACGAATACTGCCCTTCGGCACGGAGTCCCCCGCCCACCAACCCCGGCAGAAGCCGGTCGGGGTGTTCCCAGGGTCCGGCATGAAAGACCCCAGCGGAGTCAAAGCGATGGGCCTGTCCTCTCACGAATTGCAGTCCTGCGTCGGTTTCAAACAAATCCGTGGCACGACGAATGACCTCCGGCTGGTATTTGGCCTTCACAAATGGCGGCGCCTGTTCTAAGGCCTCAAGGGCCTGAAGTAAGGCTTGCTCCTGACGGACGGTGGCGGCCTGCAATTCAGTCTGAGGGGAGCCCTCGGGGGAATCACTCATAGAAGTCATACTCCTCATAACGTTGGACGAGCTCACGCAGAGTTTCTGGATCTTCTCCCGCCAGGAAAACGGTTCCATAATGATTACCGAATCCCACCCGCTCTGCCACTTTGGGGGTGACGGGTTCAAACATGGTATGCCGGTCCAAATACGGATGGGCTTCCAATTCTTTAGGAAATTGAAGTTGATGGACGCTGGCTTTCCGGGGATACACCATCAAGTTGGCCGCAAATATTTTATGGTCTTTTTCTTTTGGGAAAAACCGGTCTAATTCTGTTTTGGAGGTATTGGGATCGGAGCATAACAACAGAGCCGCATACGGATTAAACCCATGGGCACGCTGAATGAGTTCGAAAATATGGCCGCCGGGAACACGGGCCGCCACCTCCCCAAAGTGCAACTCCCCCTCCTGGTCCAAGAAATATTCCGGATGAATCATACCATTTACGATGCCAAATGCCTTCAAAAGTTTTTCAATCGCCTTACGAATCTTTGTCCGGTGCTTACTGAGCCTCGGTGTTTCCGGCACGATCTGGGAATAGCCCAAATGCACGTACTCGGTAATATTCATAAATTCGATTTTCCCCTTATGGATAAAGGCTTCGACCGAAAATTCCTGCCCGGCCAAATGGCTTTCGGCCAGACACGGAAAGGCATCGTCGGGAAGGGAATTGATGTCTTCCTGGCTTCGAACAAACACATGGCCCACACTGCCCGCCGCCGACAGAGGTTTCAGATGAACCGGTTCGGGCGCTTCCTCCTGCAAGCGGAGTCTGGCCTCATTGATGTCATCAAAAAACGCGAGAGCTTCCTCCCGAGAGCGAATCTCTTCAAACACCCCGACTCGAATGCCATTCATTTGCGCATTGCGCTTCATCATGGCCTTGTCGCGGAACAGCAGTGCCCGTTGGAAAGCACGCGGATCTTTCAGCAGACGAGTGTTGAGGGACCCGGCCCATTCCACCGTTTCTTCATACAACGGCACCGCATGGCTCACTCCCCGCTCCACCAATTTTTCATAGAGTCGGTCGGAGTTGTGGTTGTGGACATAAAAGTCCCAGGTCACCACATCAACCCCATCCTCTTTCAATGCGATATCAAAACCCTCCGGAACCACCGCGACGAAGGGAATGTTGTGGTCCTTTGCGGCTTCCATCGTTTCCAGGCTATAGCCGAGCAGAGCCACCGGCGCCCTCTTTCCTCCCCGGGCTTTTTTGACCACTGGTGCGTTCTTTTCCATGCAGACCTCCTTTAGTGGGGGACATATCGAATAAACTCCTCCATCCTGTCCCCGCTTACAGACAAATGGAAGAAGAACCCATCAGCAATAAAGAATCGCTTGTTTATGAGGGAAGGAGTGTTAGAACAGATATTGGTACAGTTCAAAACCCTCTTCATAGTAGGGTTTCAACCAACCACCTTGCCAACCTAATACCTGGTCCTTGGTGGTCGCAATACATTCAAAGCCGAAACGGCGATATGAGCGCGTGGCCCAGTAGGCTTTGGGATGGGCAATTAACACCATGCCGCGTTTTCCCTCGCGCCAAGCCACATCACGGACGTGATTAAGTAATTGAGGCCCAAACCCTTTGCCGGTTTGGTGATCATACACATAGATATATCCGATATAAAACATGTCTCCGACTGACTGCGTGGAAACAATACCGACCGGCGCACCCTCGGACCGTCCAATGTAAAACTGCCGCCGTGAAAACTCTCTCTCTCCCCAGGACTCATCCACCTCATGCTCCGCCATATCCTTTTCATGAAGAAAGGGTCGATACCAGTCGGCAGAAGACCTGAGGATATTGGCCGCAATCACCATTTCATGACGTTTGGCCGGTTGAATATCTAACCGCCGTTGGGAAGTCCTCTTTCCATTTCTTCGATGTAGCCGTTCCTCAATGTCCGTTTGATTTTGCATCATAAAGATCGATCCTTTTTCAAAAATTTTTTGCCATGGACTCATGCTCCTCACGAGTCAAGCCTGATGGTCATTGTCTATTGTGTTTAATTGTTTTCAGAGGAAAAATTGGTGTGAGCACACGTTCCTTCACACCGGCATTTTCCCAATCGATAAGATGTGTAAAATTTTGAGTGTCTGTGACGAAAACAAAGGGTACAGTTCCTTTGGTTTTCGTAATTTACGGGGGCGAATGCCAAGGTACTGCTAACATTTTCCATTGCCCCCAGCACAGGAATTCAGGGGCAACCAGACACAATGGTCCCCCATGGAATGATAACCAGCGCAGTTAAAGGCATTGGGACCAGTCTTTTTTTGGTGATTTCTTATGGCAATCGAGAAACTTTCTCGATCCATACCTCCATATACCTATATACTTCGCAAGACCTGTTCCATCAGTTAACCCATTGATCTTTCCAATTTTGTGGAATTTTGGGACTGTTATGTCCCTCTATTTGGGACAGACTTGACTCATTTAAATAATATGAGACACTATTGTCTCAATGCCAGATACTAATTCTATAGTGATCATGGGTGCCCCGGAGCTGGAAAAGGCCTTAAGTCGTGAAGGCTTGGGGGTTGTACGGTTGGATACCCCGGAAAATGTGAAGACCTTGGAGATTGGGTCCCAGACACGCCTGGTCATACTCGATGGACAGTATCTTGGAGACTCCCTGGTGTTTGACATGATGACGACCATACAAGAACACAGGCCCTATCTTGATGTCCTGGTGTTTAAACCAGGAGCCGATGCAGCCTATGTCCATTCGGTTTTGAAAAACGGGGCATCGGATGTGATTTATGAGGATTCACATGAAAAACTGCATCAAGCCATAGAGGCCATTCAGACCAATCAAAAGTTTTCTCCGGATACACCGGATTTGCGTGATACCCGCAAAAGACTGGGAAGCTTTGAAGGCATTCTCAGCCGTAACGGAGTCATGTGGGATATTTTTGAAACCATTACCCGCACCGCGAGCTCTGACGCCACCGTGTTAATTGTGGGGGAAACCGGAACGGGGAAAGACTTACTGGCTCGGGCGATTCACCGGCAGTCCGGGCGAACCGGGCGATTTGTGGCGGTCAATTGCAGCACGATCAGTCCGGAAATTATTGAATCGGAACTGTTTGGCCATGAACGGGGGGCTTTCACCGGCGCCCACCAACAAAAGCAGGGATTATTTCGGTATGCCGATGGCGGCACTATCCTTCTGGATGAGATTGGGGATATGCCGGTTCAAACCCAACTCAGTCTTTTGCGGGTATTGCAGGAACAGACGGTGAGACCGGTTGGATCTCATCATGAAGTGCCAATTGATGCCCGTGTCATTGCCGCGACGAATGCCTCATTGGCCAATGCGGTCCAAACCGGCTCTTTTCGCGAAGACCTCTTTTATCGGTTGGATGTCATCCGGTTAGAAGTGCCCCCGTTACGAGAGAGACCGGAGGATATCCTCTATATGTTTGGGCATTTTCTGAAACGCGTGTGTGCCGATTATGGAATGGACTGTCCGGAATTGCACCAATCCTTCATGGATCTGCTTTTGGAGCAGTCCTGGCCAGGCAATGTGCGGCAACTGGAAAACCTCACGCAACGCCTGGTGTTAAAAGGGCACACCCGGGAATTGACTGCGGAAGACCTGGCGGAAGTCTTGTATTCCCAGGACATCCCAGGGTCCTCTCCGGCTCTTCCAGCTCCTGAAACAGAAAGCGTGGATCAGCCTGTTCAAAGCCAGGGTGATCACTCTCCATCTATCAACCCGTCCCTCACGCTGGCGGCCTACCTCGAGCCACACCTCATCACTCTTGAGAAGGAGTATTTGGAAACAGTGCTGTCAGAAAATAGTGGTCGCATTGCCGAGTCGGCCAATCAGGCCGGGATAAGTCGACGAACACTCCTCCGTAAGCTCAAGACCTACCGCATCAACAAACAATATTTTCGAAACAAGAATTCAGCATCAAAAGAATAATCCTGTTTTCTAGGGGTCTGTCGGACTTTGGGAATCGATAGCGAAATTTGGACCGCTTAGGCACTTTTGCAGCCGATGCATCCGAAGTCCGACAGGCTCCTAAGGATGCTGATGATGCCATACACCATTCCCTTCCCTTAACGAGCTGTTTGGCGTGGAACAGACGAGGGTCATTATTTGAAGTCAGAGACCCGCGCACATGGCTTCTCCCTCAACGCTTGTGAAACGCCTGTGCGAGGTTCTCTCCGGCTTGCTTGAGCACCTGGCTCGTTTTAGCAAAGGCAAAACGGACGAGGTGTTGTCCCAGATCTGTCGCCTGGTAATAAAACGCGCTGCCTGGAACTACCGCCACTTTTGCCTCGGTGATCAAACGGGTGGCAAAGGTTTGGGAATCACCCTGATGTTCCCAAGGTCCATAACCGGCTAACAGGTAATAGGCCCCTTGAGGAACATAGGGCTCAAACCCACTGTCGGTCAGCATCTGCATGGTGAGCTCCCGACGCCGAAGGAATCTCGCTCGTAGGTCGGTGTAGTAGGTCTCGGGTAAGCCCAAAGCCGTGACCGCCGCATATTGGAAGGGCGTGGGAGCACAGATCGTGAGGTAATCATGTACCGTTCGAATCGCCATCGTCACATCCTTTGAAGCCAGGACATAGCCAAGACGCCATCCCGTTGCCGCGTAGATTTTTGACAGGCCTCCGGTAACAACCAGACCTTTCCAGTCGGGCGCCAGGATCGCCGGGGCAATATGCCGAAAAGGTTCGTAGTACAAATGATCATAGATTTCATCCGTCACCACATAGATCCCCTGCTGATCGGCCAGAGCCAGGATGGCGTTCAGTTCATCCCGCGTGAATACATGGCCGGAGGGATTATGGGGAGTATTCAGAATAATGGCCCTGGTGCGAGGGTTGATGGCAGATCGCAGTTCATCTAGAGGTACCGCGTAATCAGGCGGACGAAGCGTAACAAACCGTGGCGCCCCGTTGGCAAAATACACAGCCGGAACATAGTTTTCATGGGCGGGTTCGATGATGATGACCTCATCGCCACTCTCGACCAAGGCCAGCATGGCCGCCACAATCGCCTCCGTCACACCACAGGTAATAGTGATCTCTGTCTCGGGGTCAAAGGTGAGACCGTGGCGTTCGTGCACATGTCTGGCAATGGCTTCCCGTAACTCCGCCAATCCCCAGGTCACCGAATATTGATTGTGATCATTGGTAATGGCATCGATTGCGGCTTGCTTCACCACAGGTGCGGTGGGAAAGTCTGGACGGCCTTGAGCCAGATTAATCGCCTCATGCTCCATGGCAATACGCATATTTTCGCGAATTTGCGATGGCCCGATCCGATCAAGTCGGGAGGGAGGATTGAAGGTCATGGGTGTATTCGTATCACCAAACAGTGGCATGGCTTTCCTTCATATTGAGAAATGAATAAATACACAGAGAGAGCCGGCTATTCCATTTGCCGGCCGTGCATGAACAGACAACATGTGACTAACTGAGGGACCCGTCAGGATAGGGGATCTCATGGAAGTTCTTCAACTTCCCAATGAAACCAGCCATGAGGACATATGTGGTGGATAAAAAAGAATGTGATTCGGAGGCTATTGAATATTTCCCGTGTTTTGCCTTTTCATCACTTGATGAGTGACAGAACCCCGAACGCGGAAAAATAAGGGAGTGCTCAAAAAGGCATTTCCAGACCTGCCCTGAGTCCTGCCGAAGGGAAGGCCGCAGCCGTTTGGACGAGCGGAGCGTACGGAGAGTACGTGAGCACGGCCAAGCGGCGAGAACGCCGCTGGCGGCCTTTTTCAACACTCCATTTTAGGGAAGGGGAGCGTCCAGAGTAAGCACCTCCCGAAACTGGTCAAGCAGCATTAGCCTGCCTTCCCCGGTGTAGGCCGATAGGAAAAGCGGGTCCTCCTCCATGCCCAAACCCTCCCGCAATTCACGTAGCGCAGCCTGGCGGTGACCCCTCGTAATCTTATCAGCCTTGGTGGCCACCACCATCACTGGAATTTTCAGCCGCATGAGCCACTCGACCATCGCCCGATCCGATTCCTGCACCCGACGGGAATCCACCAGCACCACTACACCCTGTAAGTTCTTCCGTGTCCGTAAATATTCTTCAATCAGGGGACCCCAGAGCTCTCGAATCCGTTCAGGCACCTTGGCAAATCCGTATCCGGGCAAATCAACCAACATAAACCTGGGACCGTTCGTGGCAATCTCAAAAAAGTTAATAGTTTGTGTTTTCCCCGGTGTCTTGCCGACCTTGGCTAACCCTTTGTGATTCACCAAACAATTAATGGCCGACGATTTCCCGACATTGGAACGGCCGACGATGGCCACTTCCGGAAGCGTCGGTTTCAGAAATTGCTCAACCGTCCCACAACTCGCCTTAAATTCAGCAGAAAATATTTTAAACGCTCCCACGAAGAGTTCCTCTTGTTATGTACAGACTAACAGAGAAGTTCACGCCCATCCTGCATGGCTCATCAAGCGGCCATGTTGGCCATCATATCTTAGGAGGCCAGGATTTCCCTATACCATTCGTTAAACAACCGGCTGCCTGCTGAAAGCGTGGCTTCTTCATCCCGAATCCAACGGCTGACCATCCCCAACGCACACAGCGTATCCGCAACAGGCTTGATCGTCGGCAGTCCAACAGCCCGCGCCACCTCTCTTGGGTTCACGGGTTTGTCGGCTTCCATCACATAGGTCAGCACTTGATGTTCGAGAGGTTCCCACAGTTGATCGAGACAATCCTGGAAAAAAGAGGAGAGGGATTTTTTTACCTCGCTGACAATCGGTTCCGTCGGAACATGGAGCCCTTCACGCAGGAATGCAGCCTGCAACAGCTTGAAGATATAGGGATGAGTCCCTGCATAGGTGAGGATAGTGGAATGTTGTTCAGTAGAAAGATCCGGATTGAATAACTGCTGCGCCTCTTTTTCCAAAAATACGCCCAAGGGGATCAACTTCAATGTGTGTGGCAAATCGCCTCCTCTCACCACCTCCCGCCATGCCCGTCCTCCGGCAAAGACCGTGGAACCTCCAGGCAAAAGATCGATGTCTGAAAGCGAACGAGCCTTCTCTTCAACCAGCCAGTCACAATTATCAAGGAGAAGGATGGTGTCAGGATTTGGCGGGCGGGAATAGAATCGTTTCCAATCAACCTCGTCGGCAACATCCACATACAACGCTGACGGCCCGGTGGACCTGGGAGATGGCCCCGCATGATTCAGTTGCCAGGCAAGGTGAAGCAGCATCGAGGTTTTTCCTAATTTTGGCCCACCAACAAGGCTTAAGGATTCTCCCCGTTCCAACCGCCGCAACATATTGCGGACTAATCCCTCACGGCCCTTGAACGCTCCAGGCCGAAAAACCGGCCCCGCCGGATCTGCTGAAGGGAACTGTTCAGGGGGGATGGACATAACAGTGAGTGTAGAAGTTCGCTACATGGTTGGCAATGAAAAGCTAAGTTCAGGTGGTATCAGAGATCAATCAAAGAAGTCCCGGACTTGGATGTCAGTAAACTGTCCCGCGCAACTGAACTCAGCCCCACAAAAGAAACAATATTTCTATATTGATCTTATGGGTACTCAGTGCTAAACATTTACGGAAGTAGGACATTTGATTCCATGGGCGACATAATTCACCTCATTTCGGCGACCTATTTAAAGTTATTTACCGTGAAACCACACGAGCATTTTTGTGCCCAAAGGTAGAGTAACCGCTATTCTTATTGTTGTGGCTACGATCGCAATATTAATCGTAGTCATTACGGCCCCAGAGCCACGCATGAGAAACGTGTTTCATGCACTATCCATTGGTTTTGTTGTGAGTGCCATCTTCTATTTTATCGTTGTTTGGCTGCCTGCATGGCAAAGAAAGGTCAGAATTCTTGGCAACTTACAACTACATTATAATGCCTTTAAGTTGTCCTGTATTTCGACATTTCTAGTTTACAGTGATTCACAGGATTACGAACCACAGGAAATGCTGCTCGATCAGGAGGAATTCCGACGCTATTTCAGTATCTACACATCCACAGACCAAACACGATGGCATAACGTAGCAAATGCTCTAGACCGTGGGGCATACCCACTCAGGGATATCCTTAATGAGCTAGAGATACTGAGAGAAGAGCTTCTTTACGTCCTAAATAATATCGATGTCCACGACGAAAAGGTTTTCGGATTTCTAAAGAGGCTTTCCCATGCTATTTTTAGAATAAAGCATTTAGAGCCAGGATATGACGACGTGAAATCCCTTTGTCATTTTCTCTGGGAGATCTTTACGGGTTACAGCTTTAGTGAAGGGTATCGAAAGGAAGATATTGTACAATCCATGATAGAGAAAGTATGAAGGTTAGCTAAAGAATCACCAAAAGAAATGCTAGTCTGTTGAAGTAAGATGGGGACCTTACTTTGTTACATTTGGATGATTGCCTGAAAAAAGAGATTTTCAATGTTTCCAGAAGGAACAGGGGCTGACTCGGAATCATTTTCAAAAAATCTATGCTAGAAGACGGCACTCCGCATTTTAAGAACATTAAAACGATTATGCAGGCGATGGGCTATCGCTTAATCACGGAAAAGATTGAAGTGGCTTCTGGTCGATAGAAATTGAAGAAGCGCACGTTATGAAGAAAAACAAAATAAAAATCGGAATGAAGCCCTCCCATCCAGGGGCGTTAATCAAAACCGAAGTGCTAGATGAACTCGGACTTAGTGTGACGAAAGCCGCCGGAGTCTTGGGTGTGCGGCGCGCCAGCCTGTTCGATTTGGTAAATGAAAAAGCCGCGCTTTCGCCGGAAATGGCTTTACGAATAGAAAAGGCTTTTCATCTCGATATGGATATGCTGCTCAGGATGCAGGCATGGTTTGACGCCACCGAGATGCGAAAGCAGGCCTCAAAAATCAAGATTGCCCCTTATGTGCCTGTATAAAAATGGTTTTTAAAAAGACCATTACTAAACGAAAATTACGAACCTTTGATCAAGTGGAAGAGGAATATTATCGGGAACATCCTGATGAGATTGTAAGCTATCTGAAAGTGTGTTTTGAAGAATACGCAAAAGATGGGGCAACTTCGGCCTTACTCTCCCTTGCGGATGGTTGCCCGCTTAAAAGGGATTTCAAAGTTAGCGGAAGAAACCGGGATGACCCGTAATGGTGTTCAAAAAGTTTTGTCGGAAGACGGTAATCCTGGGTTTGAGAATATCAACGCGATTATGCAAGCCATGGGATACCGCTTGATCGCGGAGAAGCTTGAAATGCCTGCAAGTTGATAACAACCGGGAAGCAGCAGTCATAAGACAATTAGCCATAAAAATCGGGATGAAGCCATCCCATCCGGGGGCGTTTATCAAGACCGAAGTGCTTGATGAACTCGGACTTAGTGTGACGAAAGCCGCCGAGGTCTTGGGTGTGCGGCGTGCCACCCTGTCCGATTTGATGCATGAAAAAGCGGCGCTCCCGCCGGAGGTGGCTTTAGGACTGAAAAAAGCCTTTCACCTCAACATGGATATGTTGTTACGGATGCAGGCATGGCATGACGCCAAAGAGATGCGAAAGAAGGCCGGGAAAATCAAGATTTTGCCCTAGGTGCCCGCACAATAGAAATGGATAATCTATTAAAAATCCATCATTGGCTCAAAACGATTGAAATCCAATGCGTTGTTCCTCTTGCTGGTACTCCTAAATTCATTTCAGAAAAACAGGTATTTGAATATTCAACTGTCTCTGTTGAAGTAGTCGCTTACCTGAAGGCTGTCAGGGCTACCCAAAGTCTCAAATCAATAAGGCTCCTTCAAGAAAACGGGCTGATTATTGATTTATATACCCTAGTACGCTGTATTCTTGACTGTGTTAATGAGATTTATTTCCTTCTCGAAACCTACCCTGAAGTATCTCAAACGGTAGAAAAATTCCTTCAAAATTTTCGGGAATCGACTATAGATGACCTATTAGAAGAAGGCACTGAGGCTGTTCCATCAAAAAAAATCCGCAATGCCAGTGCCCGGGTAAAAGCTGAGAACGGACATACAACTTTTGATCAGGCCAAAGCCCGCTTGGATAGACCCTATAAAATTATTTCTGGTTACGTTCATAGCCAATACTCTCATATTATGGAAATTTACGGAGGCCATCCAAAAGAGCATTCATTCAAGATTGAAGGAATTGCTAGCGAAAAAAGGAAAGCAGATTACTTAATATGGATTGCGGAACTTGATGAAATGGTTATTCACAGCTTGGCATACATGGCAAAACATTTTAGCTGTGAGCAAGTCCGACGGGAAATTATCCAGCATTTTGAAAATTTGGAAAGCTCTTAATTTTCATACTTTTCATCAAGAAAAAAGTTCCCATTAAGAATATAAGTTCTATTTACTCGATTCTCAAATTGGAGAACAGAGCGATGTCAGACGAAGAACAGGCTCCCATGGAAGTTTCCCCCAACAAAACAAAAGATCCTTTACCTTCGATAGAAAAAACTGCCTTTTCTTGCCCTCATTGTGGAGCTTATACGCATCAATTTTGGTATTCACTTTTTGGGAAAAAAAAGATAATAAAGATTCAACTCCAAACGTCGGAGGAACAGCCGATAGGGATTGGATAATAAACTCGGATCGGCCTCCTGAAATCAAAAATTCCGTTCTGAAATTTATTGAAAAGTGTCAGACGGGAAAAGTCTTTTTCCAGAAAGCCGAACACCAATACAATCCATTTCAAGTGTGTAACCTGCATCTCAGTTGCTGTTATACGTGCAAGGAAATTTCTGTGTGGGTACACGATCGGTTGCTATTTCCCCCAAAAAGAACCGGGCCAGAGCCTAACGAAGACTTACCAGACATGATAAAAGCGACCTACGAAGAAGCTCGGTCGATTTTACATCTTTCGCCACGCGGGACGGCGGCATTATTACGTTTGTGCATACAAAATTTGTGTATCCACCTTGGTAAGGATGGTAAAAACTTAAATAAGGATATTGCCAGTTTGGTTTCCGATGGTTTGGATATTCGTATTCAGAGGGCCTTGGATATTGTTAGGGTAATCGGAAATAATGCAGTACATCCGGGTCAAATTGAATTACAAGACGACCAAGAAACTGCAACACAGCTTTTCAAACTTGTGAATCTAATCGCCGACAAAATGATATCTGAGCGCAATACTCTGAATGAGCTGTACGGTTCGTTACCGGCAGGAGCGATAGAAGCGATAGAACACCGCGACCAAAAAAGACAGTAAAATATTTGTCATAAGTAAATTGTCAAACTTTTCTGTGTCCCCCTCCCTCGGAACGTGCCTCTTTAATTGCGCGGCGGATTGCGCGGCCGGCTTCCCGCTTTTTGATGGTGTCCCGCCGGTCGTGGTTTTTCTTCCCCCGCCCAAGGGCGATTTCCAACTTGACCCGCCCTCCGTCATTAGAATACAGACGAAGTGCAACGAGGGTGAGTCCTTTCTGTTGGACTTATTCGGTCAGTCGCTTGATCTCTTTTCTTGTGCGAGACTGTTGAATATGGTCTTTCCAAATAATTTCCGAAATCTTGTTTGTGGGTGAGACACTTTTGTTCGGTGCTGTTGAACCGGTGATCGCCCACAACATCCCTAGCACATCCTGAAATGCGATAGGGGGCTCCTTAATCCCCTCAAACCATCCGTTTTCCCCTTTGAATGACGACTGCCGTCCGGTCCTAGAGGCGAACGCTCCCATCAACTGGCGGGCCTTGTTTGAGATTCTATGGTTTAGGTCAAGCCTTTTGTGAGCCGGTCCGGGTTAAACGTCGTCTGATAGCGATGAATGGACCACGCGGCTCGGGCGATTTTGCGCGCGATAATGACTCACGTCGCCGTGCCACTCCAGCCTTGGCTGCGATAGGCGTCGTAGATGGGTTTCCAGACTTTGGTTCGGACCGCGGCCATGGCCGCATTAAAGAGCAACCGGCGTACCTCGGCTGGGCCGCGTTTGGATAAGCGGCGGCGCCCGCTTTTCTGCCCCGAGTCCTTGGCCCGCGGGTCGAAGCCGATGAAGGCGACGAAGGCATCGGCATTGCGGAACGGCACCCGCTCTAACGTATTGGTGAGGCTCAGCCCGACCAACGGGCCGACGCCCACGATCGTTTCGATCCGCGGTTGAGCGGCTCGATGCCCGGGTGCCCGGGCCGCCAGCGTGGCCATAGTGGCATCGAGCTTGGCCAGCAAGGCATCCACCTTTCGGAGCACGGCCTTGACGTCAGAGGCAAACCCGCTGAGGTTGTTCATCGTGAGCTTGAACATGCCCTTGATCCGGACGAGCTTGGCCCGCCGCCGAATGAACCGGTCGAGTTGGCGTTGGGTAGCCGTCGGCGGGGTGTAAGGCCGCAGGCACTGGTGTTCTTGGGCGACCAAGCGAGCCAACAACGTCGCATCGACTCGATCCGTTTTCGCCCGCGCGCCCATGGCTTTGGCATCATGCCGGGTTTCCATCGGATTCAAGAGAAAGACGGTGTGACCGTGGGCATGCGCCAGATCCGCGAGGACCTCATGATAGGTATTGGTGGATTCGAGCCCCAGGCGACTGCCGGCGGGCAAAGACTTGAGCCACGTGCGTAAGGCGGTGCGCTGATTGCGGATCTCGTGAACTGGAAAGTGTTGCTCGGCACAAGCTACGACTACGGTGTCTTTGGCCACATCGACTCCGACATTCAAAACGGGTTGCATACGCGTCGCCTCCAAAAATAAGGTTCACCAATGGGGTGGGCCACACCAACGTAAGCTTGCGTTCAAATCGGCGGTCAGGAGTCCTGCCGCAAGATTCTTCATCGACGTTAAAAATGTGGATGGGAGAAGTCTCAAACCGTCTGTCCAGTAACTGGCAGATGCGCAGCGATGTCCCTCCACCCCCAACCCCTCGGAGCTTCTCAAGAATGACAAGAAAAGACCAGACAAGCGGAGCGAGTTGGACCGCCCTCCTGTTTCCCGCGTCTGTCCCATCCAATGAGGTCGGACTGGGCGTCAATGGTTTTGGGTCCTTTTGCCGGAACAAAAGGGCCTCGCTTGGCGGGCCGAAACCCGGCATCTACTGTGGAAGATTCTAGGAATGGGACTCTTTCATCGCCCGATCGATTTCGCGGCCGGCTTCCCGCTTTTTGATGGTCTCCCGCCGGTCGTAGTTTTTCTTCCCACGCCCAAGGGCGAGTTCAAACTTGACCCGCCCTCTATCATTAAAATACAGACGAAGAGGGACCAGAGTGAGTCCTTTCTGTTGGACTTTTTCCCCTAACCGCTCGATCTCCCTCTTGTGCAGCAGCAAGGTTCTTGCGCGTAACGGCTCGTGATTCATTTGATTGCCGTGGCTGTAGGTGCCGATATGGCAGTTATGCAGAATGGCTTTGCCGTCAAAACGGCCGGTTGAAGTTTTTTAAATAGCCAGTCGGGTGAGAGATCCCCAGCTTTCCCTCATCTTCACATCACTGAGTGAGTTTTGCAGACAGGGAGGGACCATTTTCCCATTGCTTGATTGCCGCTTTCTGTTTCTCTGTCTTTTTCGTAGAGGAAGATCTGCCAGGTAAAGGAGGATCAGTGCAGACGTTTCTTGAGATGCGTCAACAAATCCATTCGTTTGTGTAGCACCGCAAGGATCATAGTTTTTTCATTTTCATGATGCAGAGAAAAGACGTAATGATGTTCACAACTAGTTATAAACACATGAGGGAATCGCTGTGAAAAGATTTTGGATCTGACTTTATTGCTGGCAAGATTTTGAAAACACTGATGGAGTTTTTCGATATACAGACTGGCTTGGTCTTCCCCCCATTCATTAATCGTGTAGCGGGCTATACCTTCAAGGTCAGCATCGGCATGCTTGGTTAACTCATAGATGTGCATCAACTCAATTCGCGGCGAACACTTTCAAAAATTTGGGCAGGTGTCCGTGTGGAAATTTCTCCCCGTTCTGCGGCTTCGATTCGGGATTGAAGTAACTGTTCGAGTTGGTGCAAGGCTTCTTCCTCGGTCATGGATCCTCTGTTGGGTAGATCGGGCAAGGACCGCTCTAATATATATTCCTTGATGGTTTTGCCTTGTAAGGCGGCCATGGCCTTGAGACGTTGATGTTGTTCGGGAGTCAGTTCAATAGATAAACGGCTCATTGCGTCTTCTCCTGTCAGAAAATTAATGTATTTAGAGTATCACAAAAAGCACAAATGATCAAAATGAACATTTGTTAAGTTTCAACTGTGAAGAAGTAGCGGCGTGATACGCAGGCAGAAAGATTGGCGTTTTGAAAACGAGATTTTGAAGGGACCCATTTTAAAAATATGGCTCACCAGGCAAACCCTTCCGGACTCTTTAGGAGCGCGACTCTTTCATGGCGCGGTCGATTTCGCGGCCAGCTTCCCGCTTCTTGATAGTGTCCCGCCGGTCGTAGTTTTTCTTCCCACGCCCAAGGGCGAGTTCAAGCTTGACCCGCCCTCTATCATTAAAATACAGACGAAGAGGGACGAGGGTGAGTCCTTTCTGTTTGACTTTTTCGGCCAACCGCTCGATCTCTTTCTTATGCAACAGCAAGGTCCTTGCGCGTAACGGTTCGTGATTCATTTGATTGCCGTGGCTGTAGGTGCCGATATGGCAATTATGCAGAATGGCTTTGCCATTGATGATGGCGGCGTAACTCTCTTTCAAATTCAGACGGCCTTCCCGTAAGGCTTTGACTTCGGTCCCGACCAGGACGATACCGGCTTCGACCTTCTCTTCTATCATGTAGTCATAGAAGGCCTTGCGGTTAGTGCTGAGGACTTTATTGGAGGGGTCTGTTTTTTGTTTGGCCATGCCTGAATTTCCTTAGTGGACTGTTGAAAAATGTCGCCAGCGGCGTTCTCATTGCTTCGAAGGGCTCAACGTACCTACCCGGTACGCCTCGCCCTCCTCGCGGCTTGCGGCCTTGCTGGACGACCTTTTTGAACAGCCCCTCTTTCTTCTATTGGCTACCTATCAAAGTCACCTGAAATAACAGATTATTAATTATTCATCACCCCTACAACCCCTACAAGATGCCGGAAAAAGGATCTTTCCCTGGAATCGAGATGACCAAATCAAAAAGAAAAGTCCAAGACGGATGAATCAAGCCGGACAGTACGATAGAATACCCGCACAATGAGTTCCTTTGAGTCGATCCAGAGTCTTATTCAAGATTTTTCCAAAGGTAATCCGCTCGGCCTCAAACTGTCTGAGGTTCAACTCCAACAGGAGTGGGAACATCTTGTGGGTGCGACGATGGCGAAACATTCATACCCGGAAAGTATCCGCTTTAAAAAATTGCATCTGGTGGCGGATAACTCAATTTGGCTTCAGCAGCTCATGTTTCTAAGACCGGCCATTTTGGAAGCCATTCATTCAATGATGCCGGAACTGGGCTTAACCGAGGTCGTCTTACGCATCGGCTCCATTCCTCAACCCCCGCCTCAACCGGATCCACTACCCCAGGACCCTCCTGATTTTGTCGGTGAACCGTCGCCCTTTGCCACCGGCTTAGCCAAACGCCTGAGTAATCCTGACCTCCAAACCATCCTCTCTCAGACTATCACTAAAGCCCTTGCTGAATCATCGCCCTCGACTAGGGAGCCGGGGAAGATGTCTGAGCAGGAGGACTTGCCTCCTCCCAGGTCTCCTCGAACACCCACTGCATCGTAAGCGTTCGATCTTTTGACCCGCTCCGGTTCCAGGGGCCGATCCATCCCGCCTGACCGGCCGCATCGGCACGATACCCGGCTCGCACAGCAGCTTCAAAGTTTTTCCGAAAGGTTTTTTCCGAATCGTCATCGACCTCATTGGCGACATACCGGTGAAGGTTATCCGGCTCGGTCCAGAATGGATCTGAAAAAATGATGATTTGTAACGTTTGGTATCGTCCGCGAGGATCGTCGGGAGTGGTGGGACGGATTTTCATGTCCGCGAAATCACGTGTGGCCCTGCCGACATCGCCAAACCGCCTAACCAGGGTTTGTATTTCCGGATCACTGGTATAGGGAGGCACGTGGACGGCCACCAGCGACCCCTCCTGAGCTCCAATACTATAGGGCGGGATGGACCGGTCCGGACGGGAGAGGAACATGCCGAGGGAGATGACAAAAATCCCTCCGATCAAAATGCCTAATCCCATTAGGACGATGGGATCGAACTTTTTGCGCCTTGCTGGTTGGTCGGAGGGTTTGTGAGGGGAATCCAACCTAAAACCTTCCCTCAGACAATCGCTTCCTTCTGCTTCCTCTTGTGAGCCGGGGAAGATGCAAGCGGGGGAGAAATTGAAAAAGAACACGCAGGTGAGATGACCGTTCATTTTTTCTGGTCATCTCGGAACACACCGGCGTCTTCGGCTTGCTGCTCTGAGAGGGTCGCGTGAACTTATTCCGTTGAGGAGGCCGGTTCATCTGGCATCTCGCCATTGAGTTCATCCGGTTCGGGTAGATCGCCTTCATCTGTCTCGGCGAGTTTGGCGACGCCCACCACCCGATCGTCATCGGGCAAGTGGATCAGCCGTACCCCTTGGGCATTGCGTCCGATTTCTCTGATATCTCCCATGCGGGTGCGAAGGATCATGCCCTCTGCGGACATGAGCATGATTTCATCGGATTCCCAGACTTGATGGAACGAAATGGCCGGCCCGTTTTTCTCCGTGACTTTGACGCTGATGACGCCTTTGCCCGCCCGTGATTGGAGCCGATACTCCTCCACCTGGGTCCGTTTACCATACCCGCGTTCGGTGACGGTCAGAATGGAGGATTGCGTTTGACTGGTAATCGTGACCATCCCAATAACCTCATTACTCGCCGCCAACGTGATGCCCCTGACTCCACGGGCCGTTCGTCCCACCGGACGGACATCTTCCTCACGAAAGCGAATGACAATGCCCATTCGGGTGCCCAGGAGAATTTCTCTCGTGCCATCCGTGATATCCACGCCGATGAGCCGGTCGCCTTCCTCCAGGGTCAACGCAATAATCCCGCCCTGCCGGGGATGGCTGAATGCAGCCAGATCGGTTTTTTTGATATAGCCTTTTTGCGTCGCCATCACGACATACTGGTCTTCGGCAAACACCCGGACCGGCAGGGTCGCGGTGACCCGCTCGCCCTGGCTGATGGTCAACAAATTCACAATGGCTTTCCCTTTGCTGGACCGCCCGACATCGGGCAATTGATAGACCTTGAGCCAGTACACGCGACCGGCATCGGTAAAGAACAGCAGATAATCATGGGTTGAGGCGGTAAAGATTTGTTCGACGAAGTCCTCTTCCTTGACCCCCATGCCGACTTTCCCTTTTCCACCCCGGCGTTGGGCCCGATAGATGGAAACGGCATTCCGCTTAATATAGCCCGCATGCGTAATGGTCACGACGACTTCTTCCTCCGCGATCAAATCTTCCATTTGTAACTCGGCTTCGGCAGGAAGAATCTGTGTTCGTCGCTCATCGGAATATTGTTCTTTGATTTCGACTAATTCCTGTTTCACGATTTGTCGCACCATCGCATCGGACGCTAATATGGTGCGCAAATGGGCAATGCGGGAGACCAGTTCGTTATATTCCTGTGTGAGCTTGTCCTGTTCCAGTTGGGTCAAGCGTTGCAACCGCATTTCCAGGATGGCCGTGGCCTGCACCTCGCTTAAGGTAAACTGGCTCATCAGGCCCTGGCGAGCGGTTTCCGGAGAAGACGCTCCACGGATGAGAGCAATGACCTCATCCAGGAACTCCAGGGCTCGTCTCAAGCCTTCTAAGATATGGGCGCGTTCTTCGGCTTTGCGAAGGTCGTACGCCGTCCGGCGAATCACCACTTCTTTACGGTGCTCAAGGAACGCGGCCAGAATCTGTTTGAGGGTCAGCACCTCAGGACGGTTCCCCACCAGGGCCAACATGATGACCCCGAAGGTCGTTTGCATCTGGGTGTGTTTATAGAGTTGATTCAGTAACACCGCCGCGTTTTCGTTTCTCTTGAGTTCGATCACCACGCGAAGTCCATCGCGGTCGGATTCGTCGCGAAGATCGGAAATCCCTTCCACCCGTTTTTCGTGGATGAGCTCGGCGATCTTTTCTATCAGCTTGGCCTTGTTGACCTGGTACGGCAGCTCCGTCACGATGATACGGGACCGCTCGGTACGTTCATCCACCTCGATTTCAGCTTTCGCCCGAAGAGACAGGAGACCTCGTCCCGTTTCATAGGCGTCTTTGATCCCTTGCGTGCCATAGATAAATCCGGCGGTGGGAAAATCGGGCCCCGGAATGCATTCCATGAGTTCGCGAATGGTCACCTCGGGCCGTTCAATAAGGGCAATCAACGCGGCGACGACCTCGCCTAAATTATGCGTGGGAATATTGGTGGCATACCCGACGGCAATGCCTCCTGCTCCATTCACTAACAAATTCGGAATACGAGCCGGCAACACGATGGGCTCTTGAGACGACTCATCGTATGTCGGGGTAAAGTTGACGGTCTCCCGGTCGATATCGACCAGCATTTCCTCGGCCAGCTTGGTTAAGCGGGCTTCGGTGTAGCGCATGGCTGCGGGCGGATCGCCGTCAACCGAGCCATAGTTTCCCTGGCCATCTACGAGGGGATACCGCATATTGAAATCCTGGGCCATACGAACCAACGTGTCGTAAATGGCTGAATCACCATGCGGGTGATAGTTACCCATGATTTCGCCGACAATTTTTGCGGATTTCCTATAGGGCTTCCCGGCAGCCAGACCCATTTCATTCATGCCATACAGGATGCGACGATGAACCGGTTTGAGCCCGTCTCGCACGTCCGGCAACGCCCGCCCGACAATGACGCTCATGGCGTAGTCCAAATAGGACAAACGCATTTCATCTTCAATGGCGACTTGCGTCAGACGTGGTTCAACCGGCATACGTCACTCCTCGAAAGGGATCATCACCCTTCATGGTCTGCACTTTGACTTGATTTCCTCTGGCTCAACATTCAGCATCGCACAGCCAAACGCAGGACCTGCTAGACATCCAAATTTCGAACTTCCAGGGCATGCTTTTGAATGAAATTCCGGCGGGGCTCGACTTCATCACCCATCAAAATGGTAAAGATTTCATCCACTCCCGTGGTATCTTCCAATGTCACCTGAAGGAGACTCCGGGTCTCTGGATTCATTGTGGTGTCCCACAATTGTGTCGGATTCATCTCGCCCAATCCCTTGTAGCGCTGAATGGACATGCCCTTTTTCCCGGTTTCTAAAAACTCTGTCACGAGATCCTGACTGGTGAAAAATTCCGTTTCGATCTCTTTGCGTTTTAATCGGTAGGGTGGTCGCCCCAATCCCAAGGCCGAAGGAGCGATCTTTTGTAATTCCCTGAAATCTGCAGATCCCACCATGTCATGAGTCAGATTCAAAAATTTCTGACTGCCATTCCCTGCCACCCGACACAGGATATGGTGGGCCTGATGCTCTTCATCGGTCTGAATTGTCAGTTCCACGGTTCCTTCGGGAAATGCGAGGCGAAGCCGGCGTGTGGCCTCCTCGATCAATACTTCCAGGTCGCCACGGTTTTTTAACAAATCCTTAGTTAATTCCGGAAAATCCACCAACACGCGGAGCAGCGCCGGCTCTATTTGCTTTTGCCCCTGACGGATTAAGAGCCCTTCAAATGCCACCAGCTTATCTAATATCGGAATGAGTTCATCTCTGGTCACAAATTCGTTTTGTTCCGGAAGAAAGAGTTGGGTATCCTCCACCGCGAGATTAGACAGGTAGGTATTCATCGCCGCTTCATCTTTGAGATACTTTTCGCCTTTCCCTTTTTTGACCTTAAACAAGGGAGGCTGGGCAATGTAGATATAGCCCCGCTCGATCAGTTCAGGCATCTGCCTGAAAAAGAAGGTCAGGAGAAGAGTCCGGATATGGCTGCCATCGACATCCGCATCGGTCATGATAATGATTTTGTGGTAACGAGCTCGATTGATATCAAAGGCATCTTTATCTTCCTTGCCTTTTTCTGCGTCCTCTCGTGGCCGACCGATTCCGGTTCCGATGGCCATGATGAGCGTTCGAATTTCCTCACTGGCGAGCATTTTATCGAATCGAGCCTTCTCGACATTCAGGATCTTGCCCTTGAGAGGTAGGATCGCTTGTGAACGTCGATCGCGACCCTGCTTCGCCGATCCACCGGCCGAATCACCCTCCACAAGATAGAGTTCACTGAATTGGGGATCCTTTTCGGAGCAGTCAGCCAATTTTCCTGGAAGTGACCCGCCATCCAACGCGCCCTTCCTTCGAATCAGTTCTTTGGCTTTTCTTGCGGCTTCCCTGGCCCGTGCAGCATCCACAGACTTCCCGACGATTTTTTTGGCCACCGAGGGATTTTCTTCCAAGTACGATCCCAAGGCTTCATTGACGGCCGACTCCACAATGCCCTTGACCTCACTGTTGCCTAATTTGGCTTTTGTCTGTCCCTCAAATTGCGGATTGCGGATTTTCACGCTCACTACGGCGGTTAACCCTTCTCGAACATCTTCTCCACTTAGCGATTCCGAATCTTTTTTAAATAAATCATTGGCCGTGGCGTAACTATTGATGGTACGCGTCAAGGCCGACTTAAATCCGATGAGATGCGTGCCGCCCTCACGGGTATTAATATTATTGGCAAAGGAATACAAATTCTCTGAATACCCTTCGTTATATTGAAGGGCCAACTGGAGAATCATCTCGGGTTTTTCCACTTCCACGACAATGGGAGGATGAATGGGGGATTTGGCTTCATTTAAATGTTCCACGAAGGAGACAATCCCTCCTATGTAACAAAACACCTGTTCTTTTTCTTTCCCCGTCCGGTCATCCCGTAAACAAATCTCCAAGCCTTTATTGAGAAAGGCCAACTCCCGAAGTCGTTGAGCCAGGACATCAAAACTGAATTCGACGGTTTCAAATATGAGGGGATCCGGCTTAAAAATGATTTTCGTTCCACGTTTTTTGGTGATCCCTGCAACTGTTAATGGGGTCTCCGGCTTCCCGCGTTGATACTGTTGTTCGAAGACTTCCCCATTTTGCCAAATTTCCAACTCCAACCATTCCGAGAGGGCATTCACGACTGATATCCCTACGCCATGTAACCCGCCCGAGACTTTATAGGCACCCTCTTCAAATTTTCCGCCTGCATGGAGGACGGTCAATGCGACTTCAGCGGCCGATTTTTTCTGGGTGGAATGCATGCCGGTGGGAATCCCTCTTCCATTATCCGAAACCATGACACTGCCATCCAATTGGAGCACGACCTGTATTTCATTTCCATAGCCGGCCATGTGTTCATCCACACTATTATCAACAACCTCATACACCATATGGTGCAGACCATCGACCCCCGTGCTGCCGATATACATGGCCGGTCGTTTTTGAACCGCTTCCAGTCCTTCCAGGACGCGGATCTGATCGGCATCGTACCGAGCATCCGAATGTTGGCGGTCTGCAGAGGGGGCAGATTCTTGGCTAGGATTTTTTGCGGATTCCATACAATTTTAGGCTTTAACTGCGTGTGGAAGAAGGAATGTCTGTTGGGTCAAATCCGTCAAACCTTCACGGGCATAACCACGGCTTTGAACGTGGGATTGCCCTGCTCTTGAATCAAACACGGGCTTAAGGGTGTTTCCATTTGAAGGGTCAGCGTTTCCGTTTCAATGACGGATAATACATCAAGGAAATACCTGGCGTTGAATCCTGTAGAGAAACTTTCTCCCACAAATTTAGCCGGGATGTCTTCATCCGCTTCCCCTAAATCCGGGCTTTTTGAAGAAAGATGAATGTGATCGGGATTGATGGACAATTTCACGGCATGGGCTTTATCTTTCGAAAGGATTGCCACTCTTCGAAGGGCACCCTCCAAATCGGACTTGTTGACCGTAACTTTTTTGGGGCTTTCTTTCGGTACCACCTGCTGGTAGTTGGGATACGTCCCTTCCATAATCCGAGAGGTTAACACCAACCCGCTTTTCCGAAAGATCAACATATTTTTCGTAAAGCCAAGGAACGGTTGTTCGTCGTCTTCTTCCAAGAGTCGCCGGATTTCTATGGCGGCTTTTTTGGGAATAATGACCTTAATTTCTGCTGAGGGGATAGCTGCTTTCTCGGGAGTCACTTCCTGCTCAGCCCAGGCTAATCGATGTCCGTCGGTTCCCACCAAACGAAGCGTCACTGTGGCTCCCGAAGGAATCAGGGTGAGAAGAAGACCGTTTAACACATATCGCGTATCTTTTTCCCCAACGGCAAAGACGGTCTTTTTCAGAAGCTGCAACAATCCCTGTGCGGGGAGGGCCATCAACCCTTCCCGTTCAATAGTTGGAAGGGCAGGGTAATCCTTACTGGGTAAGCCCACTACACGAAATTGGCTTTTTCCAGCCTTCACGGTCACCCAATTATTTTCCCCTACGACCAATTCAATGTCGGAATGTCGGATTTCTTTCAAAATATCAAAAAGCGTTCGAGCGGAAAATGTGACCGACCCGGGCTCATGGACCGTGGCTTTATAGAGACCTCTCATGCCAATTTCTAAATCAGTGGCCACAATGTCCAGCCCTTCCGGCTTGGCCTCCAACAGAATATTCGCCAGGATAGGCATGGTATTCCGCTTCTCCACCACTCCCTGCACGCGTTGGAGTGCGGTTAACAAATCCTCCCTGGTTATTTGAATTTTCATAGGTATCCCATAAACAGTGGTGTTATCCCTTGCCGATTTCTTCTTTCAGGCTTTCGATTGTGGCTCGAAGAGTGGAATCCGTTTCCTGAGCCTTCTGCATTTGCTTACAAGCATGAATAATTGTCGTATGGTCTTTCCCCCCAAAGTCTCTTCCTATTTCCGGAAAGGAAGAGTCCGTCATATCGCGGCTAAGGAACATCGCAATCTGGCGAGGAAACACTAAGGTTTTCGTTCGTCGTTTCGATTTCAAATCTGATATCTTGACATGGAACCGGTTGGCGACCACTTCTTGTATATCCTCAGTCGTGATCACCTTCCGTTTTCCACCAAGAAGATCACGGAGGATGTGTTTGGCCATGTCCGCAGTGATTTTTTGACCCGTGAGAGATGCATAGGCGCCAAGTCGAATCAGTGCCCCTTCAATTTCACGAATATTACTTTTTAAATTCGCCGCCAACAACTGGATGACTTCCTCATTGATGGCGATACCTTCTTCCTCCGATTTTTTTCGGAGAATGGCGATTCGAGTTTCGACATCAGGTGGTTGAAGATCCGCAATCAGTCCCCACTCAAAGCGCGACCGAAGCCGTTCTTCCATTGAAGGCATTTCTTTGGGAAATCGATCACTCGACAATACGATCTGTTTTCCCGCTTCATAGAGAGAATTAAATGTGTGAAAAAATTCCTCTTGTGTCCGCTCTTTCCCTGCCAAAAATTGAATATCGTCAATGAGCAGCATGTCCACATTTCTGTATCGCCTTCTCAATTCAATCATTTTGTCATAGCGGATGGAATTAATAACCTCATTCGTGAATTGCTCCGTCGTGACATACGCAATACGGAGATCGCCATGATCAGCAATATAATTTCCTATAGAGTTGAGAAGATGCGTTTTCCCTAACCCCACCCCGCCATAAATGAATAACGGGTTATACGCTTTGGCAGGTGATTCTGCGACAGCGAGACAAGCGGCATGCGCAAATTGATTACTCGCTCCCACGACAAAATTTTTAAAGGTATATTTGGGGTTGGGAAGAGGTTGACGTCTCACCCGTTGAAGTTGAGGCGGCACGCGGTTTTCTCGAACTTCAGCTTTGAGTTGAGGCGATGGTTCTCCGTCTCCATCCTGCTCTTTCATGACAAAAATAATTTCCGCCGGATTTACCCCTTCGACATGCTGAAAGGCCTCTTTGAGTAAATCTTTATAGTTTCTGCCTAACCATTCCCCAAAAAATCTATTTGGAACACGGATATGAACTTGATCTTCCGTAAGACTCTCTAAAACCAAAGGTTGAAACCATGTTTCAATAGTGTCATCTCCCACCCTGGGGCTGACAAAATTCAACACGTCCACCCAAACTTTATCATTGTTAATATTAGGCAAATTCAACTTATTCACAATATTATTCACAGATGTTAATAGTAAAGGCACCTAGTACAAGTCTGTCCTATCTTATTAGACACTCTCTAATTCCTATCAACACCCTCTACCATAAACTTCATGTACTTTATCCACAACTTCCACTACGATAAATTTAAACCTCAAACCACCCTATTTACCCACAATCAAAGGAGTTTGGAGTTTCCAGAATCGTTATCCCCACTATTCCCTATCCCTACTACCACTACTCCTACTATTTCTTTGTCTTCTTTTATAACAAAGAAGAAGAGGGATAGTTATATCACCAAAGCCAAATCCGCCAAAAATATTTTTTCCAAAAACCCCTGATAGGAAATTGGTTCATATGATCTGGAATCTTCTCCACTTTCTCCTTCACTGCGTAAAACAAAAACCTTGGAACTCGGAACATGTGGTAAATCCAGTCCATTTTGAAGAAGCAAAACGGATGGATCCATTTCCGATACAGCAGAATCCATTTCCGGAAAGAACGTATTCCAGTCGTACTGGTTTTTCGTACAGATATATAAAATGTTTCTCATTGGGGGCACCGTTAAAAGGTTAAAACGCGATCAGCATGAGAAACGAGTGAAGCTATTTGAGATGGAGATGACTCTTGAATGGTAAATTCCTGATCAAGGGCAATGGTCTTCCCACTCCCTATAGGGACCACAATCGGCAATTCTAAATTTTTGATAGCCGGGAGATATTTTTCCAGAATTTCGCCATCAGGAAGGTTATCGGCCTCATCGGAAATTAACTGCCTGGCATTTTCTAAAAGAATAATCTTTATCGGATTGGGACCGGTGGATAATCCCAACGCAATTCGCATAGCTTCGGAGGCCCGATGAGTACGGGTGGGGTCTTCTCGAATAAGGATAACCAGATTTTTTGGCATCCCTTATTGATACCTTGGATTATTACGTAAAATGCTGGATTTGTTAATGAAATTAATGGAGGATAATTTTTGAATAAAAAAATTTCGTTTCCTATTGAAAAATAAGAAAAAAACCCTAACATCAGGTAGGAAAAATGTCAAGAAAAAACCCAAGATATCTTGTCCCACTTTTTATGAGGCTAAGGATTGAATTTTTTGAGAAATTTCTTTTAGCTTCACGGATTCCTGGGCTTTGGTCGTCATGTTCCGGATGATGGCCGTTTCTGAGCGGGCTTCATCGTCCCCGAGAATAATGGCATAACCGGCTCCAAGTTTATCCGCGGATCGAAGGAGGGATTTTAAATTGACACTTTTATAGTCTGTGTCTGCCCGTATACCTAGCTCTCTCAGTTTATTGAGAAGATTAAAAGCTATAGGTTTGGCTTCCTCTCCAAATCCGGCCACAAAAAATAAAGGAATTTTTGGGGAGGCTATTTGTTCAGGAAGAAGGAGAGCCACTCTTTCCAGTCCAACAGCAAATCCAATAGCAGGGGTGGACGGACCTTGGAGTAAGGCGACCAATCCGTCATAGCGGCCTCCAGCCCCAATGGTGCTCTGAGCCCCTAAGTGTGGAGAAGTGATTTCAAAGGTCGTGCGGGAGTAATAATCCAGGCCTCTCACCAAACGGTAGTTCAAGGAATACGGGATGTCTATGGACGTGAGTCCATCAAGAACGCTTTGAAAATGAGCGGCCGATTCGGGGGAGAGATGGTCGAAAAGAGTTGGAGCGTCCTTTGTTGCTTCCTGACAAATCGGGACCTTACAGTCGAGAATCCGTAAGGGATTCGTCGTGTACCGACGCTGGCAGTTACCGCAAATCATTTCCAATCTAGAAGAAATGAACTGTTTGAGTTCTCGAATATAGTTTTCACGATCTTGAGTATTGCCAATTGAATTCATTTGCAAAGTGAGATCTTTAAGTCCCAACGAACAAAAAAACCTCCATAAAAGGGCAATCACTTCGACATCCATGAAGGGATCTTCGGTCCCGAAAGCTTCAACCCCAAATTGATGAAATTGCCGGTATCGACCTGCTTGTGGTCGTTCATGACGGAACATCGGGCCAAGATAATACAGTTTTCGTGTAGAGGGTGATTCCAGAAGATGATGCTCCAACACAGCTCGCACCACCCCGGCCGTACCCTCAGGACGTAACGTCAGAGAACTCCCATCTCGATCAGGAAAGGTATACATCTCTTTCTCTACAATATCGGTTTCTCCTCCAATACTCCTGGCATAGAGTTCAGTGGACTCGAATATCGGAATACGTATTTCAGAAAAACCGGATTGGGCAGCAAGGGTATGGGCCAATGTTTCCATATAGCGCCATTGCGGGGTTTGTTGAGGCAAAATGTCCTTAAGACCCTTAATGGAGCGTAACACGGTCAGCCTTATTCTGTTGACGAAAATATTGGGGAAAAGAGAATCCGACTATATCTTTCCGCCAGAATCCAGTCAACGAATCAATGGGTTGGTGTGTCAGTTTTGGAGTGAGAAAATACGTTTGACTCTTGATCTTTCCCCCCATAAAATGGCGTGTTCATAAGAAATTGGCTAAAAGGAGAACAATGCCGTGTCAATGACCTATCGACAGCCCTCTAATTTAAAAAGAAAACGAGATCATGGATTTAGAAAGCGCATGAGCACTAAGAATGGGAGAAAGGTCCTTGCCCGTCGACGAAAGAAGGGCAGGTACCGCTTGACGGTTTCCGATGAGTAAGGGGAGGGCATCCCGTTTTTTTTAAAGAAAAAATACGAATATGATGGAGTGAAGGCCAATGGGTCTGTTGTGCGGAACCCATTTTTTACCCTCCTTGTTAGTCGTGTACCCAATCATGATCCCTCTCGGATAGGAATCGTCGTCGGTCGACGAGTGGGCAAAGCCGTCACGAGAAATCGGCTGAAACGGATCTTTCGTGAACTCGTCAGAGAATCGCAATCTGGAATGGCCGGTGGTTTTCATTGCATCGTGTACCCAAAAATCATGGTTTTGGGTGTGAAATATCAGAGGGTTGGGGAAACTTGGAAGAGCACATTAGCCAAAGTCGGTCTTCTTTAATTATACAAAATGATAGCCTCGGTTTTGAAAAAAATTATTGCAGTCTACCAATATGGAATTTCCCCGTTTATAGGAACCTGTTGCCGTTTTGAACCGACATGTTCTCATTATGGCCTTGAGGCTATCCATAAACATGGCGCGATGAAAGGTGTGGTCTTAATGGCTGGTCGAATTCTCAAGTGTCATCCATTCCATCCTGGGGGGCTGGATCCGGTTCCCTGAACACTGAATATTTTGCCTCCGTTTGATTGTTAATTACCACCAGCTTTATGGGACTCACGAGTTAGAAAAATGGAAAAGCGTGTAGTCCTTTTCCTTGTTCTTTCCTTAGGGATTATCTTTGGGTATGACCTGCTCCTGAAGGAGTTGGGATATTCTCCATTCTCTACCAGTCCGATCATCGATCAAGAGCTGACAACCAGTTTGCCGAAAAATGGGGCGGATGCTGAGACCACCACCTCTTTATCTGAATCCCCTTCAATATCCTCCTCTATTCCTTCTGCTGAGCCATTACTTACTGAAGAGATCGTGGTTGTTGAAACCCCGCTTTTTCGAGCTGATATTTCCGGCCAAGGAGGAGTCATCACCTCCTGGGAGCTAAAAGAATATCTTACTCAAACAGAGGAGAATGTTCCCGTCCAATTGGTATATCCAAATGGACAGTTTCCCGAGCCACTCACGGTGCAGATCAAGGGAAACGACGAGGAAACTCGGCGTCTTCGTCAAGGGAACTTTCAGATCCAAAAGGATTTTAACGAATTAGATGCATTGCATCCCACCGGTAAAGTGCTTTTAACCCATTCGTCTTCTGAATCCGATTTGTGGCTCCAAAAGGAACTCACATTTCATTACGATTCCTATGTGGTGGATATCATTATTCGCACCAGGGGGATTTCAGGTGACATCGATGTGCTTTTGGGCACCAATTTTGGTGTGGTGGAATGGGGTCAGGGATTCATTGGATTACTAGGATCTGCCTGGATGGTCGGGGATGAATTGGAAAAATTGTCCCCCGATGCAGATGCTCCGATCCTGCGACGCGATGGTCCTGTCAGGTGGTTAGCCCTTCAGGATAAATATTTTATGAGTGTGTTTATCCCGGAAAATGCGAACGGCCTGTATTCTAAGCTTGAAACCGAAATGGTTGTCTCTGCTGGCATGTCTCTTCCGGGGGGATCTGGGGAACAAGTCCATAAGACAAAATTGTACGCTGGTCCCAAAAAATACGATGTCCTTAAGTCTTTCGGAATCGGGTTGGAAGATACCATTGATTTTGGATGGTTTATTTATGGCAGTTGGAGCATTGTGAAAGCCGTAGCGAAGCCGCTGTTTTCAGTTTTACGGTTCATCAATGACTATACCCATAACTATGGTGTGGCCATTATCTTACTGACCTTAGGGATTAAATTATTATTTGTTCCCTTGCAGTACAAAAGTTATAAATCAATGCAAGGGATGCAAACCATCCAACCCAAGGTTCTGGCACTACAGGAGAAATTTAAAGATAACAAGGAAAAACTCAACCAGGAGCTGATGAAGCTCTATAAAGAGCATAAAGTGAATCCAGTTGGTGGATGCCTCCCCATGGTGTTGCAGATGCCGGTGTTTGTTGCCCTCTTTAATATTTTGTATATGACGATTGATCTCCGCCAGGCCCCCTTTATGCTGTGGGTTACAGACCTTTCTGCCCAAGATCCGTATTATGTATTGCCTGTGCTGATGGGGATTTCGATGGTCGTCCAACAAAAAATCATGCCCACCACGATGGACCCCACTCAGGCGAAAATGATGATGATTCTTCCTGTTGGGTTGACCTTTTTGTTTGTCACCTTTCCCGCAGGTTTGGTGTTATATTGGGTCACCAATAATGTGCTGACCGTGACTCAGCAGTTTGTGACCGACAGGTATATATTAAAAAAACCGAAAGGTGGGTCTACGGATCAATCTCCCAAAGGGAGCGAACCTGCTTTGGAAACCGGAAAAAAGAAACGTTCGTCATCTCCCTCGGGTTCTTCCTCTAAATCCTAATCCTGCCTCGGTCTAAGCTTATGGGCTCTTTAGACGACACCATCTGTGCCGTAGCCACCCCCATGGGCGAAGGGGGAGTGGGGATCGTTCGAGTCAGTGGAACTCACGCCCTTCCTGTTGCCTCAAGTATTCTTCGATTACGTTCGGGTAAACCTCTTGAACAGATCAAGCCCTACCAGTTGTACCTGGGTCAATTTGTTTGGAACCCTCGTCAACATGGAGAAATTGTAGGAAATGAGATTCCCTCGGCATTGGATGAGGTCCTGGTAGTCACGATGCGGGCCCCACGATCCTATACGGGAGAAGATGTCGTTGAAGTGCATGCCCATGGAGGACCGGTCATTGTGAATGCCATTTGCGAAGCCTTAACGCAGGCTGGCGCCAGATTGGCTGAACCCGGGGAGTTTACGAAACGGAGTTTTTTGAATGGGCGGATGGATTTAACACAAGCGGAAGGGGTCTTAGATACCATACGCGCCAATTCTCTTCAGAGTTTAAGAATGGCCCAGGAGCACCTACAGGGGCGGCTATCTATGGTCATCCAACATCAACGGGACCGTCTCGTGAAACTTGTTGCCCACTTGGAAGCCGGAATGGATTTTGTGGATGATGATATCCAGTTTATTGACCAGAGCGAGCTCAAACATACTACACAGGAGGTCTTGCGAGAAATCTTCCAACTATTGGAGTCCGCCGAAGAGGGCCGAATGATTCGAGACGGCATTCGCACTGTCATTATTGGGCGACCTAATGTAGGAAAGTCCAGTTTGTTAAATGGCATACTGGGAACCAATCGAGCTATTGTATCTCATATTCCTGGGACCACGCGTGATGTTCTCGAAGAGGCTATCATGGTGGAAGGAGTCATGATACGGCTCTTTGATACTGCCGGTTTACGAGATACGACGGATGAATTGGAAAATGAAGGAATGAATCGCGCCACTCAGGCTATTGAAGAAGCTGACGTGTTGATTATGGCATTTGATCGAAGCTCAAAACTTAATGAAAAAGACTTATTTTTTATTGAAAAATATCATGAAAAATCCTGTGTAATGGTGCTCAATAAAATCGATTTACCGGCCAAATTTTCTCAGGAAGAGCTGCAGGGTATTGTCAGCCAACCTAGAAAAATTTCTGAAAATCGTTCTGTGGGAGAGAAAAGGTATGTCGAAGTCTCTGCATTACGCGGTGAGGGTCTTGATAATTTGAAAAAAGCCATCAAAAGCCTGGCTGTTGGTCGCCAATATGAGGCCGGTGATTCAGTGCTCGTCTCACGCCTGAGACAAAAGACCCTACTTCAGAATGCGGGAGAGGCCTTGAAAAACGCTTTATTGGCCATAGATGATGGACTTTCAGCCGAATGTGTTGCATTAGAATTACGGATGGCACTGAATTCTCTTGGAGAAATTGTCGGTGCAATCACGAATGAGGATATTTTGGATCAAATTTTTCGAGAGTTTTGCATTGGGAAGTAAAAGCCATCCCTGGAAAATTGTTCATAAAAATACGGATTAAAAACAATGAGTATGGAATGTGACATCGTTGTCGTCGGAGGAGGTCATGCCGGGTGTGAGGCTGCCCTTGCGGCCGCGAGGATGGGGTGTAGGGTGGTGATGCTAACCATTGATTCCAAAAAAATCGCCACGATGCCATGTAATCCTGCTGTAGGAGGGATTGGGAAGGGCCATCTCGTCAAGGAAATCGATGCTCTAGGTGGAGAAATTGGATGGAATACCGACCAATCCGGCATTCAATTCCGTGTGCTCAATATGCGGAAAGGACCGGCCGTGCGTGCCACGCGAGTCCAATGTGACAAACAGCTTTACGCCAATCGAATGCAGGAGACGGTAAGCAGGCAGGATAATTTATCAATTATTCAAGGCACAGTTAATCGGATTCTGACACAGGGCGGGGCGGTCAATGGTGTCATGACCAATAGCGGCGAAACTATTTTCACGAAAGCGGTTGTCCTGACATCGGGGACCTTTTTAAAAGGTCTTATGCATATTGGATTGAATCATCTTCCCGGCGGGCGAGCCGGTGAGCCCTCTGCAGAGAATCTATCGGATTGCATGAGAGATTTTGGATTTGAAATTGGACGATTAAAAACAGGAACCCCTCCGAGGATAGATAGAGATTCTATTGATTTCAGCGCCATGATTCCACAGCCTGGGGATTCGGTCCCTCGACCATTTTCTATTCGAACTACTCACATTCCCAACCCACAAATTCACTGCCATATTACCTATACGAATGATGAAACTCATGGAATTATAAGGGCAAATCTTGATAGATCTCCGATGTACTGCGGAATCATTGAGTCAACAGGGCCGCGGTATTGCCCCTCAATTGAAGATAAAGTGGTCCGGTTTTCTGACAAAAACAGACATCAGATTTTCATGGAACCTGAAACCCTTGAATCACGCTCATTTTACCCCAATGGGATTTCGACCAGCTTGCCGGTGGATGTACAGCAGGCCTTTGTTCGGACGATACCGGGTCTTGAACAGGCAGTTTTTCTTAGGCCAGGCTATGCGATTGAATATGACTACTTCCCGCCACGACAACTTTTTGAAACCTTAGAAACGAAACTTGTCAAAGGACTCTTTCATGCCGGACAGATAAATGGGACATCTGGCTATGAAGAAGCTGCCGCACAGGGAATTATGGCGGGGATTAACGCTGCTCTTCAGGTGAAAGGTGAGAGCCCGCTTATTTTAGATAGGTCACAGGCCTATATTGGTGTTTTAATTGATGATTTAATCACAAAAGATGCACGTGAACCCTATAGAATGTTTACCTCAAGAGCTGAGTATCGTTTACTTCTCAGAGAGGATAATGCTGACTTCCGTTTGACCGAACACGGATATCGTATCGGGCTTGTATCTGAGAGAACATTTAATACCTTTCAGGAAAAAAAGGGAAAGATCGACCGGGAAATACAGAGACTTCATTCCACTGCTCCAAGATCATCAGGTCTGGGCCTTGATGATATGATTCCAATGGAAAGCTTTGCCCCCAATTCGTCGCTTGCCCAACTTCTTCGAAGGCCTGAAGTTTCATATCATCATTTGGCTCAATTTTTAAATGGAACAAAAGAGGATAATCCTGACGTGGTCGAGGCCATTGAAATAACCATCAAGTATGAGGGATACATTAAGCGCCAGGAACAACTAATTGGGCAATTTAAAAAGCTTGAGCATCGTCAAGTGCCAGATAACTTTAATTATGATGATATCAAAGGGTTTTCACATGAAGTTGTTGAAAAACTAAAGAAAGTGCGCCCTTCATCCATCGGGCAGGCCTCACGAATTTCTGGAATGACCCCTGCCGCCATTTCACTTCTTCTTGTTGCCGTGGAAAAACATAAAAAGGCCAGCTAGTTCTATTGCCTTCTTGAGCCAAATTCTGGCTTTATTTCTTCAGGTATCCAATTTAAAAAGCCCAATGGAAATTCTTTATTTTATTTTCCATGAAAAATGAGATGTTCCACGTGGAACAAAGCGATCAATCTTTTAATTTTCTAGATCATTTCATGCAGGGGGCTCATAAACTTGGGCTTTCCTTCTCTGAGGAAATACTTTGTAAATTTGGTCTGTATTACGATGAATTGCGTCGCTGGGACCGTTCAATTAATCTGACCGGTCTTTGCACAGACAGCGAGCGGACCGTTTTGCTATTTGTCGATTCGTTGGCGGGACATTTGGCGCTTGGCAGTAATCCAGGTGTCAGGATTGTTGATATTGGAACAGGTGGTGGTTTTCCGGGCATACCACTTAAGTTGGCTTTGCCTGCTCTTGATGTTGTATTAATGGAACCAAGATCCAATAAGACAGCCTTCCTACATAATATTATTGGGAAGCTTGATTTGCCAAAAATTTCTGTTGTCCAATGTCGGTTGGAAGACTTTGATTCTATGGCGGTGCATGAAGAAAAATGTGATGTCGCCATTTGTAAGGGTGTTAATGTAGACCACATCCTGCCGAATCTTGACCGTATTTTGAAAAAAAATGGAAAACTAGTTGTATTCCGATCGAAAAATATTGACAATCATTCTCGACTCAATGGGATGGTAGTTCTTGAAGAATTATCCTATGATTTACCATTTGGGTATGGAAGTCGTGTCTTGTCGGTTTTGAAATTTGAATCATACGTAGGCTAATGCCATGTTCCACGTGGAACGATTGCTAATGTTGTTTATTGGATTATGTTGAAACAGACCATTGCTATTGCCAATCAGAAAGGCGGAGTTGGAAAAACCACGACGTCTATCAACCTTGGCGCGGCTTTGGCTTTATCTGGAAAATCTGTTTTATTAATTGATTTGGACCCACAGGCCAATGCGACTAGTGGATTATCAATTGAACCTCAGGGCGCGACTATTTATGAATGTTTGATGGATAGGCGATTAGTTGAAAGCGTAATTTTACCTACTAATATAAACGGATTTAGTGTGGTGGCCTCAAAGGGCGATTTGGTCGGGGCGGAAATCGAACTGTCCAATCTCCCGGATCGTCAAACTATTTTGAAAAATGTGTTGGACGGAGTTGTGGATTTCGATTTTATTATCATTGATTGTCCACCCGCCTTCGGTCTCTTGACCATCAATGCTCTTGTTGCAGCCTCTGCCCTGATCATTCCCGTGCAATGTGAGTATTACGCAATGGAAGGATTGGGTCGTTTATTGGGAAATGTCGAAAGGATCCGGGAGTCATTTAATACGGAGCTAGCTATTCAAGGCATTGTGTTGACGATGTATGATTCAAGAATTAATCTTTCGCGGCAGGTGCAAGATGAAATTCGAGGATTTTTTGCAGATAAAGTCTTTCAGACTGTTATCCCAAGAAATGTGGCATTGGCTGAAGCCCCGAGCCATGGGAAGGCGGTTTTATCCTATAATGCCGCGTCTAGTGGAGCCAAGGCCTATCTTGACCTTGCTAAGGAGATTTTGAGGAATGGAAAAGAAAGCCTTAGGTAAAGGGCTTCAGGCCCTACTTCCTGAAAAAAAGACTCTTGTCTGGAAAGTGGAGCAGGATGGTCAAGCGGTCTCCATGATACCACTGGACCAGATTCTCCCGAACCGCTATCAGCCCAGAACAACATTTTTGGAGGCGGAATTAGATGAATTAGCGCAATCCGTCAAAGAGCATGGCGTACTGCAGCCGATTGTGGTCAGGAGAAAAGGCGATGGCATGTACGAACTGATTGCCGGGGAGCGCCGGTTTCGAGCGGCAAAAATTGCCGGGCTGCAAACCATTCCAGTCCTGGTGAGGAATTCCAACGATGAAAAGGCCTTGGCGATTGCGTTGGTAGAAAATATTCAACGTGAAAATCTCAATCCCATGGAGGAGGCTAAGGCCTATTCACGATTAATGGGGGAATTCGGTCTAACTCAGGATCTGGTTTCACGCTCTGTGGGTAAGGATCGTTCCTCCATCGCGAATATTGTGAGGCTGCTCACGCTGCCAAAGGATGTTCAAGAGTATATTGAGGCGGGAGTCATCAGTTTAGGTCACGCGAAGGTATTAGCGGGCCTGCCGACTCCAGCAGCACAAATCCAGGTTGCAAGGAAAATTGTTTCCGAGCAACTCTCTGTTCGCCAAATTGAGCAGATGATTTCCGTGCAGAGAAAAGGTAAAGGGTCCAAATCGAAAAAAGAGGAACCCAATAGATTTCGAAACCTGGAAGAGCAATTTCGAAAACGCTTGGGTACTAAAGTCCAGGTGAAGGCGGGAGTCAGGGGAGGGCAGGTCGTCATCCATTATTTTTCCGATGATGAACTGGATCGGATTGCTTCATTGGTTATGGAATAGAATTTGAATAATCCAACGGATGGCTTCTGAGCGAATGGGCCCTCCTTTAGAATGTTATAGGATCATGATGATGACAAATGATGGAGCTAATATTACCGGGTATCGAGTCAGTCATGAAGAAATTGGAGCACACAGTTATCGAGGAGGGAGAGGCTCATGTTTTTCAAAAAAAGCGAAGAAAGCACTCAGGATATGGGAGAAATGAGTCAAGGTCAGGAGAAGGAATCAGCCGTGGTGGACAGTCCGGTGACTTCAGCCAGTCAGCAGGAATCAGGCGATATTATCGCCTTTGTTGGTGAAGAGGTGACCTTTAAGGGAACCATTCGGTATCAGGGAACGGTGCGGGTGGATGGCCGACTGGAGGGTGAAATATATACCGACGGCAACTTAATTATTGGGCAAAAAGCGGTCATCGCTGCCAAGATTCATGCAGGGACCATTATGTGTCAGGGGCAATTGACGGGGGATGTCGAAGCCAAGCACCGAGTTAAATTGTTATCCCCAGCTGTCTTTGAAGGGACAATTACCTCCCCCCTTCTTTCGATGGATGAGGGAGTGGTGTTTAACGGGACCTGCAATATGCCCCAAAAAATGGAGCGAAAAGGCAAAGAAGCCAAACTTGTGATTTCGGTAGAAGAAGCCGTGAAGGTGAAATAAAAGCAATCTTCTGCAAAAAAAAGGCGGCTAGTTCCCAGTTGGACATGGAGATCCTAGCGTGCAACTTGAGGGCTCTTTACTGGATGAGAGGAGGAATGTTCTATGTGGGGTGAAAAAGAAAAGAAAAAGGAATTAGGATTTGGGCAGGAATTTTATACATTTCTGGGGAAGGGTGTTGATTTTAAGGGCAAGGCTCAATTTGAGGGCACGGTGCGGGTGGATGGTAACTTTGAAGGGGAAATCACAATTGATGATACCCTCATCATTGGTGAAAGTGCCGTGATCAAAGGGACCATCACAGGTGGAACCATTGTGAACAGCGGCCGGATTGAGGGTGTGATTACCGCAAAATCAAAAATCCAACTCCTTAAGCCGGCGGTTCTCATTGGTGATGTCCATACTCCCATTTTTGCCATGGAAGAAGGCGTGTATTTCCAAGGGGAATGCGATATGGGTTCCGCTCCAAAATTAGAAGCGCCTATGGACCATAAGATCCTCTCCAATGGACAAGGGAAGACGATTCCCAAGGTTGAGCAAAAATTAGAAAAAAAATTAGAAACAGAGCCGTTGAGTCGCTAATGCCTGCCTCTGATTCAAAAAGGGTTGTCCTGGGCATGAGTGGCGGTGTGGATAGCTCCGTGGCTGCCAAATTATTGAAGCAGCAGGGGTACGACGTTATCGGGGTCACTTTGAAAGTCTGGGAGGAAGAAGATGACACCTCCGTTTCCAAGCGTTGGCAGGAACGGGGATGCTGTAAAGTGGGAATAGCCAGACATGTGGCAGAATTATTAGGGATCTCTCACAGGGTCATCGATACCCGTGAAGGTTTTCAAAAGGGAGTCATTGAGGATTTCATTGGGGGGTATCTCCAGGGAACCACCCCTAATCCCTGTGTTCGGTGTAATGAACGAGTGAAATTTGGAGGTCTCTTCCAGGTGGCCGATGAACTTGGAGCTGACTATATTGCGACCGGCCACTATGCCAATATCAAACACGATGAAAGAGGGACCCCTCTCCTGGTTCGCGGGAAGGATACCAAAAAAGACCAATCATATTTTCTGTATCGAATACCCCCCAGTTGGCTCTCAAAAATGATGTTTCCTTTAGGGGACATGGAAAAACCTGACGTCTGGAGGGAAGCGGAGGCTATGGGCCTGCCGGTAGACGAACTCAAAGAAAGCCAGGAAATTTGCTTTGTGACGCAGGGTGATTACCGACAATTTCTCAAGCAGAATGCACCGCAGGCTTCAAGTCCCGGTACGTTTGTGGATGAAAAAGGCAGGGAGCTTGGCCAGCATCAAGGCGTGGCCTTTTATACGCCAGGCCAACGAAAAGGATTGGGTATTGCCGGAGGAAGCCGTTTGTATGTGCAGCGCGTGCTTCCAGACATGAATATGGTGGTTCTGGGTCCTGCCGAAGATTTGGATTCCAGGGAATGCCTGGTTGCAGACTTAAATATTTTCTCTCCAGAGTCATTGCAGCATGCAAACAAAATTGATGTGAAATTTCGTTATAGTTCCCCACCAGTCCCGGCTACGTACCGATGGTCAGATTCCACTTCGATCACAATAACGTTTGATGCGCCTGTTCGGGCTTTGAGTCCTGGCCAGTCAGCGGTTTTTTACCTTGGGGATCGTGTGTTGGGAGGTGGAATTATTCAAGGGCCAACCCCAAAGAAAAATATTCAGATGTGCGAAGAAACCAACTCAGCTGCACGCCCCCACCGATAATTGGGAATCAGAAAAATTTCCCTTTACATCCGGTCTTTCCGGTTGACAGGCTGCATCACTCATGCTAGTTTCACCCGCTTAAACACACGCCCAATTCCGTTCAACACGTGGCTGCCTGGAATCTCTGTAAACTGTGAATAAAAGCACCATTGGGCGCCGATATGCATCGGCGCTTTTCCAACTGCTCGATAAATCGGGTATTGAACCCGCACGAAGTGCCTTAAGCGCATTGCAACAAGGCTTGGAGGAAACCCCTGCCTTGAAGCATGTCCTCGCTTCACCAGTCTTTAATTTTGAGGAAAAACAAACTGTCCTGAATGAATTGAGTCAAAGGATGGAGGCCCCTCCGGTCATGCGGGATTTCCTCACTCAACTGTTGAAAAAGAATAGAGCTATGTTGCTCCCTGAAATTTCAGAGGCCTTTGCGGAATTGGCCGATCAACAAAAGGGAGTTCAGCAAGTCTGGGTGGGCTCGGCCAAACCATTACAAGCGGCCGAGAAAGAACAGATCAAGCACGATTTGTCTCAAACGCTACACCATGGAGTCGAAGTGGCTTTTGAGGTAGATCCCCATCTTATTGCGGGATTGAGAATAAAAATTGGCAGCCGGGTATTTGATAATACGGTGTCGGGTCGACTAGCCGGTATGCATGATCAGTTGACGAAGGGATAATCCATGCAGATCAAAGCAGAAGAAATCAGCTCCATCATTAAGGAAAAAATCAAAGGATTCGATCAACGGGTTGATGTCAAAGAAATGGGCTACGTCATCCAGGTGGGTGACAATATCGCCAAGGTTTATGGGTTAGAAGGGGCGATGGCAGGAGAGTTGTTGGAATTTCCTGGTGGAGTGTATGGAGTGGCTTTGAACTTGGAAGAAGATAGTGTCGGAGCGGTGCTCCTGGGCGAGGATGTGGGAATTCGTGAAGGAGATCCGGTGAAACGCACCGGACGAATTGCCGAAGTCCCGGTTGGAGAGGCACTGGTGGGTCGTGTTGTGGATGCCATCGGGAAGCCCATTGATGGGAAGGGTCCAATCAACACCACGGAGACACGGCTTATCGAAATTCGGGCTCCAGGTGTGGTTGATCGGCAATCGGTGGGAGAACCGCTTCAAACGGGGCTCAAGGCCATTGATGCCATGATTCCGGTCGGTCGAGGCCAACGAGAGTTAATTATTGGAGACCGTCAGACCGGGAAAACCGCTATTGCGGTTGACACTATCATCAATCAAAAAGGCCTGGGTGTGTTTTGTTTTTATGTGGCCATTGGGCAAAAACGATCGACGGTAGCTCGAGTGGTGAAAACCCTTGAGGATCATGGAGCCATGGAGTACACCACGGTGGTGTCCGCCACCGCTAGCGATTCGGCGTCGTTGCAATTTTTTGCACCGTATGCCGGTGTGACCATGGCCGAATATTTCCGTGACAATGGGAAGCATGCGCTTATCGTGTATGACGATTTGTCCAAACATGCCACCGCCTACCGCCAGCTTTCCCTGCTTCTTCGACGTCCACCAGGACGTGAAGCCTATCCTGGTGACATCTTCTTCTTGCATTCGCGTTTGTTGGAACGAGCCGCCAAGATGAGTGATGAAAAAGGCGCCGGAAGTTTGACGGCATTGCCGATTATCGAAACGCAGGCAGGTGACGTCTCCGCCTATATTCCCACGAATGTGATTTCTATTACTGATGGACAGATTTATTTGGCAGCTGACCTGTTCTATTCCGGTATTCGGCCGGCGATTAACGTTGGGTTATCAGTTTCCCGGGTTGGAGGGGCTGCGCAAATTAAAACGATGAAGCAAGTGGCTGGAACTCTCCGGCTCGATTTGGCGCAGTATCGGGAAATGGCAGCCTTCGCGCAATTTGGCAGTGAATTGGATAAAGCCACGCAAGCTCAATTGGCTAGAGGTGCGCGCATGGTCGAACTGCTGAAACAGGAACAGTATAAACCCCTGGCTGTGGCCAATCAGGTGTTGTCAATTTATGCCGGGGTGAATGGGTTTCTGGATAATGTTCCCGTGAATAAAATCCGGGAGTTTGAGCAAGGTCTGTTATCCTATATTAAAGAGAAACATCCCAATGTGCGGGAAGAAATCGTGACAAAAAAGAAGATTGATGAGGAATTTGGGGGCAAGTTAAAAAGCATCATTTCAGAATTTAAACAGTCCAAAGGCTACGATCAAGCAGGGTAAAGTTTTTTTGTTATGCCAAGTCTTCAAAGCCTCCGACGAAAAATTGCGTCTGTCAAAAACACGCAGAAGATAACCAAAGCCATGAAAATGGTTTCGGCGGCTAAGTTGAAACGCGCACAGGATCGTATTCTAGCGGCTAGGCCCTATTCCCATCAGTTACGAGAAGTCGTGGGGAACCTGAGCGAACGGGTTAATCGTGCCTCTCATCCTCTTCTGCCGCGACGTGACGGGAATACGACCGAACTTCTGGTGGTTACAAGCGACCGCGGGCTTTGCGGGGCCTTTAATACCAATATTCTCCGGCAGGCCGTTGAATTTTTGGAGGAGCAGACCAGCCAGGGGAAACAGGTATCGGTCAGTTTGGCCGGAAGGAAGTCTATTGATTTTTTCAAACGACGCCATTGGAAGATTCGTCAACAATGGGGAGGAGTCTTTGATCGGCTCAGTTTTGAACACGCCTTGGATATCGGGCAAAACATTGTGTCCCAATATCATGAAGGCACCTTTGATCAACTGTATGTGGTCTATAACGAATTCAAATCGGTCATGCAGCAGCAGGTATTCGTTGAAAAGCTGCTCCCCATTGAATCGGTCCAGGAGTCCGGCGAAAGGGAGAAGCCGGCGACGGGTGGGAGTTATCTCTATGAACCCGATGAAAATGAATTGTTAACCACCTTATTGCCTAAGCATTTTGAAATACAGACGTATCGGGTCTTATTAGAGTCGGCTGCCGCGGAACAGGCGGCACGAATGACGGCCATGGATGGGGCCACGCGGAATGCCGGAGAATTAATCAAAAAGGTCACGTTATTTTATAACAAAACGCGCCAGGCCGCGATTACCAAAGAATTGATGGATATCGTGGGAGGCGCAGAGGCCCTGAAATAAATCGAAGGTTGATCCTGGCCGGGCACGGGAGACCGTGTGCCGTTCACCAATCTTTTTCAACCAAGGAGTCTATGGTGGGTACGGATGTCGGAAATGGAAAAGTCATTCAAGTCATGGGACCGGTGGTGGACGTGGAGTTTCCTCCAGGGAAACTTCCCAATATTTTTAATGCATTAACGATCACCCATAGTTCTGGCGATCAAGAAGTACAATCAGGCATCCAGGTCACATTGGAAGTGGCCCAGCACCTTGGGGAAAACCGGGTGAGGGCGGTCGCCATGTCCTCGACCGATGGATTGGTCCGTGGTTTAGAGGTGAAAGATACCGGTGCGGCGATTTCTGTTCCCGTTGGACGGGAAACCCTCGGGCGGGTCGTCAATGTTTTGGGTGATCCTGTTGATGGCTTCGGTGCGGTCAAAACGGAAAAACGGTGGTCCATTCACCGTGCGGCCCCTGCGTTAGAAGACCAGGAAACCAAAACAGAAATATTGGAAACCGGCATTAAAGTCATCGACCTGTTGGAGCCCTATGCCAAAGGGGGAAAGGTCGGGCTGTTCGGTGGTGCCGGCGTAGGTAAAACCGTCATCATCATGGAACTTATCAATAATATCGCCCTCCACCATGGGGGGTTTTCAGTTTTTGCCGGCGTCGGTGAACGGACTCGTGAGGGTAATGATCTTTGGCATGAAATGCAGGAGTCCAAGGTCATTGATCCCCATGATTTTTCAAAATCAAAAGCCGCCTTGGTTTATGGACAAATGAATGAGCCACCAGGAGCTCGCCTCCGGGTAGGCCTGACCGGACTGACCATCGCCGAATATTTCCGCGATGAGGAGCATCAGGATGTGCTGCTCTTTGTCGACAACATCTTCCGATTTACTCAAGCCGGCTCCGAGGTATCTGCCTTGCTCGGTCGAATGCCATCAGCCGTGGGGTATCAACCGACGTTGGGGACGGAGATGGGGACTTTACAAGAACGGATCACGTCGACCAAGAAGGGATCCATCACTTCGGTTCAAGCGATTTATGTGCCGGCTGATGACTTGACTGACCCAGCCCCGGCAACGGCGTTTGCCCATTTGGATGCCACCACCGTGTTGTCACGCCAATTGGCCGAGTTGGGCATCTATCCTGCGGTCGATCCATTGGATTCCACCTCAAGAATTTTAGATCCCCATATTTTGGGTGATGAGCATTACCAGGTTGTGCAACGGGTACAAGGCACTTTGCAACGGTATAAAGATCTTCAAGATATCATCGCCATCTTAGGTATGGACGAGTTATCGGAGGACGACAAGCAAACGGTAGCCAGGGCGAGGAAACTTCAACGGTTTCTCTCTCAGCCCTTCCACGTGGCAGAAGCCTTTACTGGATCACCCGGGAAATATGTGAAACTCGTTGATACCGTTCGAAGCTTCAAAGAAATCGTGGATGGTAAATACGATGATCTTCCAGAGCAGGCCTTCTATATGGTTGGGCCTATCGAAGAAGCCATCGAAAAAGCTGAAAAACTCGGATACAAACGATAATGGCAGGTGCTGGTGTGACGGCGTCATCAGGGAAAATTCTTTTAGAGGTGGTCACCCCCGATCACCGTTTGCTCAGTAAGGAAGTCGACTACGTGTCGGCTCCTGGGAGTGAGGGAGATTTCGGTGTCCTGCCGGGCCATTGTCATTTTCTGACTACCTTGCGGATTGGCGAACTTCAATACCGTATTGGTGAACAGACTGAATACATGGCTGTGCTCTGGGGGTTTGCTGAAGTGACGCCGACTAAGGTGACGATTCTGGCCGAAATTGCCGAAAAGGCTGAAGACATTAACGTAGAACGGGCCGAGGATGCCGTTCGAAAAGCGGAAGAACGTCTGGAGCGTGGCGGGCTACCCTCAGAAGTTGAGGAAGCTCGCGTCAGTTTGGAAAAGGCCCGCCTCCGGCAAAAAATTGCCGGTCGCCACCACCAACAGGCCGGTTCCCGTCTTATATAAAGCAATCGACCGCCCCGTTTTTTTACTTGCCATGCCGCATGTCGCTACGCGGACGGAGTTCATCGTCACCGCAGGCGAATCGCCCAAACGCCTTGATCATTTTCTTGCCAATCGCGAACCCTATTTTTCTCGAACAGCCCTCCAACGATTAATTGAAGACGGCCATATTACGGTCGGTGGTCAGGTTGTGAAACCCAGCCACAAGGTCAGGCCTGGTGATTGCATTGTCCTGGTCGTACCGCGTCCAGAGCCTTTGGCGATTAATCCTGAACCAATTCCCCTTGTCATCCTCTATGAGGATGAATTCCTATTGGTTCTCAACAAACCGGCCGGCCTTGTGGTTCATCCGGCTCCGGGTCATTGGACGGGGACCTTGGTAAATGCGCTCCTCCATCACATGCAAAGTGGGGAAGGGCATCTTTCAACTATTGGAGGAAAGGAACGTCCGGGTTTGGTGCATCGACTTGACAAGGAAACGACAGGGATCTTAGTCGTGGCGAAAAATGATCAGACTCACCGGAAATTGGCGGGACAATTCAAAGCCCACTCCATCATTCGGGTCTATGAGGCGTTTGTGTGGGAAGGGCCAAAAACACGGGAAGGCCGGATTGAGTTGTCGATTGGACGAGATACCAAAGATCGGAAAACATTTTCCGCACGCACAACCAATCCCAAGGAGTCGCTGACCAGTTACCGGGTGAAAGAACGATTTGGGGCTGCGGCGGCACACGTGGAATTATTCCCTGGCACAGGACGCACGCATCAGCTACGAGTTCACCTCAAGGCTATCGGATGTCCGATTTTGGGTGACCAAACCTATGGAGGGAAAAAAGTTATGGATGTTGGGGGAATTGGCATTCCCCGTGTGATGTTGCATGCCAAAGTTCTTGGTTTCATACATCCTGTTTCTCACAAAATGGTGACATTTTCAGCGGAATTGCCGGAAGATATGATAACCGTACTGAATGCCTTGAAGGGCAAGGAAGACGAATGATTGTCTTGACAAGCAGGCAAGGGATTGGAGTAGATTTCAAGATATGGATAAAGAGGCAAAATTTGAACCTGGGCAGGTGGTTGACACCTTAGGAGAACTGATTGCCAGTCTGGCGGCCTTTGCCGCGAAAGTACCGGCCAAGTCCATGCTGGCATTATCTGGTGGAATTCGTCCAACACCGGAGGCAGTCGATTCGTATGAAACCACGGTCTATCGATTTCGCGACCGAGTGGGAGTCACATACAAAACTCTCCCTCCATTATTTGTCGAATCCTTAGAAGCTTTTGAGGCGGGAAAAGTATTTGATGCCGTACCTCCCCTGTTGCAATGCGTTGAACAGTTGGTGGAATTGCACAATCAGGAAACTATTAAATTCACTCCACCTCAACAACAACGTCTTTGTGACTATCATCGCCGCTTAGAAAGACTTGTCCCTGAAGCCACCCAATCCGAAATCGATCTTCCTACCCCTGAATCGTATTAATCCTTTAATTATAACTGCGCAGGATACCCCAAAGCTTACCTAGGGGGGGCAGTGGGGAATAGTCGCAGAGAAATTTCCTGCGGGATTAATCGGAATGGTGCCTCCGTTTTTTGGGGCAACTTCCTCCTTCCCTCATACTCCCAATTAATGGACGGAGCTCTATTTCCAAAAATACGAGGGATTTTGGGGGGGTCGGTCTACAAGGGTTACAAAATGCGGGATCGCTTTATTTTTGGGTGATTAGGTGAATTCTAAGAGGATTTGGGAAAGAGCCGAGTCGAGCAAGGATTTGTTATCGAAGAAGGATGGTCGCTAGGATCATTCTTAGAGAAGAGTAATTAATTCAAGTTTGCAGGAACAAGAAACTGAAGACTTGTTCGGAGGATAAGCTGGTTTCCGCTGGAAGAAGGGGGGGAAATTACTCGCCAATTCCTTCCTTTATCTCGTAACCCTTCTGCTATCACAGTTAGTTGCGAATAAGCTTCATTATCAAGCGCCTTGGCAAGGCTCAAATTGCAAAGGAAGGTCTTACACCCTAAGTGGTAAGAACGAAAGACCAACAAACTCAACTCTTTGGCAACTTGTTTATTAAACTGTCCTTGCACATGAAACATGATGGTATCAGAGGCCAACTGTTCGGTACGTATCATTTGATTCCTGCCATTCAGAAATAGGAATAAGTATCTTGCTCAAGCCCATTTCAAACCAATAGGAGTTTCCGTGACTATTCCCCAGAGGAGTGGGCTCAGGAGGTTGAAGCTACGAAATGATCACATGCCTTAATAGATAATATGAAGGTGAGGGAACACCAGGGGAGCCTGGCTAAATGAGAGATTGGTTGACGGGAACCTTGGTGGGATGTATAAAGTCAATTCTTCTTCATGCGTCCGTAGCTCAATTGGATAGAGCATCGGCCTTCGGAGCCGAGGGTTGGGGGTTCAAGTCCCTCCGGGCGCACCATTCAGATTTCCCCAGTTGCCCTGATGATGGTAGTATCCCCACTCCCCATTCGTAGGGCATTACGTGTATACGTAATATCGAAGCCAATTACACACCAGGAAATGTTGATTCTTCTGTTGTGTTTTTTCCTTCCTGCTAATACATGGCTATCTTCAATTTGGGCAAGCATAAAAGTATTGTTGCCCATTCACCATATTCAGGTTAATACCCATTTCCGGGATTCTAAGAAATGAGTTGGTCGAAAAGGCGCTTGAGTTAACAAATCCAGGGTTTTTATTGTAGGGTGTGCCAACGTTTTTTGTCGGTAATGATCATCATGGGCAGTGAGATATCTTCTCTTTTCTAATGAATACCTCCTGGATTGCGTTTCTTGAACGCCCCGCTATCCATATTTCTCTCCTTCTAGTCATTGGTTTTCTGGCATTTAGCTCCAATGCCTCTATTTCTCTGTTTGGGGAAACCGAGGGTTTGTACGCCATCATCACCCACACCATGATGGCGGCTGAGGATTATGTGCATCTTTGGTTGCGGGGAGAGCCGTATTTTAATAAACCGCCTCTATTCTTTTGGCTTCAGGCTGGATTTATTCATAGCTTGGGATGGAGTGAGTCCGCGTTACGGTTGCCATCAATTGGATCCAGTTTGGGAACGATGATAACGACCTATTTCTTGGGCCGCTTATTGTTTTCAGAAATGGCAGGATTTTGGGGCGCCCTAGTATGCGCGACCTGTTATGCGGGCTTGTGGTTTGGTCCCTTGGCCATTATCGATCCTGTGTTAACTTTTTGTATGACCTTGGGGATGTATGCCTGGGCTCGCGCATATTTTCAGGAATCATCACAGTGGTGGTATCTAGTCGCCTTTGTGGCGTTGGCGTTGGGCTCGATGGTCAAAACGTTGCATGCCTTGGCTTTGCCGGTTCTGGTGATGGGGATATTCTTATGGATGCGCCGTGATCGGCAAGTGTTCCGGGAACCATACTTTTGGGTTGGAGTCGTGTTGAGTGGCTTGTTACTGGCTGGCTACTACCTGTTACTTGGGCCAGAATTCAGGCAGCACTTTTTCTTTGAAGAAAATCTCAAACGTATGGTCACCGTATCGGGAGATCAAAAACTTACTGCGTGGGAGGCCTATTGGGGAAAACGTCCAATATTTTGGTATGCCCTAGTGATCTGGTTCGATCTTTTCCCCTGGTCGGCCTTACTTCCAGTTGGCCTTATTCTCATATGGAAACGTCGTCCCTGGGTTGAGTCGCCGAAAGAATTGTGGGTTTTTCTCTGGGTCGTGGTGTATTTTGTGGCGTTGAGTTTGGCGCCAGAAAAACATGAACGGTATCTCATGCCACTCCTGCCGGCATTCGGTTTGTTGGTCGGCTATGTATATCATCGACTGCTGTATGAAGCGCCGGTATTGGAAGGAAAGGGCATGTTGAGGGGCTTGTTAGCATGCTTGGGTGGCATTTTTGTGGTTTCGGTATTTCTTGGACCTATTCTGTTGCAAAAAAAATGGCATGTTCCATTGGACGTCATTCCTTTGATCCTTCGTGTGGGATTAGGCATGTTAGGCCTGATGATGGTTGGACTGGCCGTCAAGAATTATTTGCGAATGGGTCTGGTGGGTGTGGGAGTGTTGGGCCTGGCCCTTATGGTGACGGTGACAGGATTTATTATTCCTGGTATCCAAGCGGAAGGTTCTCCCAGGCTGGCATTTGACGAAAATCAACGGCGCTTGATTAACCAAACGGATCCCATATCGGTGTTTCAGTCATGGGATTGGCGGAAGGATGAAGATGAATTCTATTGGGACTATCTCCATGGTCGTTCACGAATCGTGGGGGAGGGTCTTGAAGATTCCTTGGCGCTTGAAGAATTGAAGAGGGACGTTCAACAATCAACACGTTTGGTGATGATGACTAAAGACCAGTATCAACAAATCATTTCCGGTGCTCCGAATTTAACTGCCATTGTGTTGTTTGAGTTCTACCGTTCAAATAAGAACATTGTGCTTCTTTCTCTCGGTTGGAGAGCACAGCTTGCGGATTCTTGGAAAACCCAATAACAATGAATTCAAAAAAGATTGCCAAATGCTAAATTTACCGTAAAATTTAGTATCTGACCCTTTCTGAAGCGATTCAGGTTAATGAATGGAAGAGATAGTACTGGATCGTTATCATTTCAGAGTCTGTATTTCGGTCCATATTCTTGCCGAACCATTAAAGAAGAAGAAACCATGAACTCTTACCATCGATTAGGTCTATGTCTACTCATGATTGTGTGTGTGTGGTCTTCGCAAGTGGAAGCCAGGGTGCAAATCACAACTATCCCCTATAACCATGGGGAAGTTGCTTTGGAAGGAGTCGTGGCCTGGGATGATGAGATAAAAGGTAAACGTCCGGGAATTTTGGTTGTTCACGAATGGTGGGGGCTTAATGAATATGTCCGAACTCGTGCGGTACAATTGGCGGCCCTGGGATATGTGGCCGTGGCGGTGGATATGTATGGGAAGGGAAAAGTGACCGCTCATCCCGATGAGGCCAGGCAATGGATGCAACAAACCACAGCCAATGTAGAGATGTGGCAGGCCAGGGCGAAAGCGGGATTAGGGCTTCTTCAGGCTAACCCCCTGGTAGATCAAGCCCGTTTAGCAGCTATTGGGTATTGTTTTGGAGGGGCGACGGTTTTGCAAATGGTGTATGATGGGGCACCGGTTAAAGGAGTCGTGAGTTTCCATGGGTCGCTCCCTCTTCCGTCCGCATCTTCTGCCATTAAGAATTCAGTCAAAATTTTCATTGCCCATGGAGAGGCCGATCCGTTTCTTAGCCAAGACCACATTACGAAATTTAAACATGCTTTAGACGAGGCTGGGTTAGATTGGCACATGGTGATTTTTGGAGGTGCCCAACATGGTTTCACCAACCCTTCGGCCAATCAATATGGGATGAACGGTGTGCAATATCAGGAACAAGCTGATCGACGGTCATGGGAGCACATGAAATTATTTTTTGATGAACTGTTTCGATAAGTAGAATACGCCCGGTAGGAAGTTTCCTATCGATTGAATGGAAAACAGGCAAGAATCGTTGGTAAAGTTCTTCTTCATCTTCACCGAAGATTCAGAGTTTACAGGTTTTCTGTCTGAGCAGGCCATTCAATATGGCAAAGGCAAGGTCTTATTCTAAGGAAAAGCATGGCAACCCCAAACGGGAAATTAACTTCAATTCTGGGCGTTTCCGCCTATTACCACGATAGCGCGGCTTGTCTCATTCAGAATGGCGAGATTGTGGCGGCTGCTCAAGAAGAACGGTTCACGCGAAAAAAGCATGATGCCGGGTTCCCGAGCCATGCGGTTGAGTATTGTCTGCGGCAAGGCGGGGTTGGCATGCGCGATGTCGATTATCTGGTGTTCTACGACAAACCTTTTGTCAAATTTGAACGGCTGTTGGAAACATATTTGTCCTATGCCCCAAAGGGACTTGGATCGTTTTTGACTGCCATTCCTGTTTGGATCAAAGAAAAGCTGTTTTTGCGAAACTTACTAGAAAAGGCTTTTCGTCAGGTGGGGAGTCTCGAAAAAAAAGAGAAACTACCGCCTTTGCTCTTTGGGGAGCACCATGAATCACATGCGGCTGCGGCCTTTTTCCCTTCTCCTTATGAGGAAGCGGTTGTCCTGTGTATGGACGGGGTGGGCGAATGGGCGACCACTTCAGCCTGGGTCGGGCGGGGAAACCAATTAACACCTCTTTGGGAAATTCCCTTTCCCCATTCCATCGGGCTGCTGTATTCCGCCTTTACCTACTATACCGGGTTTAAGGTCAATTCCGGTGAATATAAAGTGATGGGGCTCGCTCCGTATGGGGAGCCAAAATATGTGAAAACGATTTTGGACAATGTGGTGGATGTGAAGCCGGATGGCACCTTCCGGCTCAATATGGACTATTTTGATTACTGTACCGGATTACGGATGACCAACAACAGGTTTGACGCCATATTTGGTGGTCCTCCGCGTCAGGCGGAAAGTACTCTCACCCAGCGGGAAATGGATCTGGCTCGGTCTGTGCAAGAAGTCACCGAGATGGTCATGCTTCGTCTGGCCAACAGCCTTCATCGAGAAACGGGCCTTTCCAATCTTTGCCTTTCCGGAGGAGTGGCCTTGAATTGCGTTGGAAACGGAAGAGTGCTGCGGGAAGGACCATTCAGCGGGCTGTGGATTCAGCCGGCGGCAGGCGATGCGGGCAGCGCGTTAGGTGCAGCGTTAAATGTGCATTTCAGCTATCTGAATCAGCCTCGGGTATGCCAGAGCTCTAATGATTCGATGCGAGGAAGTTATTTAGGGCCACGCTTTTCCAACGAGGACATTGAATCCCGGCTCCAACAGCTTGAGGCCAGCTATGAATACGTGGAAGATTCGGACCTGTATCGTCGAGTGGCGGAGTATTTGGCTGAGGGAAAGGTCATTGGATGGTTACAAGGGCACATGGAATTCGGTCCTCGGGCTTTAGGGGGACGAAGTATCTTGGGCGACCCTCGTAGCGAGAAAATGCAATCGGTCATGAATTTAAAAATTAAATATCGGGAATCCTTCCGTCCATTTGCGCCATCGGTTTTAAGGGAACGAGTGTCCGAGTATTTTGAGATGGATACCGATAGTCCTTACATGTTACTGGTGGCCCCGGTTGCCGAGAAGCGACGACGAGCGGTACAACCGGATCAACAAAAACTTTGGGGAATTGATCTACTCAATGTTCCCAAATCGGATATTCCCGCAGTGACCCATGTGGATTACTCCGCCAGAGTTCAGACGGTGTCACCTGATACCAATCCTCGCTACTATCAATTATTGCAAGAGTTTGAAAAGCAAACTGGATGTGCAGTGTTGATCAATACCTCGTTTAATGTTCGAGGCGAACCAATTGTCTGTACGCCTGAAGATGCCTACCGGTGTTTTATGCGGACGGAGATGGACGTCCTCGTCCTGGAAAATTGTCTTGTTTTGAAGGAACATCAAAAGCCGGTGCCGAAGGATGAAACGTGGATGAAAGAATTTGAATTGGATTAAGTGTGAAAGAGTGACGGCATGACCTCAACGATTCATCACCCAACTGCTAAGGATCTCCGCACGTTCGGCCTGTTAATGGGCGGAGTTTTTTTAATTGTAGCGGTATGGCCATTGGTCATTCATGGAGAAAGTATTCGATTGTGGGCGAGTTGTATCGCCGGGGCCTTTGGAGCGATGGGAATGGTTTTTCCAAAAGGGCTTAAGCCCTTGCATCGCGTATGGATGAAGATCGGCGAAAAATTAGGGTGGATTAATTCCCGGATTATCTTAAGCCTAATGTTTTTTGGGATGTTTACTCCCATGGCGTTTGTCATGGGATTATTAGGTAAACGACCATTGCAACTTGGCTATGACCCCAAGGCCAACAGCTATCGCGTGGTCAAAAAGGCTAGGTCCGCGGACCATGTGCTGAAACCTTTCTAAAGGAGATACAACAGATGACAGGTTTTCTTGGTGAATTGTGGGACTTTATGCGGGAACGAAAAAAGTTCTGGCTCGCCCCCATCATCATCATGCTCTTATTGCTCGGCGGTCTTATAATCTTGAGTGAGGGCTCAGCCGTTGCCCCCTTTATCTATACCTTGTTTTGAACCATGGGGAGGGTGGAGGCTACGGGGAAAATGAGTGGCAGGCTTGATAGGGAAAAAGGAGGGAGCTTTAAGCCCCCTCCTTTTCGGACCCCTTGGTGTTCCCGATTGTTCGGGGACGGCTTACGGACTTATCCCCTACTTGTTGGAATCACTGTTTGTGTTCATGGACTTTGATTCCCCAGGCGGCACAATATTTGGGCGTTCTTCTTTCCCAGGGTTCATGGCATGTGCGTCATGAAATCCAGATGCTTGTTGGAGTGATTCATCCCGGCTGGGTTGAGTTTGTCCCGGGTCATTAGCTACCGATTGCCCTGTCACGGGAGACTTCGCGTCTCCCATGGGATACCCTGGATGGTTTGGCAGCATGCCTGGATTTCCCAGAGCTATTGTACTTCCTAATAAGACACTCCCTATTACGTTAATCGCGCAAAGTTTACGGTTCATGATCATCCCCTCCTTTTTTTCGATACGATCGGGAATCAAGGGGTACTAGAACTAGAACCTAGTCCAGGAAAGTATGTTGGAAACCTCTTTGGTTGTCTTACACTTACCGTCCCTCCTGTTTTAATTGTGGGTTTTACCGACTTCCTTGTGAACAGGTATTTGGCCAAAGATGCGTTTCAGTCCGTCGCTTGTCTTTGCCATATTTTCATTTGGCTTGAAAGTATATGCAGGAACACTCCCTGAGACCAAAGATGAAACAGTCAACACTTTTTAACCTCTATTGAAGCCAGTAGGGATGCTTTTCCCTTCACACCCGCGCGTGACTTGATCTCCACTAAATATTCTTTAACTTAAGAAAGGGATAGGAGGATTTCTGGAGGGTGTACAATATTGCATAGGCCCACCCATTGATTGACGGGAAGATTAGGCTTATGCCTTTATGGTAAAACTGGAAAATGGCTTTGAGCAAGTGGCGCAAAATGGGGCAGATCTGTTGAGTGAGGCAGATAAAAAATATTCTGGTAGAGGCTGAATATTGCAATAGTTTTTGTAATGAAAACCCCAAGGATTATAAAACCAATATGAAATAAATGGGGATCATAAAAAGATCGAATGCATAGGAATAATAAATAAAATTGCCAGAGGAAAATATAAAACATCATCAATTTGTAAATGAAAAAAGTATGATGGTGGTCGGTAAGCTTTGGAGGGAAGTTTTTCTGGGATTTTGCTGGTGAATGAGCACTTCGTGGACGTGGGGAAGTTTCAAGCCATATGCAATCATTTGCGGGGCATTTTCCTCCTCAATAGGCTTTCATGACCTCAGGAATTCATGTTTTTTGGGAGAATTTAACGGCTCCCTCGCATATGATTGGACATGACCGCTGCAAAAATGAGGCTAAAGCACGCGTCATTCGTCCATATGAAACATTTGAAATAATGAGTCTTAACCCGGACCTATCATTGCACGCTGCACTCCGTCATGCGGGGCAGATACCATTTTTCCGCCAAACCCCTTGACTCTCACAAATGGTAAATTATTATAAAAAAGAGGCTCTTACCCCATGCAGAATGAGAAGTTGAGGTTTCCCCAATGCCATCGAAAAAGGGGAATCAGTAATATTTTGACTACAGGAACCCACCGGGTTCAAATCAAGACATATGTCTGGATCTGAACACGAGCAGATAGCAAGGCTTCGAGCCTTTCTGAATCAAAAGGTGATTGGACAAGAGGGTCTTACCCTCAGGCTGTTGATTGCCTTGATGGCTGATGGACACCTTCTTGTTGAAGGTGCGCCAGGTTTAGCCAAAACTACCGCTATTAAAGCCTTGGCCTCCGGGATTGAGGCTGATTTTCACCGGATTCAGTTTACCCCGGATTTACTCCCCGCTGATATAACTGGGACTGATATCTATCGTCCACACGACGGCTCCTTTCGCTTTCAACCAGGACCGATTTTTCACAATCTTGTCTTGGCCGATGAAATTAATCGGGCCCCCGCTAAGGTGCAGGCCGCCTTATTAGAGGCTATGGGAGAACATCAGGTGACGATCGGGCGAACCAGTTATCCTTTGCCGGAATTGTTTTTAGTCATGGCCACCCAAAACCCCATTGAGCAGGAAGGCACGTATCCGTTGCCTGAGGCGCAATTGGATCGTTTCCTACTCTATGTCCGGGTGCAATATCCCGATGTGGAAGGAGAAAGAAAAATTGTCGAACTTGTTCGTCGACAAGCCAGGGCGATTCCTGGTGAAATCGCGACAGCTCCCACGCCCGTTCCTCAAAAGGTGATTGTGGCGGCTCGACGACAAATGTGGGATATATATGTTGCGCCTACACTGGAAGAATATATCGTCCAATTAGTCATGGCCACACGTGAGCCTGGACCGTATAGCTCCACGCTGAAGAGATGGATCCGGTTTGGAGCCAGCCCCCGGGCAACCATTGGAATGGAGCGTTGTGCCAGAGCACATGCCTGGTTGGAAGGACGCGATTACGTTTCCCCGGAAGACATACAAGCCGTCGCCCATGATGTTTTGCGCCACCGGATCTTACTGACCTTTGAAGCGGAAGCGGAGGGGATCAGGACCGATCAGGTGATCTCAGAAATTTTGAATCATGTGGCCGTTCCGTAAACAGACAGCACCAACCGAAATCCGGCCGAACCGTCCTACAGGATCTCAGGGGGTAGAAGTTCGGCTTGCGGATCTCATTAATATGCGTCACCAGACAGGGGTATTGGGAATCAAGACCAGGAAGCGGGTTCATACCCTTTTGGCTGGAGGAGAGCGATCCCCGTTTAAAGGCAGAGGCATGGATTTTGAGGAATCCCGCCGGTATCAACCGGGCGATGATGTCCGACTCATGGATTGGCGGGTGATGGCCAGAACTCATGAACCCTACCTCAAGATCTTTCGGGAAGAACGGGAGCGACCCGTCTTCATCGTAGTGGATAATAGAAAGGGAATGCGATTCGGGACGAAGGTGGCCTTTAAGTCAGTCATTGCCGCCCATGCGGCGGCATTATTGGGATGGGCCTCGCAAGAACGAGGAGACCGGGTTGGGGGGGTGGTTTTTTCAGATGTGGACCATGTGGAACTTCGACCCAGGGGAGGAAGAGCCGGAGTGCTCCACCTTCTCAATATCCTGGCTCAAGATCGTTCCCACAGGTCACAGATGATTGAACGCCAGAGTCCCATTACCTCACCTCTTCAGTTGGCATTAAATCGAGTCCAGGCAACTGCGAAGCCCGGAAGCCTCATTTTTCTCTTGAGTGATTTTCGCAATTGGGACCAGCAGGCCAAACAGACCCTTATCCGATTGGGCGGACACCAGGATGTGGTCGCGATCTTCCTGTATGACCAATTGGAACAGAAGCCCCCACCTGCCGGCCAATATCCTGTGACGGACGGTACACGCATGGGAATTTTTAATACAGGATCTGCAAACACAATCCAATCCTATTCAGCGTACTTTAGGGAACGTTATGAAGATGTCCGGACTCTGTGCCTGACCCGTGGAATCGGATTCATTCCATTGGGAACCCACGACGATATTCTTTTCCAATTGCGGGGTGGGTTACAGGATCTCGGGCATCGACGAAGCGCACATCACAGTATGGCATGACGGGAATGGGCTAACATGCCGACATCAAGTTCTCCCTTACAAGAGCTTCGGGATGTGCATCTGCCAGACCCGGTTTCTCTGTGGCCTCCGGCTCCTGGTTGGTGGATCACTTTCGGGTTGGTCATGATGGGAGTCATGGTGTTCCTCTGGATTTTGAGGAATCGACGTCGGAAACAGTCCTGTCGACTTGCGATGAATGAACTGACTGCGATTAAACAGCATTATGATACCCATCGAGATGATCAATGGCTGGTTCAACGGCTTTCAGCCATGATCCGCCGCTATGCCATAGCTACTTTCCCTCGATCCGAGGTCGCAGGGTTAGTAGGAATCTCCTGGCTGAAGTTTTTAGACCGGTCGGGTCGAACCAACCAATTCACTGAAGGGGTTGGCCATCTGTTAAGTTCAGGGCCCTACCAGCAGCAGGCAACCGTATCGGCTGCTGAACTGGTGACCTTGGTCGAACACTGGATTCGGCAGGTGTCTCCACCCACAGGGAAAGACACGGCATGATCACGTTGGCCTGGCCGTGGGTGTTGGCACTTGTTCTGTGTCCCTGGCTGGTGCGTCGTTGGGCTACCCCTGTCTCCAATTCATCCGGCCGGGCTATGAAGTTGCCGCATTTTGAAGACATTATGGCCCTTCAGTCCAACCAGTTGATTGGGGCGACTCGTTCAAGGCACTCAACACTGTTTTGGGTTGGAATACTCATTTGGGCCGCTCTCCTCCTTGCGGCTGCCCGTCCACAGTGGAGTGGCGAACCAGTTGGATTACCAACCAGTGGACGTGATCTGATGCTGGCCGTCGATGTCTCCGGCAGCATGAAGATTCCGGATTTTTCAGTAAAAGGACAGGAAGTCAACCGTTTAGAGGTGGTGAAAACCGCAGCCGGGGAGTTCATCGCTGGTCGAACCGGCGATCGTATAGGGCTGATTATATTTGGTTCCCAAGCCTACGTGCAGACACCTTTGACATTTGATCGAGACACAGTCAAGACCATGTTGACGGAAACAGAAATTGGCTTGGCGGGACAGGAAACCGCCATTGGCGATGCGATCGGCCTTGCTGTGAAACGGCTCAGAGAACAACCCGCAGGAAGCCGGGTTTTAGTGCTATTAACTGATGGGGCCAATACGGCGGGAGAAGTCTCGCCCACACAAGCGGCGGCTTTGGCTGAGGAACAAGGTATTCGAATCTATGCTATCGGAGTTGGCGCGGATCGAATGGAGATTGAATCATTTTTCGGCACACAGACGGTGAATCCTTCCCGCGATTTGGATGAAGATACCCTTCGCCATCTTGCGCAACGTACGGGAGGGTTGTACCTGCGTGCCAAGGACACCGAGGGACTCATGAGGGTGTATAAAGAATTAGATCGTCTGGAGCCGGCGGCCACTGAATCGGAACTGTTTCGACCGACGATCGAATTATATATATGGCCATTAGGATTTGCGTTGGTCCTCTCCTGTTTAATGGCCATGTCTTTCATCTGGAAAAGGGAATGGGGTCTCCGATCGAGTTGGAAGTCGGAAGCGATCACTGCACAAGCAGGGGCCGGACGATAAGATGTCAATGTTTCATTTTCTACGACCGGAATGGCTATGGGGATTACTTCCCTTATTCGGACTCTTTCTACTAATAGCCAGGAAGGGGGCAACGGGTCAGATATGGGAGTCTGTATGTGATGCCCATCTCCTCCCGCATTTGTTGGTGGGAACCGAGGAAGCGACGCGGCGCCTACCTCTCGTGCTTCTCGGATCTGGTTGGATTGTGGCGGTCTGTGCACTGGCCGGGCCGGTCTGGTCTCAATTACCCCAGCCCGTGTTCCGAGCGGAATCGGCGTTGGTGATGGTCCTGGATTTATCCCGTTCAATGGATGTTCAGGATGTGGCTCCTTCACGGTTGACGCGAGCCAAACATAAGATTCTAGACATGCTTAAGGCGCGGAAAGAAGGACAAACCGCTCTTGTGGTCTATGCCGGTGAATCATTCGTCGTCTCGCCATTAACCAATGATGCCAACACCATCGTGACCCTTGTGCAATCTCTCGAGACGGAACTCATGCCGGTCCAGGGTAGTCGTACTGATCTCGCTTTGCAGAAGGCCCATGAACTCCTGCAGCAGGTCGGACAGGCAAGCGGAGATGTGCTATTGCTAACGGACGGCGAGGGAGATCCTGCCACATTGAAGGTGGTAGACAAGTTACGCAGTCTGGGGGTGCGTCTGTCTGTACTTGGTGTTGGGACCGTCGATGGGGCTCCTATTCCGGAGACAGGGGGATTCCTCAAAGATCAGGACGGAGCGGTGGTGATTCCCACGTTAGATATTCCTTCCCTTCAAGCCCTTGCTCAAGCGGGTGGTGGTTATTATGCCACGGTGACGGCTGACGACCAGGATATCAATCGGGTCTTTCCTTCCGTTGTGCCCAGGAGGGGGCTATCCTCTTCAACATCTGAACAGCGAACCACCGACCTGTGGCGAGAGGAAGGACCCTGGCTCGTCCTGCTACTTCTGGTTTTGGCGTTACCCGCATTTCGACCGGGATGGTTAGGAATCCTGCTGGCCTTCCTGCTTATTCCTCAGGTAAGCGAGGCCTTTTCCTGGGACAATCTCTGGGTTCGTCCCGATCAACAGGGTATTCAGGCATTAGAGCGTGACGCTCCGGAAGAAGCGGCAGCCTTGTTTCAAGACCCAGGCTGGCAGGGCATAGCCCATTATCGTGCAGGGAAATATCAGGAAGCAGAAGAAGCCTTTTCCATAGTGGACACACCGGAGGGTCATTACAATCGAGGCAATGCCTTGGCTAATCTCGGTCGCTATGAAGAAGCCCTGGCCTCATACCAAACAGCCCTCACTCAGCAGCCCGATCATGCGGACGCCCAACATAATCTAGAAATCATCAAACAACTCTTGGATAAATCATCATCTGCAGAACAGGCAGGAGGGTCACCCCAACAATCGGATGGCTCCTCCCCCAAACAGGGCAATAATGGGAATCAGACGGGAGGTGAAGAAGAAAATTCAGAGAATTCTTCAGACCCGACCCATACACAATCCGATTCGAAAACAGGTGACTCTCAAAAAGAGAACCCTGAAAAAGACGGGTCAGAGTCGGATTCTGCCCGGACCGCTAATCAGTCGAATGAAGATCAGAAATCTTCTGAAGAAAATATGGATGGAGAGGCGCAAGGGCCGGATCCTTTGAAAGCCGAACAATCAAAGAAGCCGCGGTCTGCACCAACTACAATGGAAGAAAAGTCGGAAGATCAGGCGGAACATTCAGGTGTATCTTCTACGGGGAGTGCGGCCCACTCACCGGAAATACAGAAGTCTGACCAGGTCCTCCAGCAATGGCTTCGCCGTATCCCTGATGATCCCGGAGGATTGTTACGCCGAAAGTTCCTTTTGGAGCATCAACGGCGTGTAGAGACTGGAGAGTCCACCATTTCTCAAGGAAAGCGCTGGTGAGAATTTCGGGATGGATAGGGGTGATGGTGGTCTGCCTTGTATTTGTGGGGCATGATCATCCTGTCTCGGCCCAATCAGTCAGGGCCTACGTGGATCGGAACCCGGTCATGGCAGATGAGACCTTTCAGCTCATCGTGGAGTCGGATCAGGCGTCCTCGGGTGAATCCCCCGAGTGGCATATCTTAGACGCAGACTTCGATGTATTGGGTACGACCCAAAGTCAACAAACTTCGATCATCAATATGCGAACCACTTCATTGGTCCGATGGATTGCGACGCTTGCGCCAAAGCGAACAGGAGCCGTGACCATTCCTCCTATCCATGTGGGCGCTCATCAGACCGGCCCCATTCAACTGGAGGTCAATGAGCCGGATCACACTAGAGAGCCTAATGAGAGCCAGGATATTTTTCTCGAAGCAGATGTGGACTCACAGGTTCCCTATCTACAGGGGCAAGTCCTTATGACGCTAAGGTTAGTCAGCGCCATTTCTGTGCAGGAAGGCCGTTTAGATGAACCCGAAATGGATTGGGGAATTGTTGAACGCGTGGGAAAGGACGTCTCGTACGAGTCGACCCGAAACGGGCGACGATATCATATCACCGAACGACGTTATGTCATCACACCACAACAAAGCGGGAGGCAGGTGATTCCTCCAATCCTTTTTTCCGGAACGGTTCAGGAAGGTCGAACCCGTGGAACGCTCTTTGAGGAATTATTTGGCAATCGGCCCGGAAGTCTGGGACGTGATCCTTTCAAAGCCTCACGCCCGATTCACAGGCGAAGTCCGAAAATTGCTATCAACGTTAAAGATTTTCCTTCAGATCTGAATGGGCGATTTTGGTTGCCGGCCAAAAATCTCACCCTCACGGAAGTATGGTCGGGTGATACCGAAAATCTTCAGATAGGGGATTCTCCAACTCGAACGATCGTGATGCGTGCGACAGGTCAGCGCGGAGAACAATTGCCTGAAGTGACTGTGCCCCCACAACCCATTGTGAAGATCTATCCCGACAAGGCGAAAACCCAGACAGATTTTGACGGGAAATGGATTGTGGGGTCCAGGGAGGAAAAATATGTGTTCGTGCCCACGCAGCCGGGTACAGTGACGTTGCCCGCGATTCATGTTCCCTGGTGGAACATTGAGACTGACCGGTGGGAAGAAGCCACTCTCCCTGCTAAGGTACTGACGGTTCTCGGCATGCCTCAACCTACGTCCTCAGGACAGATTCCCATGTCCGTTCCGGATCTGCCTGTTTCTTCAACAGCGAGTGATCGTCAGCAGATGGATGTCCAATTTGGCACCTCTGATAGTGCCAAGCCGTTACCATGGGCGTGGATTACAGGGGGGTGTTTCACGTTGTGGTTGGTGACCCTGGTGGCCTGGTGGAGGGAACGCCAAAAACGGAATGGACGAGGTCAAGATATGGCAAAAAGGAATGATGGGAAATTTGAATCGGAGCGAAATGCCATTCAAGGGGTGAGGGCTGCGTGTTTTGAACAGTCAGCGGAAAAAACGCGAGCCGCACTCTTACAATGGGCTTCCCTCAAGGAAAAAGGGCGTCCCTGTCAAAGCCTGAAATCAGTGGAACGTTTATTGAGTCAGCCGGTTCCTGATCCGGCAGAAATTTCTGCCGCCATTTGGAACCTTGATCGGACCTTGTACACGACCACGGCAGAAAAACAGAACTGGGACGGGCGGCAGTTTTGGGAGACAGTCAAGCCGGCCATAACAGCCAAGCCACCGAACTCTCACAAAGATGTCAAAGAGTTGCCCCCCTTGTATCTCCATTAAATTTAACGGGGGTTGAGTAAATCAGAACGCGAGGGCACACAGGTGTAACAGATCACTTCATGAAATTATTGAGATAAAGAGGGTAGCATGGAAATCATGGTTAAAATTGAAAACTTGCGAAAAACATTTGGGCCGATTATCGCAGTGGATGGTGTGTCGTTTACCGTAGGAAAAGGAGAGGTGCTCGGGTTCTTAGGGCCGAATGGAGCGGGTAAATCTACAACTATGAAAATGATCACAGGTTTTCTCACGCCGACCAGCGGCGCCGTACATATTTGCGGGCATAATATTGACGTTCAACCCATCGATGCCAAAAAGCGTATCGGCTATCTGCCAGAGGGGGCTCCGGCCTATCAGGATATGACTCCAGCCTCGTTTCTTACGTTTATTGGGGAAATGCGAGGATATCGTGGGGCGACGCTTAAGCGAACGGTTTCGGAAACGGTCGAGAAGGTGAATTTGCAATCGGTGTTGAATCAATCGATTGAAACCTTGTCGAAAGGGTTTAAGCGCCGTGTGGGACTGGCTCAGGCGATTCTTCATGACCCGGAAATTTTGATTTTAGATGAGCCGACCGATGGATTGGATCCCAATCAAAAGCATGAGGTTCGAACCCTGATTCGAGCCATGGCGAAGGAGAAGGCCATCATTCTCTCGACCCATATCTTGGAAGAAGTACATGCACTCTGTACGCGCGCAATGATCATTGCGAAGGGGAAAGTGGTGTTTGATGGCACACCAGCGGAATTGGAAGGAAAATCTCCTACGCACCATACGGTCCTTGGCACGATAGCCGGCGTGGATCCCATGGTCTTACATCATCACCTGATGACGGTGAAAGGGGTCAAAAAGATTGAAGAGTTGGGCCGGAACGGTGACTTGGTGCAATTTCGTATTTATCCGGATGACGGAGAGTGGATCCTCCCGGATATTGGACATTGCGCGCGGGAACAGGGCTGGGAAGTGAGGGAACTCTATCCCGACCGGGGGCAATTGGATGAGGTATTCCGTTTGTTGACGACTCCCAATCAGACGATTTCGTAATGGGGCCTGGTTTTAGCAGGATGCAATCTATAAGGCGGGTGGGATGCATCAGCTGACAATCCTCAAACCAAGAAGAACCCATCTTTATGTGACTCCGATGGACCAATGCCCTGAGAAGAGGTAGCTGAAAGACATTACCGAGAGTGAAGGAGGAATTGTGGGACGTATTCGAGTAATTTTTCAACGGGAATTGGCCGGGTATTTTGCCACGCCGATCGCGGCTGTGTTCATTGTCATATTTTTGTTACTCAGTGGAGCCTTCACGTTTTATCTGGGAAACTACTTTGCGCGCGGCCAGGCAGACCTGGTGCCGTTTTTTGATTTTCATCCGTGGCTCTATCTTGTGTTAATCCCTGCGTTGGCAATGCGCTTATGGGCGGAAGAACGTCGTTCCGGGACGATTGAACTGCTGCTGACCCTGCCAGTCACCATGTGGGAGGCGGTCGCAGGGAAATTTTTGGCCGCATGGTGTTTCACGGGAATCGCCTTGGCTCTGACCTTTCCCATGTGGCTCACGGTGAATGTATTGGGGGATCCTGATAATGGCGTCATCCTTGCCAGCTACCTCGGCAGTCTGCTGATGGCAGGGGGATTTTTAGCCATCGGCTCCTGCATCTCCGCTCTCACCAAAAATCAGGTGATCGCCTTTGTGATCAGTGTTGTCATTTCTTTGGGGTTCATCTTGAGTGGGTTCCCACTCGTGCTGGAACTTTTCAGCAGTTGGGCACCACAATTTCTGCTGAGTGCCATCAGCTCATTTAGCTTTTTGACGCATTTCCAATCGATCAGCAAAGGTGTCTTGGATTTGCGCGATATTCTCTTTTTTCTCTCGCTGATTGCCTTTTGGTTGTTTGCGACGGCCACGGTCATTGATATCAAAAAAGCCGAATCGTAAGGGGACGGTTTGAAGGATCCGGTGTGAAACTTTGCAAGTGAGGAGTGATGATGAATAAAAAAGTACTCACGGGAAGCGGTCTCATCATGGCAGCCGTTCTGTTCGGCGTCTTTAACATGGTGAGTAATGCCGCGTTCAGTACTGCACGATTCGATCTGACAGAACATGGCCTGTATACCTTGTCTGAAGGCAGCAAGAATGTTCTTGAGAGTTTGAAGGAACCCATTACACTGCGGTTTTATCTCTCCAAAGCCTTGGCCACCGGCTTGCCGGGCATTAAAAGTTACGCAACACGCGTTCAAGAGATGTTGGAAGAATATGCCCAAGTCGCGGGAGACCAACTGTACCTGGAAGTGATAGACCCTGAACCGTTTTCAGAAGAAGAAGACCGAGCCGTCGCGTTTGGTCTGCAGGGTATCCCGCTGGATGGTGGGAGCACCCAATTTTATTTTGGATTGGCCGGGACCAGTTCGACGGATGAGTTGGAAGTGATTCCTTTTTTTCAACCAGAGCGGGAAGAGTTTTTGGAGTATGACTTGACGAAGATGGTTCACACATTGGCCAATCCCAAGAAAAAAGTTCTTGGCCTGCTGAGTACCTTGCCCATTGATGGGAGTGGGGGCATGCCGTTTATGGCAGAGCAGGGAGGAAGCCAACCCTGGCTCATTCTCTCTCATATTGAACAAATGTTCGAAGTGAAAAAAATCGAAACAACGACGACGGCTATCCCTGAGGAGATTAGTGTCTTAATGATTGTGCATCCTAAGTCCCTGAGTGAGGCAACGCTCTATGCCATCGATCAATATGTTTTGAGAGGCGGGCATGCCATGATTTTTGTTGATCCTCTGGCCGAATCGGATAGTGGAGGAGGAAACCCCATGAACCCGATGGGAGGCGGCGGTCCCCGGAATTCGGATATGCCTACGTTATTTGCCCCCTGGGGTCTGGAGTTGGTGAAAGGGCAGGTGTTGGGAGATTTGCCGTTGGCCAAAAAGGTGCAAGTCCAACAACAAAACCGTCTACAGGTGGTAGATTATCCAGTCTGGGTTGATTTCCGACAGGAGCATTTCAGCGACAAGGATATTGTCACGGCTCAGGTGCCGTCGATCACGGTGGCATCAGCAGGCATCATCCGAAAGAAGGGGGAGACGGGGACCACGGTCGAGCCGCTCATCCAATCGGATGAAGCCGCCATGCAGATTGAGGCCTCACGCATATCAGTCATGCCTGATGTCAGCGGCTTACTCAATAGTTATCAGCCTGAAGGGGAAAAATTTATTGTGGCCGCCAGGGTAACAGGAACCGTGAAAACGGCTTTTCCTGATGGGAAACCGCAAGCGGCGGCGAATACGAGTGAGAATCCGGATATGGCTTCAGAAGCCGAGACCCAGACCCAAGATCACCTCACAGAATCGAAAGGTCCCATCAACGTGATTGTGGTGGCCGATACGGATATCTTGCAGGACCGGTTTTGGGTTCAAGTCCAAAACTTCTTTGGGCAACGGATAGGCATTCCCAATGCTGGCAATGGCACGTTTGTGACAAATGCCTTGGATAATCTGACGGGAAGCAATGATCTGATTAGTGTGAGAAGCCGGGCGGGATATTCCCGGCCATTCACGCTTTTGCGAATGTTGCAACAGGAAGCGGAGCAGCGCTTCCGGCAAAAGGAGCAAGTGCTCCAGGAACAGCTCAAGGCGACGGAACGTAAAATTCAGGAACTGCAGAGTCAAAAGCCTGAGGGCAATGCCATGATCCTGAGTGTGGAACAGCAGGAGGCCATGGGGCAATTTCGAAAGGAATTGCTCCAGGTTCGCAAGGAACTGCGGGGCGTACAGCATGAACTTGGCAAAAACATTGAGAGTGTGGAGCGTTGGGTGAAATTTATTAATATCGGGCTCGTGCCGTTGCTGATCGGTATTGTCGGGGTATGGATCAGTTCTTCAGGGATCAGAAAGAAGGGGTCCCCAAAAGCCAAGTAACCCAGGTATCGATCAACCAGAAACTCATTCGACTATTCAAGAATATTAAGGAAAGCGTATGAAAGCCAAAACTCTAGGAATTTTAGCCGCCATAACCATTGCTGGGATTGTTCTAGCCATTTTCATGAATCAAAAGCCAGCCTCTCAGTTTCCACAGAGTGGTGAGCTGTTGTTCCCGGATTTATTGCCGGTTGTCAATGACGTGAACGAAATAGTTGTGGAGACCAAGGATCAGACCGTGACGCTGGTGCGTGGGGAGAATATCTGGCAGGTTAAGGAGAAGGCAGGGTATCGCGCAGATGTGGAGAAGGTAAAACAGACTCTCATCGGGTTGGCGGAGTTGCGGATATTGGAACCCAAAACGAAAAATCCTGAGTTATACGATCGACTGGGGTTACGGGACAAAGAGGAAGAAGGTTCACTATCGACAACTGTGACACTAAAAACCCAGAATAATCCCGAGGCGGCCTTGGTGATTCTGGGGAATCAACGTCCTGCCAAGGGAAATCCACGGATGAGTGAAATCTATGCGCGAAAACCGGGAGATCCCCAAACCTGGTTAACAATAGGGAATTTGCCGTTGGAAAAAGTGGGGGGAGAGTGGCTCGATAAGGAAATAACGGCGCTGACGACTAAGCGCGTGCATCGGGTGACGGTCATGCATCACGGCGGGGAAACTCTTCTTGTCTCAAAAGATAAGCCTGAGGATCTGGATTTTCAACTGGATTCGATCCCTGCAGGTTCCAAAGTGGCTTCCCAGTTTAATGTGAATAACGTGGTGGGGACTCTCGTGCAGCTCTCATTAGAAGATGTGAAAGAAACGCAAGAGGTGAATTTTCAGGACCAATCTGGGGTGACGGCTGTTTTGGAAACCTTTGACGGGCTCAGGCTTTATGTTCAAACGGCCAAACAGGAAGATAAAGTTTTTGGAAAATTTTCTGCGGAATATGATCAAAAACTGGTTCAACCTGTGAATGCGACCACTTCCACAGAAAATGGGGAAACGGTTCCAGCGCAGGATTCTGCTCAAGACGAAAAGGCCCCTGAATCTCCAGAAACGAAGAAAACAGCAGATATACAAGTAGAGCCATCCTCCAAAGAAGACTCAATATTAAAAAAACCGGAAGAGGTTCAGCGAGAAGTTGAGGCGTTCAATCAGCGTGTGGGAGGCTGGGCATACGAATTGCCAGTGTTCCGGGTCGAGAACTTTTCAAAAGCCAAGAAAGATCTTCTTGAAACAATTCCCTAAGCTAAAGGCTTCGGTTCTGGATAGAGTCAAGAGGGTTGCCATTGTGTTTGGGAATTTTTCTAAGGGCTCGCCGACTTATCCGAATTTTTTAAGGGAGGAGTCAAGACGTCCAGTAATTCCTGATAAACCTGAGTCAGGCGGGAATCCTCAAGCCGGTAGGCAAACGACAACAGAATCAAGCCTCCTGCCAGCACTAATAAGCCCAATGCGGTCATCCCGACCACCCAAAAGACTCCCCCGACTGTGCTTATCCCTCCATCAAGAATAAACAGAACGACAAATGTGAGAGTGCCTCCAATGACAAAGAGTAACCATAGGAGGGTGAGAATTGCTGATGACCAGGGAATACGCTTGGACAAATGCAACAGGAGTTGGGTGCCATCTGAACTGACATCGATTGTCCCCTTTAATGGCCATGCGGAGCGAAACCGCAGGGAAAAGAGTTGATAGTATGGGCGGATCACGATGACCTGTCGGTCTGCGATCCAGCGGGCAATTCCGTGAGGCAAGGCAAGGGCGCCAGTTTGAAAGACAGTGGAAATCGAGGAAACAGATTGAGAGTCCAGGGCGTTCTTCCTGTGAGCCAAAGGACAGCCATATTGGCAGGCCCAACTTTTCAAGGTGGTAAATTGATACCAATCGCCAATGATAAGACCAAGAAACAGCAAGATGGCAATAATTCCGGCAAATGTCATAGGACGGTGAAGATACCATAGTGTCTTCTTCTGCTACACTCCTGTTTTTTCATTGACTTCTCAGCCGCCCCTCCTCTACTATCGACTCGCGGGGTGGAGCAGCCTGGTAGCTCGTTGGGCTCATAACCCAAAGGTCGAGGGTTCAAATCCCTCCCCCGCAACCACCTCGATTCCCCATCAAAGAACTCTCGTAGTTCCATTATGTTCTCCTACAGATTATCCTCTTTGAAACCAAAAAATGTGTTACCCATGAGTCGGAGGACCGTGACTTTTCTTGTCCGATAAATACCCATTTATAGAGGATAGTTGCTTATTTCTCTTGGGTTTACGTTCTGGCAACCGATAAAGATTTGGTGGGGGTGAAAAGCAACCCCATTGAGGACTGGTCGTTAGGTAGATGAATATTGGGTTCCCTCAATTGTTGACATCAATTTGCGCAGGGAAAAGAATTGACCATCAACGCCCCTTTCATTTTGGCTCGGTTAACCCTGCCATTCCTGAATCTTCAGGGTATTTGCCCCATTTTCGCACTTAAGTGTCTGTGAGGTGCTTTCCCGGAGACAGGTTCGTTTGTCAGGGCAAATAGGCTTAATGGATGAACGAAATTTTTCGAAATGACAAAGAGCAGAAAGTCAGTGATTCGTTGAGATCTTCCTCGGAAATAACTATTTCTATTGTTGTCCCTGTGTACAACGGGGGTGAGGCCTTTCGTCGATGCCTGATAAGCCTGGCTGCTTTACAGCCGCCTCCAATGGAAATAATCGTTGTTGCCGATGGTGAATCCGATGGATCCTGGCAAGTGGCGAAACAATTTGGTGCTCAGGTCATTCGACTTCCTATTACTTCAGGAGGACCGGCATACCCCCGAAACATTGGGGCACTTCAGGCCAAAGGCGAATACCTCTTCTTTGTCGATGCCGATGTGTGTGTGCATCCCGATACCCTGGGACGGGTGGCAGAAACGTTTCACAATAATCCCGACCTCACTGCGTTGATCGGGTCGTACGATGACACTCCTGGCGAACCAAATTTCTTGTCCCAATACAAAAATCTCTTTCACCACTACGTCCATCAAAAAGCCCAAAGGGAGGCTTCGACGTTTTGGGGTGCTTGCGGGGCCATCCGCCGTGATATTTTCCTGGAAATAGGCGGGTTTGATGAAACGTATCGTCGTCCTTCTATTGAAGACATTGAATTGGGCTATCGATTGAAAAAGACCGGTCACCAGATTCAGTTGTGTAAAGATATCCATGTGAAACATTTGAAACGATGGGATATCTGTTCCATGCTCAAAGCAGATTTTTTTTACCGCGCAATCCCTTGGACAGAATTAATTCTTCGGGATCGCAGGTTCACCAATGACTTAAATATCCGGCATTCCGAGCGCCTTTGTGTCGTGTTGACGTATGGGCTCGTGGGAGCCTTGCTGGGAGCGATCTGGTGGGGTCCATTGCTGGCGGTGGCGGCCTTGATCATGGTTTCGCTGGTGATCATTAATGCACCCCTCTATCGATTCTTTCAGAAAAAACGTGGGTACCGGTTTGCCCTGCAGAGTATTCCCTGGCATTGGCTGTATTATTTGTATAGTGGTTTGGCGTTTGCCATAGGCCTGGCACGCCATGTTTTGTATGGGGGAAACCGGAAGGAGTCGACAATGCCGGCTCTTGTCCCTGAATCCTTCGATATCAATAGAACGTCAGGGAGGCAGTAGTGGCATCTCATCCTGTAGTGGTAATTGGCGCCGGTCCTGCAGGCCTTACGGCGGCCTATGAACTTGGGAAAAACAGCTCTTCCTCTCTTATCCTTGAGGCCGGGAAACAGGTCGGAGGCATATCACAAACGGTCAACTATCGAGACTTTCGTTTTGATATCGGTGGACACCGATTTTTTTCGAAAATGCCGATGGTGACAGAGTTGTGGAATGAAATTCTCGGTGACAATTTTCTCCTTCGACCTCGTATAAGCCGAATCCATTACAACCAACATTTTTTCGACTATCCGCTTAAGGCCACTAATGCCTTGGCCGGACTGGGGGTCGTGGAGGCTCTTCTGGTCTGTTTCAGTTATGCCAAGGTGAAGGTGTTTCCTAATGGACAGGAGGAAAATTTTGAGCAATGGGTGATTAATCGTTTTGGATATCGCCTGTACCAGATATTCTTTAAAACCTACACGGAAAAAGTCTGGGGGATTTCCTGTACTGAGATATCAGCCGATTGGGCCGCGCAACGAATCAAAAATCTCTCGTTGAAAGAAGCGGTTCGAAATGCCCTATTTGGTCAAAGGGGTGGGAAGAAGGGTGAAATCGTGACCTCGCTCATTGAGCAGTTTCATTATCCTCGCTTAGGTCCGGGAATGATGTGGGAACGGTGCGAGGAATTGGTGGCTGGTTTTGGATCTCAGACATTAAAAGGCATGAAAGTCGAGCGTATCAGACATCGCCATGGGCGTGTAGATTGTGTTTCCGCACGAGCCTCATCAGGGGAGCATTTGGAATTTGAAGGCAGCGATTTTGTGTCCACCATGCCTTTGCGCGAGTTAATCGAGGCCATGGATCCTCAACCCCCCGAGAAGGTTGTAGAGGCCGCGCTTGGCCTGCGGTATCGGGATTATTTAACCGTGGTCCTGGTGGTTAACCGCGAAGACGTATTCCCTGATAACTGGATCTATATCCATTCACCTGAAGTTAAAATGGGACGAATACAGAATTATAAAAATTGGAGCCCGTATATGGTGCCGGATCCCTCACGAACTTCGCTGGGCCTTGAGTATTTCCTCTGGGACAAAGACGATGAGTGGACATGGTCGAACGAGCGGTTGATTGAATTCGGCACACGGGAATGCGCCCAACTCGGGCTCATTAATCCTCGCGAAGTTGAAGACGGGACCGTGGTTCGTATGGAAAAAGCCTATCCGGTATACGATCATCACTATCAGGATTACGTCCAGACGATTCGACAATATCTGGAAACATTTTCAAATCTTCAGACCATTGGACGAAATGGTCTGCATCGCTATAACAATCAGGATCATTCCATGGTGACGGGGGTGTATGCCGCGAGAAATATCATGGGTGAATCCCAGCATGATGTATGGGCGGTGAATACCGAAAAAGCCTACCATGAGGAAAACCGTACGACTCCCGGCAATGGCGGCGATCGAATGGTGCCTGTGCGGGTTCAAGTGAGCGGAGATGAACTCCCCAAAGAAAATGAGGAAGAGTTAATCGAGATCGTGTTTGCCAAGCTGGATCCCGTCGCAATGGGTGTGGCTGTCGGTACCATCAGTGGTCTCCTCATCTTGATTGGGACGGTGATTTTAGTCCTCAAAGGAGGACCGGTAGTGGGGCCCAACTTGTCTCTGCTTGGGAATTTCCTATTTGGTTTTCAAGTGACGTGGGGTGGTTCACTGATAGGTTTCCTAGAGGGAGGAGTCGGGGGATTTGCCATAGGATACTCAGGAGCCTCACTCCGAAACTGGAGCATGAAGGCCTATGCGAAATTTATCCGATGGCGGGAGGAAGTGAATCGTCGTCGCAATCTTCTAGATTAGCTATTACCAAGAGGCAGGGTCCTGGAGGGAAAATATGGGAACGGATTCCAAGGGTGATGAAGAACTTAGCCGGGTTGTGGCCAAAATTCAGGGAGGGGTGTTGGCAGTGGTTTGTGGCCTGATGGGTGGATTAGGCCTTTTTATTATGACGGTTTGGCTTCTTCTCGAAGGGGGGCCAAAGGTTGGCTCCCATCTTCAGTTACTTTCCAACTTTTTCATCGGGTATTCAGTCACGTGGAAAGGGAGTCTGGTAGGGCTTTTTTACGGGGCCCTGACCGGTGGGGTTCTAGGTTGGGCCGTTGGTTTCATTTATAACAAGGTAGTGGGGATCCGGGGAGGATAAGTCTGACTTCAATTAATAATGCCAGGGGTATGGTGGACATCCCACAAAGGTGCAGGAGAAATCAATGAAAGTTCTGATCACCGGAGCGGCGGGTTTTGTCGGAAGTTATCTCGCAGAGAGTTTGTTGAGAGATGGCCATGCCGTGCGGGGATTTGTTCGTCCAACCAAGGACACCTCTGTTTTGGAACGACTTGGAGTGGAAGTTGCGAGGGGTGACCTTGTCGATCCCACCTCGGTTGAACGGGCCCTGCAGGGATGTAATCAGGTCTACCATTTAGCCGCTCTGACTTCCAGACAAAAACCTTCCCGAAAAGAAGCGATGGAAGTGAATTGTGAGGGAACCAGGCACGTGGTGCGTGCAGCTTTGAAAGCCGGAGTCTCCAGAATGGTGTACTCGAGCACCGCAGGCGTGTATGGAATGATCTCCAAGGCTCCGGTGGATGAAGCGAGTCCGGTCAACCCGGACTCTCCCTATCAGGAAGCAAAGGTAGCAGGAGAGGCACTCGTCCTCACCGCCCATAGAGACCACCAGTTTCCCGTGGTTATTGCCCGATTTCCTGGACTGCTGGGGAGAGGGTCGATGAGCTGGGTTCCGTTATTTCAGGCGATCGGCACCGGCAAGTTTCGCATCATCGGATCCGGTCGCAATCATACCCATACGGGCCACGTTTTAGATATTGTGGATGGCCTCCGCCGTTGCGGCGAGGCACCCAATATTGAAGGACAATGCTATTTGCTGGCGGGAAAATCCGCAACCAGGATAGATGAATTTGTGGAATTAATTGCCAAAGAACTGAGGGTCTCTACTTCATCCATGCGACTTCCCGACTTCCCGTATCGGGTGTTCCATGGGTTGAGTTGTCTTTCATATCGATTGTTCGGGGGCACACTTCCGCGTGCCAATGATTATGAATTGTTTATCTCAGACAAGGTCCTGTCACTTGAAAAAGCTAAACGGGAATTGGGGTTTGAACCGAAAATCCCGATCGAACAGGGTATCCGTGAGACCCTACAGTGGTATCGGGAACAGGGCCTCATCTAAACACGCATCTAACAAGTGAGGTCGAGTTTGGATGCGTATTTTGTTGCTGAATGATTATGGGATACCCATGGGAGGGGCCGAGGTCCTTTCATTTGCCCTTCGCGACGAATTACGAAGGCGAGGGCATGATGCACGGTTGATGACAACAACGGCTGAAGAAGTGGGAGCGAAAGGCTGCGGGGAGGAATACGAAGCTGACTATCAATGTTTTGGGACCACCTCCCGATATCGCACTCTGCTTCAAACGGCCAATGTGTGGGCCTACCGAGCGCTCCGACAGGTGTTGCGAGAATTTCGGCCGGATGTCGTGCATGTCAGGATGTTTCTGACTCAACTGTCTCCATTGATTCTGCCGCTCCTGGAATTGGTACCAAGTCTCTGTCACGTCGTCTGGTACCGGCCGGTATGTCCGGTAGGAACCAAGACTTTGCCAAATGGGCAACCTTGTCGGGTGTCGTCGGGCGTCCCATGCTATCAGAACCAATGTTTGCCGTTGCGAGACTGGCTGCCCTTGATGATTCAGATGTGCCTTTGGCGGCGATGGAGAGGGGTGTTTGGACGCATCATTGCCAACAGTGAAACCACTAAGGCGGCCTTGGTGGCCGAGGGAATACAACCCGTCGAAGTTATTTGGAATGGTGTCCCGGTGCAAGGACCGAAGGCTGCCCTTGCCAGAGATCCCACAGTGGTCTACGCCGGTCGTCTGACCAGGGAAAAGGGGGTCGATATCCTTCTTCGTGCTTTTCAATCTGTACTCAACCAGATTCCCAATGCCAAACTCCTTATTGCAGGAAGCGGTAGGGAGGAGGAAGCTTTGACAACCCTCGTTCAAGGGCTTGGACTTGGAAATGCGGTATCCATGCCTGGTCATTTAACAAGGAACGAATTGGAAACACGTGCGAGAGAAGCCTGGGTGCAAGTGGTCCCATCCCGGTGGGCTGAGCCATTTGGGCTGGTAGCTGCTGAAGCCATGATGCGGGGAACGGCGGTGGTGGCAAGCGCCACCGGAGGACTGGCGGAGATTGTGGAGCAGGGATGCACGGGTTTTTTGATTCCCCCTGATAATTCAGAAGCCTTGGCCGAAAAATTATTGGTTCTGTTACAGAACCGAAGGCTGGCGGAAACGATGGGAGAGACAGCACAGCGCGTGGCGATGTCTCGATTTAGCTTAGCTCGTCAGGTTGATGAATTGGTCGGGATCTATGAACAATTGGTTGCCAGGCCTTCGAGGGTTATTCCTTTGTAAATCCCATGATTCACCGAATGGAGATGAAGTGACTCAGAAACAGTTAAATAAACCGGTTGTCTCAGTGATTGTGGAAGGCTACAACGAGACCCGTGATCTCGGCAAAGCCATTAACACCTTGGAGGCCTTACGGGAACAGGACTTTCCCATCGATCAGGTCGAGGTAATTCTTATGGGGAATCCCTCACAGGTGAAGGAATGGAAGGAACGGTACGTCTCTGGCACGCCCTTCTGGGGATTACAGGCAGTGGAGGCTGAAGGGTTAACCTATTTACAACTGAAGAATCGAGGCGCACAATTTGCCTCCTCGGACATTTTGGCTTTTACGGATTCAGACGTCTATCCTCACAGGAGTTGGCTCTCATCGCTTGTGGAGGGGATTCATGGCGGGGGTGATGTGTCGATTGGTTTGAGTGTGTTCAAAAGCATGGACAGCTGGAAATGGAATCGTGCTACTCGATTGGCAGCGGCCTCAATCACATGGGGGTGGGTTGTAGGAAAAGAAATCGATCCTTCTCGAAACCTTCCTAGGCCTGTGGGGTTCATGGATCACAATTTCGGAGTCCGCGCCGAGACATTCCACCAACATCAGTACAATTCCGAGTTCGGCAGACTCTGCGGCGCCCCGCTTCTTGCAAGGTCGTTTCTAGATACAGGGAAAAACCTTGTCCTTCAACCTGGACAACGTGTGACGCACTATTTTGCCTGGGGGTATTGGCTGAAGTGCCTTCATTTCCGTTACGGATACGAAGTCTACATGCTGCGACGTTTGGACAAAAAATACCCCAATCAATGGATCGCTAAAATGAGAATTCTCGAACCAGTGATGACGATGATGTGGCACATGGCGTTGGATTTCCCGCGATGGTTCAGAGTCAGTCGGTTGCTTGGTGTTCATCCCCTTCGACAGGTGCTTATCCTTCCGGTTCTGTTTGGAGCGTCCTGTCTCGCCCATACCGCTGAAATGTTGGGGATGTATTCGACCATGATCTCTCCCGAAGCAATGCGAAAATGGGCAGAGTCGGTGTAGACAGACAAAGAAAAGGATAAAAGTGAAAGACAGAAGAGGGAAACAACCAGTTCGTGCCTTTCATAAAAGACAGACATCTTTTGAGGTAAAGGCGGATGTGGCTCCTCGTCAAAAAAGAGTGTGATGCCGGCCGATGAACTCACCTCCCCCATTTTTTTCCATTGTCATCCCGACCTATAACCGACCCAAACAGCTTGCCTTGTGCCTACACTCCATAAACGGGCTCACGTATCCTCGTGAGCGCTTCGAGGTGATTGTTGTTGACGATGGAAGCCACACCTCATTGGATTCCATCGTGAAATCATTTTCAGGACCTTTGGCCATCAAACTCATTTCGCAACCTAATTCAGGTCCCGGCGTAGCCCGCAACCGGGGAGCCGCCGATGCCCAAGGCGATTTTCTGGCCTTCACAGATGATGATTGCTCACCATCCTCAAGCTGGCTACATGCTCTTGCCGATGCCTTTCGTGATACGCCGGATTGCGGGGTTGGGGGAAGGACCGTCAATAAACTCACCGACAATCTCTATTCGGCTACTAGTCAGCTACTTCTTGATTACTTGTATGAGTATTTCAATCAAGACTTGAAGGGGACAAAGTTTTTTGCTTCCAACAACCTGGCCTTTCCTCGAAAGAGGTTTTTGGAAAGCGGCGGCTTTGATGCCCAATACCGTCAGGCTGCCGCGGAAGATCGTGAGCTATGCGACCGATGGATCTCACAGGGTCGACGCTTGCGGTACCTACCAGAGGCCTTGGTGTCCCATGCTCATTCACTTGGCTTAGGTACCATTTGGCAACAGCATTTCAACTATGGACGAGGAGCGTTTTTCTTTCACCGAATGAGAGCCGCACGTGGTGGAGGGCCGGTCAGAGTCGAACCACTCTCGTTCTATCTGAACATGTTCAGGTATCCGTTCACATACATCTCCTTAAAGCGTGCCATGCCCATTTCCTTTCTGTTGTTGATTACACAAGTGGCAAATGCAAGCGGATATTTTTGGGAAATGGTCAGGAATCGAACGGGGTAGTAAATCATTTTGGTCCAAATTTATGAGAGGGAAAATGTAGAGATGACCATAGTGGGAAGTCAACAAGATGGAATTCAAGACGAGTGTCGCCCATGGCAATTTTTTGCTTTGGTCGTCGTGGATTCACGGCCAGTTTTACAACGGCCGCCTATTTGCCGGAGCCAGAGTTCGGCAGAAGCCCGATTGCATGCGGCATCCACGCAGCAATTTCGAATAGAGCGATTACCTCTCTGTTTAGAGCCTTAGTAGGCGGGCAGGATCTAAACGGTCAAGTCTCGCATTGTTTGGATGGGGGGTTAGATTGTGATTCCTGAGGAGACGAGCTACTGGGAGTCCATTGCGGACGAATGGAAAAAGACACGCCCGGATCGGCTCTGGAGAAAACATAGTGATGTGGTTAATCAATCCCTTCTCCTCCGTTGGCTTCCCGAACAGCCAGCCCCTCGGTTGCTAAAGACTGATACGTTTGACGAGGCGGTGGGAGAGGGCCTCGTTCAATTCCTGCAATCACGCGTTCACACCGTTGTTGGAATGGACCTGTCATTCCAGAACGTGCAATTGACCTGTCGTGGGGATGTGAGAATTCCTGGAACCTGTGCGGATGTCCGCAATCTCCCTTTTGGGAACGAGTTGTTCGATGTGGTGGTGTCGAATTCGACTCTGGACCATTTTCAAACCTCAGATGAGATCATCGTGAGTCTGCGGGAATTGCACCGGGTCCTTCGCAAGGACGGTCAGCTAATTTTGACATTGGATAATCCTGCCAATCCGATTATTGCGGCCCGTAACGTTCTTCCGTTCAAACTATTAAACCGGTTGGGTATCCTTCCTTACTATGTTGGTGCCACCTGCGGTCCCTGGCGGCTACAGAAATGGCTGCGGGAAATTGGCTTCGACGTGATGGATGTCACAGCGGTGCTCCATTGCCCCCGGATTTTTGCCGTGCTCGCTGCCAAAATCTTGTGCTCCTTCGCCAACAATTCAGTACAGCAACGGTTTTTGCGATGGATACAGGTATTCGAAAACATGTCGCGCTGGCCTACGCGGTATCTGACCGGGCATTTTATTGCTGTAAGAGCTGAAAAAAGATAGAGCCAGCACACGGTGGGCCTAGGAAAATGAAAGATTGTTTCAATAGGATGCTTGGAAGTTGCGAAGTCTGGGCGAATGTAGCTGGGCAGCCGGGTATGCTTATGGCCCACACATTTTGTTAAATCCAAAAGGATATCAGAAAAGACACGCAGCACTGGATGGAATGATGTTGTTGAACGGATGGAAAACTGTTCGATTGATTCGCCAAGCCCTGGCTTCCAGTCGCTGGAGGTTTGAGGATCTACGGCAACTACAAGAGGAGCAACTTCGGAACCTCCTCATGCATGCTTATCAAAACGTTCCGCTCTATCGAGGGCTTTACAAGGACGCAGGGTACCACCCTGATGAATTCCGTTCGTTGGATGATATAGACAAAATCCCTATCCTTCAAAAGGATCGTCTCAAGCAGGCAAGTCCGGAAGAAGTAGTTGTACAGGGGATTGATCCACACCGATGTGGAGTTGTTGAAACGAGCGGTTCGACAGGAACTCCGTTGCGTATTTTTCTTGGAGCCTTGGATCAGCAGTGGCAGCGTGTGGTTGCCTGGCGCATTCTTTTCGAACATGGTTTCCGCTGGACTGACCGAACGCTTGAAATTCGCATGACTTTTGGTCGGCAGTTTTTCGTCCAACGTCTTGGTATCGCTCCTAAAGAGTGGTGCTCGATTCTGGACACACCAGAGTTCTGGGCACAACGTATAGTTGAGACGCGGCCGGACGTGATCGTTGCCGGGGCGGGTACGCTGCATGCCTTGGCGGACACTGTCAAAACGCTGGGGCTCAATCTGCCCTCGCCCCGACTCATCGTCTCCGATAGTGAAACCCTCTCGCCGGCCACTCGCCAACTGGTTCGGGGTGCGCTCGGAAGGGATCCTGTCGATGTGTACGGGTTGGTTGAGCTTTCGAATTTCGCGTGGGAGTGCGAGCGTCGTTCTGGATTTCACGTAAGCGCTGATAGCCACATTGTGGAGGTTCCTGCGGATTCAGGGGAGCCTGGCCCAATAATTACCACAGCACTAGGCATGTGGACCATGCCGATGATTCGCTATGAAACAGGAGATCTGGCTGAGGTTGAGACCACACTATGTCCTTGTGGGCGCACTCTTCCTCTTCTCAGACAAATCTATGGACGCAGGGTAGATTCAGTCGCTTTGCAAGACGGAAGACGAATCTTCTGGCCATTTTTTCACGAGGTCCTGGGGCGCTATGACGAGTTACGCCAGTGGAGAATTTTGCAAGAGGAGATAAACGAAGTCCACCTCCAACTCGTTGTGACCAATTCCGCTCAAGGTCTTCTTCCGAGGATAAAATCGGATCTTCAAGCGGTCTTGCCCGGCGAAATCCATTTGCGCGTTGAGCAAGTCGAAGCGATCACATTAGCCCCGGGAGAGAAGACCAGGATGATCATCTCGAAGGTCGGGACTGCAATTGAGCCGCATCCTGTCTCCGGAAGAGAAGGGCTCTAGATGGAAATTCTGCGAACATGGAAGTGTCTGATGGATCTGAGGTCGAACGTCACACGCTCTCCCGCAAATCTCCGATCGTTGCAAGATCATTTGTTCCGCGACGCTATCATCCATGCCTACAGCAACGTCCCCTTTTACCGTCGTGTTTGGGACGAAGCGGGTGTAGATGTCCAAGCCATTCGAGGCATTCAAGATCTGGATCGAATTCCAATCATCACCGCTCCCCTGGTGCGAGAATCGGCAAAAGGAGGTGAGTTGCTGGCGCGGGGAGTGGACCCCTCATCCTGCACCTATCTTGAGACCAGCGGCTCATCAGGTGCAGCATTACGGATTTGGAAACGGCCGCTCGAGGAACGGGTGCGAAGAGCCGTGGGACTGCGGATATGGTTTGAACACGGATTTCGTTGGCGTCATAACACGGCGCAATTTCAGATAAAGCCGGGTCCCTCGCACGTACTGCAGCGCTTCGGTATTTCTCGGAAGACGTGGATCTCGACGGAACGATCCATCGAGGACCAGTTGGCGCAATTGTTGGAGACAAAGGCTGATGTGGTGGTTGGCACGGCGACAGCCCTTCGCCGCATTGCACGAGCGAGCGAAGCGGCTCAGGCCGCACTTAAACGGCCACGTGTGGTGTTTTGTGCAGGAGAGTTGGTGGATGCCGAAACCCGTCAATTGGTCACGCGAGTCTTCGGCCGTGAACCGGTCGGGCTGTATGGCCAGACCGAGGTCGGGTATATCGCCTGGCAATGCGAGCAGCGTGGGTCGTTCCATGTAAATGCGGATACACATTTTGTTGAAGTATTGCGGGGTGGGATACCGGCCCATCCGGGCGAATTAGGGACAATCGTGGTGACAGATTTGCGCGCCCGGACCATGCCACTCATACGGTACAACACGGCTGATCTGGCCATAGCTGGATCAGGTGGATGTTCCTGCGGTCGGCATCTGCCTTTGATGGGTTCAATTGAAGGGCGCGAACGAGCCTCAATTTTACTCGGAGAGGGGCGTCTCCTTACGACCCGAAAGATACTTGATCACCTCGCGGGAACGCTCCGCCTCGGAGAGTACCGCCTGTACCAGGAAAGCCTAAGGAAGTTTCGGCTCGAGCTCACCTGCCACGCCCTTGTCGGCCATCCAGGGATCGAGGACGTAGACCCCTGTTCGCATGTCCACCTGACTGTACGGGATCATCTCCGCAAGCTCCTTGGTGAGATTGATCTATCGATTAGGATTGTTCAGCCGTGGCCGGCAGATGGCACTGGCAAGACCCATGCAATCTTCTCGGGGGTCAATCTCAATGAGGGTTCTCTCAGGGACACCACGGGAACGGCGTCTTGAAGCGCGACATTACCATGGTTTTGGGGAAACCACGACAGAGGGTGGTTGAACCTTGCGAATGTGGTTGCGGCCAGTCGAAACAAAAACAGTGGGCACGGATAGGATGAATCATTTAAAAAACATCATGATAGAGTGGGTCATCTCCCGCCTTTCCGGCAAGGCACAAGCCTTGGTTCCGCGATATGGTTTTTACGCGTGGGCGTGTCTGGGATTACAAGGGATCCCGGTTGTGTTGCTGCGGGGGCCCACCCTTCCATCCGGGCAAATCGGGACACTATTGGTGGCGGGCCATGATCCCTGGGTTTCTTATTTGCCGAACAGGTTTTTCATTGGGGAGCCCCAACGTGAGCTGGTAGGAAAGGTGTCGTTACCGGACCTGCCGGCTCTGCTAGATCGCCGGCGTGAAGCAGCGGATCTGACTATCGTTCGTGCAGATCGATTGTCAGCGGAAACATTCTTCGGAAAAGACTATCTCGCGGTTCCTGAATGGATTGACATGCGGCTCGCCGTTCCTGGGGACCTCGATGAGTTGGTGCGTAGTAATCGAAGTATCCGCGAGGACATGCGTCTGGTTCGCAAATATCAGTTGCAGCCATTGGTCACTGAAGGGGAGGAACGATTTGACGAGTTCTATAATTCCATGTACGTCCCTTTCTCGAGAGACCGTCATGGAGCCATGGCCATCATCAAAGGCCGGCAGGAATTACGTCGGTTGATCCGAAAAGGGGGAATCCTCTGGGTTATGGGAGACAATCAGCCATTTGCCGGTGTTCTCTATGAGCGAAAACAGGACACATTAAACCTTTTGGCCATAGGCATGGCTTCGGGAGAACTCCCGCTGAAAAAAAGAGGAATTATGGCCGCGCTCTACTATTACAGCATCCAGCATGCCCGCCAGTTGGGGTTTGCTGAGGTAAATTTTAGAGCCGCTCGGTCTTCCCTGCATGACGGATTGCTTCGCTATAAACGCAAATGGGGAAATGCTGTATTTGATAATCCTAATTCGTATTTTGATCTGTTGATCCGTTGGAAGAGCGTCAACGGCGTAGTGAAGGATTTCTTCTCTCACACAGGTCTTATCTTTCGGGACGGAGGACGCTTGTCTGCAATCCATGCTGACGAATCACAGAGTCGCCGATCTCTCTGGATTGAAGGGCTGCATCGGCTCTACCTCCTGACTGAATCCGGTCGCCAACCGATGATAGATGAGGGAGTTCTTGTTAAGCGTAACCGGAGCAACGTTCAATTCTCATCGACCCTTTCATGATGCTTGAGGAGACATCAAGGGCCCTATCAACATTCCCCCACTTTGCGCCGATGATCCGTAAGAGTACCTGTTGTGGCGAGATACAAAGTTCGAAACATTCTCTGGCTAGTCGATTGTTTCTGACTATAGGAATGCGCTGTATTCAGTCGTTGATTTGAAAGCCATCAACGAGGACCCCGACCAAACATATTTTTACCGAGTGTTGGAAGAGATACGCGACACACAAGAGTAGGAGTACCTATGTGCGGATTGTGCGGCGTGGTGTATTCCGATCCTAAGAGGCCGGTCGATCGGGATATGCTGCATCATATGACTAACACGATGTCCCATCGTGGACCGGATGGGGATGGGTACTTTGTTGAACCGGGTATCGGTCTCGGCTTCCGTCGACTGAGCATCATTGACTTGGAAACCGGCGATCAGCCCATTTCCAACGAGGATCACTCCGTTACCGTTGTATGCAATGGTGAGATTTATAACTACAAGGAATTGCGTCAAGATCTCAAGGTTGCCGGTCATCGTTTCAGGACACATTCGGATGTCGAAGTCCTTGTCCATTTGTACGAGGATTATGGGGTGCGTTGTGTGGATTTTCTGAGAGGCATGTTCGGCTTCGCTATCTGGGATTCCCGGCATCGCCGTCTCATGTTGGCCAGAGATCGGTTCGGTATCAAACCCCTCAGCTATGCCATCAAACCCGGTGCTCTGTTTTTTGGATCGGAGTTGAAGTTCATCCTTGCAAGCGGGTGTATTGACCGTGAGGTTGATGTTGGTGCCATGAAGGAGTTATTTGCGGTCGGATTTGTTCAAGCGCCGAAGACCCTTTTGCGTTCAATCCGGCGGCTCCCACCCGCGCATTATCTTCTCCATGAAAACGGGAAGATCACGATTCAGCGTTATTGGGATCTCTCCTTTCCATCAATGGGAGAGGAAGGCTTTCGACGAAGCGCTCAGGAATGGACCGAGGCGGTGCGGGAAAAACTGGAAGAGTCCGTTCGCCTCCACCTCCGAAGCGATGTGCCATTAGGTTGTTATTTGAGCAGTGGAATCGATTCAAGCGCTATGGCGGGATTGATGAGCCGAGAAATCCCGGATCCTTTCCACACTTTTTCTGCGGCGTTTGAAGATCCGTTGTTTAATGAGATAGGTCCGAATAGGATTCTCACAGATTTCTCGGGCTACAACCTCCGCAATCACATCACCACCTGCAGCACCGCCCATTTTGACCTGTTGCCGGAAATGATTTGGCATCGTGAAGACCCCAATATCTCATCGGGAGGCATCCCCCATATGTTGCTCGCCAGGATGGCGGCGCAGCAGGTGAAAGTCGTCTTGACCGGGGAGGGCTCGGATGAAATATTCGGGGGCTACCCCTGGTACCGGGTTGAGCGGTTGCTTGAACCATTCATCAATCTTCCACTCAGTGTCCGTCAAGTCATCGCAAACATCCCGTTCCTGAGGAAAAAATATTCTCGATCTAGCCGGGCATTCGCCGCCCACGCCGCGATGGACCGGTCTCGATACACCCAGATCATCGATAATGCCTCCCACCGAAGTTACGATGATCTTTTTTCCGATCACCTTAGCAACATCCATAGTTCTTTCACCGATTCAGAACCGCCTTTCTCTCTTCCGAAGGATTTTGAAGGATGGAGTCGTTTTGCTCAATTACAGTATTTGGATATCAATGTACGTCTTTCGGACTTCATTACGAGAACCCTGGATGCCGCCTCCATGGCTTATGGCCTGGAGGCACGCGTGCCATTCCTCGATCATGAATTTGTCGAATTATGCAGCCAGATTCCATCCGACTTGAAAATGCGAGGGCTTCAGGAAAAGCATATTCTCCGACGGGCACTGGAGGGTGTCTTACCCGCGGAAATTCTGAATAGAAAGAAACGCGGGCTTTCCGCTCCATTCTGGCCATGGCAAGGTCGTTTGCCGGAATTTGTCGCAGACGCTCTGTCCGAAAAAAGGGTTCACACCAAAGGGTATTTCAATCCTCCTTATGTTCGACACATGCTTCAGCAACATCAAAACAGTAGGGCGAATTTTGGAAGAGATTTAATCGGTGTCCTTAATATTCAATTATGGGATGACCTATTTGTCCAAGGGTGCCGTCCGTCGTGAGTTGCACGGGTGTGTTGGCTCCCAATCCTGTGTCCACGCTCTATTCCATGCTTCGCCATCCGGATGTCGGACGGGAACAGCTTGTGGCCTTTCAAAACGAACGAGTTTGCCGGTTGGTCGCACATGCCTATCGCCATGTGCCCTATTACCGTGGGCTCTTTGATCGACATGGATTGAAACCCCAGGATATCCAAACGGTCGACGACCTGGGGGCCGTGCCCATCACCTCCAGGAGTGATTTGCAAGCCTTGCCGGTCGATGAAATCATTGCCCGGAATGTGGACCCGGGGTCTTTGATCACCCGCGCTTCCAGCGGGTCCTCCGGGCGACCATTTATTGTGCGCCGCACTTGGCTGGAGGAACGCCTTCATGGGGCCTTTCGATGGCGTGCGCTCCATGCGTTGGGCCTCCGTGCGAGCGACAAGATTTGTTATGTGATGGGGAACTGGAATATCCAACGACAGAACCAACTGGCCAAGCGTATCCTGGACACCCTTGGAATGGCCCGGCGAAAAGTCATTGATGCCCTGCAGCCACCCGAGGACATTGTCCAGGCTCTACAGAAGTTCAAACCTACGGTCGTGGGGGGGGTATCCCGGCGTGTTGGCCAGGATCGCGCAGACTGTGAATCGCGACGCACTACGGTCCCTTCGACTCAACTTTGTGAATCCCGGTGGAGAAGTCCTGACGCCACTCATGCGCCAACAGATTCAGGACGGGTTTTCCGCGCCAGTCTTTGAAACGTATGGAAGTATCGAATTTTATCTTCTGGCCTGGGAATGCCCAACAACCGGGGAGTATCACTCATGTGACGATGGCTTAATTATCGAAGTGCTGCGGGATGGGGCCCCGGCGGGTGAAGGAGAAAGAGGAGAGCTTGTTGGAACCGACTTGCATTCGTTTGCGATGCCGTTGATCCGATACCAGCTTGGCGATGTCGTCACAAAGGGAAGCCAAACCTGTCGATGCGGACAACCGTTTTCGACGATTCGATCGATCCAGGGACGTATGATCGATTACTTCGTGCTTCCCGGCAACAGGGTTGTCCATCCTTATGAGTTGGGGGTCAGAAAGATCTCCTGGATTCGAGAGTTTCAGGTGACCCAGGAACGATTGGAATTCATCGTGATGAAAGTCGTCCCGTTTCACGCGCCCTCCACCCAGGAGATGGCAGCGTTGGTTCAACCGGTGATGGCGTTGCTGGGATCGGACGTGCAGTTCCAGGTCGTGTTGGTGGACACAATCCCGAGAGAGGCAAACGGGAAATTTCGAGTATATCGTTCCCATATTCGATCGGCGTATGACGCATTTGCGTGGCCGGATCAAAAAATGGTTCCTCCTGTAGCCAATGACGACTGCTAATTTTCATGGCGATAGTGCAGTGGATATGGAAAACCAGGTGACTTTTGCCTGCAACCTATCATGAAATTTTCAAGAAACGCGGACCTCTCAATCATCAAGCGATGCCGATGTCTCGACAGGCACGTATTGAAGAGCCTGGGCATGATGTCCGCATAGGCCGACATGAAGGACGGAGGGGTTGTCTGCGAGGCCTTCTCGGGTGATGATTACGTGAGGATCTATTTCAATCGAGCGGCGACTCTCATTCATATCGAAACGTCCGAGGTGTTTACTGATCTCTGTGAACGGTTTCAGTCTTGCTGCGTTGTACCATATCGATGAGAACGAAGGGTTCATTTTGGAGCCGTATCGAGCGTCAGGAAGCGGAGACATCTGAAACGATTGACGAAAGGATGAGTTGCTCCGGTCATCCACCCATTACCAATAACCGAGATGCCCTACATGTTTTATGGTTGAAAATCCAAATAAATGCAGCGGGCATCATTTTTGGTTTATAGAACAGGAACGAAATATTGGCCGGTAACGTCGCCCTTATTTTCCTGAGGTCGGTCATCTGAGTAAAGAGTCTCTGGGAGTTGGAAATGGGCATGACTAACCAAAATTTCCCCCGCTTCAACGGCTGGGCATGGTGGCTCTATGAGCATGCTCCAGCCGGCTTGGACGATGCAGCTAAGAGATGTGCCCCATGGGTCTTGCCATGGGTTGCGCTTCGCATACCTGTCGCAATTCTGAGAGGGCCAACCAGACATTCCGAGCGATCGGGAACCATCGTAGTGGCCGGGCTTCAACCTTGGGCCGATTACCTGCCGCGTCGCTTCTTTGCATGTGCGCCTCGGCGAGAGGTCGTTGGAGCCGTGCCTATATGGGCCCTTCCTTCGTTCCTAAGACGTATGGCTGTCGATGCAGACATTATTGTCGCGCGCGTCGATCGTGTCTCTGCCCGCCTTTTTTTTGAAGACGGTTTCCTTGTGGTTCCCGAAAGCATCGGCTGCCGACTTTTGCTGCCGGTCGATTTTGACAAGCTTGCACATGCCAGCCGTAGCGTAAAGGAAGATTTGGGTACGCTCCGGCGTGAGGGTTTCACGATGGAGATCTCACATGGGGAGGCCGACTGCGAGGCGTTTTACTCATCAATGTATCTTCCCTTCGTCCAGAAGCGGCACGGAGAGTTTGCCGTGATCCATAACGTGCATCAGCTCCGTCGAAAGTTTCGTCGTGGGGGGCTCATCTGGCTGCGGCGGGGCGACCATCGCATTGCCGCTGCGCTGTTTGAGCAGGAGGGTAACGTCTTCCGTGGAGTGGCATTGGGCACAGCTGGGGGAGACCTCACGCTGATGAAGCAGGATGCCCTTGCGGCACTCTACATTTTCGAAATCCAGTGCGCCCAAGATGGTGGATGTGCAAGCATTGACTTCGGTGGCACCCCGCCGATTCTCAATGACGGACTTCTTCGTTTCAAGAAGAAGTGGGGAGTCCAGCTCATGGATGAACCTCAGACTCCCTATGACTACCTGGTCCGGTGGGAGCGACCGAATGAGCAGGTCCTCGACTTCCTGGCCGACGTGCCGTTGATCTTCAGAAACCACGGTCACCTGGCTGGGCTGACCGCCATCAGGCTCGATGGCGAAGCCCACGCGGAACAAGCGTCTATGATGCATCGCTCGTTGTGGATGGCAGGGCTGCAGCGACTCTTTGTGGCGACGCCAACCGGAGATGGTTCACAGGAGATGGATGCGCTTTCTGGACAGGATAGAGGCGGGATACCTTATGTTGGTGGGACGGAATTCTGCGATTTTTAACGGATTCTTCCGACGTTAGGCGGGAATCAGCCGCCATCGCCAAAAGCGCATGGGAATCCCGAGGCGGGCAAAAAAAATACGAGGTGATTGCATGTTTTCGGAATATCGCGCAATTTTCAAAAAACGAGGCCATCTATATCATCAAGCAATGACCCTGTACCCGAGCGCTCGCGCAGAAGAATTCCTTCATATCGTTCGTATTGCCGACATGAAAGACGGAGATATCGTTTGTGATATTCCTTCCGGCGGAGGGTACTTAAGGCACTTCGTGGATCGGACTACGACTCTTTGCCATATCGAAACATCAGAGGTGTTTGCCGATCTCTGCAGAGCGAATGGCGTGCCCCACGTGTTGCTTTCAACTCTGGAGGATATTCCTGTCAAGATAGGGGCGGTGGATAAAATTATCAGCCTCGCGGCCTTGCACCATGTCGATGAAAAGAAACGGTTCTTCTCAGAGGCTTCTCGAATGTTAAGAAAGGGAGGGACGCTTACAATTGCCGACGTGCAAGCGGGGTCGGCCATTTCCGAATTTTTGGACGGTTTTGTCAACGAACACAATACAATGGGACACAAAGGGACTTATATCTCCGCCGAAACTCAAGGTGAGATCGAACGATGGGGATTTACTATGAGGGAGTCTTCGTTGATCCCCTTTCACTGGGAGTTTGATTCTCCCCAGGCCATGGGACGATTTTCTCAACTGTTGTTCGGAATCGATAAAGCAGACTCTGTCCAGGTAGTAGAGGGTATCCGAAAGCACCTGGCCTATGATCTCGATAGCCACGCGTGTCGAATGAACTGGGAGCTGTTATTCCTCAATGCAAAAAAGCTCTAGACCACAATTATGTCCCGCGATATTGGGTACCTGGTACACAGGCAATAGCTCGGTTAGTAGGTGCTGCAAACGAGTGATAAATTCCTCTTAAAGCAAATTTTGATCTATGATGATTCTTCAGAACATGAAGTTTGGAACTTACCTCATAAGCAGCGGGCAAGAAACGCCCAAACGGTTCTCGCGTAAGCAAGGTTTCAGCACCTATCAAGATATCCCGCATGACATCTCACCGGCCACTTCATGGTTGTTCGAGTATTGAAGTCTTGAAAGGGATTGCCGATGGCATCTTTACTCAGGGGAATTGACTGCGTCGATGTGCATCGAGAGTTGAGGGATGACAACCAACTCGTCTGCACGGTCGCTCGAGGTTCCGAAGTCATGGGATACGTCGTCGTTGATTCGACCGTATGTAGCATCTCGCGAGGGGGGCTTCGCATGTCTACCAATGTGAGCGAAGCAGAAGTGCGTGATCTGGCCCGTACGATGACGCTCAAGTGCGGCTTCTTAAGGCAACCGCAAGGCGGCGCGAAGGCAGGCGTGCGTTTCAACCCTGAGGCCCCGCTCGCAGAACGCCGGCAACGCTTGGAAGCGTTTGGGCGAGCGATTGCTCCGCTTCTAATTAACCGCATCTTTATCCCCGGCCCTGATATGGGTACGAATGACACAGATATCCGCGCGATGCTCAATGCGGTTGGAGTGAAGCTCAAGTGGCGGGAATTGCGCGATACGCAATCGGGACAGTACACCGCCGCGACCGTGTTCATCAGTGCCAAACGGGGGATGGAGCATTTAGGCTTGACGCTCCCTCGCTGTACGGTAGCCATTGAAGGCTTCGGCAAGGTGGGGAGTGCCTTGGCCGGCCTGTTGGACCAAGCCAACGCCAAGGTAGTGGCAATCTCCACCGAGAGGGGAGCGATTACGAACCCGCATGGACTGAATGTGAAACAGCTCAACCAGCTCGCCGACCGGCACGGTAGCCGTGTGGTGGATTTTTATGCAGATGCCGAACGCATTCCCTGTGCTGAATTGTTTGAATTGCCCGTGGATCTGCTCTGCCCTTGTGCGACCCATCTCAGCCTGCATGCTGACAACGCTCCTCGTGTGCTTGCGCGTCTCATCTGTCCCGGGGCCAACAACCCAGTGACGGCCGAAGCCGAGAAAATTCTATTTGAACGAGGACTGGTGTACCTTCCCGATTTCGTCGCCAACTGTGGCGGGATACTCGGTAGTACGATGGCCTTCGCGTCGATGAAAAGGGAGAAGATCCTCTCGGCCATGGAACGTTATCTCGGCGATCGAGTCGCCTGGTTGCTGAAGGAGGCGACGCTCCGGCAGGTACCACCACGGGAGATTGCCGAACCGTTCGCGCGACAACGCTTTGAGGAGATTCAGCGAACCGCTGCCCACCCGTCGCTAAGCAATAAGCTCGTTGCCGCCGGGGTAGAACTCCATGCTCGGGGTTGGGTCCCTGGCTCGCTTGTGGGGGTCTTGGCGCAACCGTACTTTGCAAAGAGGTTGGCTTGAATGGCGTGTGAATGAGACAGTGTCCCAGGGGGATACGGTTCTTTGTCGGTGGTCTGCGATATTTACCGCCTCTCTGCGCCGTGCCCGGTACGGCAGCATTTTTTAACAAACTCATTATTGGTAATACTCGTGTAGAAAGGCGAAAGAGATCACTCGGGCTCAGAGCGGTTGCGTGTGGCATTCCTTATGAAGGTTCATAAAAGAAAAAGCAAAGGTGAGTAAAGTGGAAGATCAACAGGTTCATGCACGTGATAGGGACCAGGGCAAGACCCCGCTCCTTTCCGTGATTCTGGCAACTCCAGCGGGGTACGGCACCATCCGAAAAACCGTTTCGCACCTTCGGTCTCAAACCGCCCGCTCGTCATTGGAATTAGTAGTCGTGGCGCCTTCGAAAGAACTATTGGACTTGGAGGTGGATCAATTGGACGAGTTTGCCTGTTATCAGGTGGTCGAGATCCAGAAATTTCAGTCCATTGGCCAGGCAAACGCCGCGGGTATTCGTCAGGCTGCAGCCCCGATTGTGGCATTGGCTGAGGACCATTGTTTCCCTGATCCGCAATGGGCGGAGAACCTCATTGCCGCGCATAAAGGTCCCTGGGCTGCAGTGGGCCCTGGCGTCAGAAATGCCAATCCCAATACTGCCGTGAGTTGGGCGGATCTGTTCATTGGCTACGGTCCCTGGCTGACACCTGCTCCTTCCAGGGAGGCTGAGTTTTTGCCAGGGCACAATACCAGTTACAAACGAGAGATTTTGCTCGGCTATGGAGATCAACTGGATGCCATGATGGAAGCGGAAACGGTCCTCCACTGGGATCTTCGTGAAAGGGGGCATCGATTGCATATGGAGTCGACCGCGAGCGTTGCCCATACAAATTTTTCTCTATGGTCCTCCTGGGTGCCAGCCCAGTTCTATAACGGCCGTCTCTTCGCCGGAGCCAGAGCCCGGCAAAAGCCTCTGTCATGGCGCATCATGTTTGCTCTGGGGGGGCCTCTTATTCCAATTGTCCGGCTGTGGCGAATTTGGGTGGGACTCTCTTCTCAGGACTTAAAGATTCGATTTCTGTCCTGTCTTCCTGCCTTGATAATTGGGTTGGTGATTGATGGAATGGGCCAAATGATTGGCTATGCGTTAGGGACAGGGAATGCCCTGGACAAGGTAGCCAGGTTTGAGGTTGATCGGTTCAAACACATTCGAGAGCAGGATCGTTTGGAAATTCTGGGGTTTTAAAACGGTGTGGAGGATTTATGAAATCCGATGAAAATCGGCCCGTCAGAATAGGAATGGTCGGTTGTGGGCGGGCCACGAGGGTGCTTCACCTGCCGGCATTACAATTTGTGCCTGGTGCAAAGGTGGTGGCTTTGGCCGATCCCAATCCAGAGGCACTTCACCGCGCCTCCCACCAACTCGCGGTAGAACAGTGCGTTCCTGACTTTCGAGCCTTGCTTGAGAACCCGACAATTGAGGCGATCGCCATTTGTGCCCCGGTGCAGTTCCATGTTGAGATCGCTCTAGCAGCATTGGATGCTGGCAAGCACCTCTTTATCGAAAAGCCTCTAAGCTTGACCCTTGAGGAATGTGATCGACTCATCGATCGGGCTGCCGGGTTACCTCTTCAAATCATGTTGGGCTTTAACACCCGTTGGCATCGGTTAACCCGACAGGCCAGGACTTTGTTTCAGCACGGTGCTGTTGGGCCCCTTGAAGTCGTTCGAAGCAATCTGTTGACGAATTACAATAAAGATCTCCCCGAGTGGAGAAAAAGACGAATCTCAGGCGGGGGGGTTCTGCTTGAGATGGCGATGCACCATTTCGATCTCTGGAAGTATGTATTAGATGAGGAGGTGGAGGAAATCAGTGCACACAGTCGGTCGGGAACCTGGGAGGATGAATCGGCGACGGTTACCGCTCGCTTGGGTTGCGGCGCGCTTGCTTCGGCGACATTCTCCGAATGTGCAACTCAAACGAACAGTATGGAGATTTATGGACGAGATGGATCGCTAGAGATTGACTTTTATCGCTTTGATGGGTTGCAAACTTCCACCACATCCGAAAATTCGGGAAATATCCAAGCACGAATCAGGGGTTTGAGGAAATTTGTCAACGAATTTCCCGAGGCGATCGCCACGAATCGGCAGGGCGGAGAATGGCGCCGGTCTTACATAGAAGAATGGCGACATTTTATCGGCTCGGTCCGTGCGGGTGGTCGGATTGAATGCGGTTTAGAAGATGGACGACGTGCCTTGGCTGTTGCTTTGGCCGCGATGGAGTCCGCAGCCACGGGAAAAGCGGTGACGGTTGCCAAGCGATAGCGAGGGATTAAAGTTCGAAGACCTGGTCAATTTAACAAGGTGGTTCATTGTCTACTGCAAGTATATTAATGAATTTTATGGTGCCTTGTTTCAAAGAAATCCTGGCGTTTGCCCTTAAATCAGATCACGCATTCTGCCAGCCCATTCATTTCGAAATTCTGACAACATCCGAGAACACGTCCTAGACCCACACTACATGCGTGAGGAGTGTTTTCTCATGATCCTTAGGTTTTTTTAGAAGAGATGTTTCAATGAACATCCATGCCACCTGCTGATCTTCAACTCGTGCCATACCGTTGCGAACTGAGAATTATCCAGATGATTGCTTCGAAACAACCGGTCGACAAGAAGCTGGCAATCACGTTCTGCTATCGAGGCTTTGCTGCGAAATTCGGGACTCCCCCACGTGTAGTGGTTTCCATCCTCGAAAAGTCCGGACATCACGTAAGGCAGATCAAAGATGGGCCGTTGGACCTTGCAGCGGATAGTGTGGTTTGGATCTGGGGAAATACGAATTGGTATCCTGGACTCTTTGCGCAACTCACTACCATGAATCGAGCGCAAAGGCCTCTGGTCATAATTTGGCACACTGAACCTCTCCCGCCTCCTAGCGCGGCTGGCTTGCCATGGCCGGGATTGAACTGGTGGGAAACGGCAAAGTTCATCCTTCGTAGTTCCGAAGCCACGGATGTTTACACGAACTATCTTGTGTTGCGTCGTTGGGTGAGGAATGGGCTTCCGGATATCCTCGTGGCTGCTACATTAGGACGCAGGGAGTTTCTATTTGAGCGAGGCGTTGTGGCCGATTGGATTCCACTGGGATACGAGCCTTCATGTGGACAGGACTTGGATCTGCCCAGGGATATCGACGTGCTGTTTCTTGGAGCCCAGGATGTCCCCCGCCGGAATCGACTCTTGCACCGCCTGCGGAAGAACGGAGTTCGGATACATGCAGTAGGAAGTTATGCCAATCAAGGTTGCTGGGGGAAAGATAGGACTGAATTGCTGAATCGAACGAAAATCCTTCTCAACCTGTCCAGAACACCTGGAGAGTTTCCCGACCTCCGCTTGATCCTGGGGATGGCAAATAAGGTGCTGGTCGTATCCGAACCGATCTATCGCCCAGATCCTTTTGTGCCTGGACAGCATTTTATCAGTGCCACGATAGAGGAGATGCCTGAAAAGATTCGATACTATCTGACGCATGATGAGGTGCGGGCTTCAATCAGCGAACGGGCTCATAAACTGATCACTCAGGAGGTGACAATGGAACGATCGGTAAGCCAGATCGTTGACCTCATTTCCAATGCCACCACGCACTCATGAAGACGTCTGCCCCTATATTTTCGATCGTGATTCCGACTTACAATAGACCGAAACAACTTGCTGCCTGCTTGCAGGCCTGCACCCGGCTCGACTATCCGCACGACCGGTTCGAGATCATCATCGTGGATGATGGAAGCCCGGTGCCCGTTGAAGTGCTAAGGGATGGCGGGTCCAATCTGCCGAGTATTATCTGTCTGCGTCAAATCAATACCGGTCCGGCTTCAGCTCGCAATATGGGGGCGCAGCATGCACGGGGAGACATTCTGGCTTTTACGGACGATGACTGTGTACCAAACCAACAGTGGTTAAGGGAACTTGCTCAATCATTCAACGATGTTCCAACAGGGCTTGTCGGCGGGCGGACCGTTAATGGGCTGTTCGATAATATTTATTCGACCGTGAGCCAAATGATCGTCGATGAGGCCTATGCATTTTTTCTCAGCTGTGATAGTGATCTCCGGTTTTTCGCGTCGAACAATATGGCGGTTGCTACAAGACATTTTCACAAAATCGGAGGGTTTGATTCATCCTTCCGTACTTCTGAAGATCGGGAATTTTGTGACCGGTGGATACGGCAAGGACACACCCTTGTGTATACTACCAAGGCCATTGTCCATCATTATCACCAACTCACCTTGACGGCATTCTGTCGGCAACACTTTTCCTATGGGCGTGGTGCCTATCAGTTTCATCGCACGCGAGCACGATGTGCTCTTAGTCTTTTGAAGCCTGATCCACGGTTCTATGCTTCGGTATTCCGCCGCGCGCTTTCAGGAAAGAAGCCACTCCGCATGACCGGCTTGGTGATCCTGTGGCAGATGGCGAATCTTGCAGGATTTTTATGGCAAGCCGCTCATCACGCACCGGTATCTACCAAAAGTGCCTCTAGGGAGTAAGACCAGGCCATTGAAAACCAATCACGTGGCGGCGATCCGTCGTCATAATCCAGGAACGACAAGCAGCAGATGTTAAAAAGCTACCCTATTGGCCAACTATGCATTGCGGGGAATTCATAGGCTACATGATCGAGCCAGGCAAAAATCCGCACCCGTTGAACAGGTTAAGAAGGAAGCATCGATGCGAAAAGGATTGAAAAGGGCTCTGTTGTACGCTGGTTACCTGCTCATTGTGACCGTATCCCTCCTGGAAATCGGGGTCAGGGTCTGGGGTTATTCGGAGCATCATATTCATGATCCGATCTATATCTCATTTGAACCGAGCCAAGACATTCCCTATATACATAAACCTAACCTTATGCAGGCCAGAGCCCGGGGTCTTGTTTTCATTAACACGGATAGCCTGGGATTACGTTCGAAAGTATCCGGAATGATCTATGCTACCAAGCAACCACAGGAATATCGTATTGCAATCGTGGGTGATTCCGTCACGTTTGGGGAGGGTGTTCCCACTGAGGAAACGTTCACCGAAGTTCTGGAACATGCGCTGAATCAACACCAGGATCTCTTGACCGTGAAGGTGTTTAATTTTGGTGTATCGGCGTATAGCGTCAAAGAGATGGCCGCCATGCTACAACATCGTATGGTAGATATTCGGCCGGATCTGGTTGTGATGGCTATTATTCCGCCTGATCTGAATCTCGACCGGACCCCCACCATTGACTCAACTGGTTATCTGGTTGGTCAAAAAATTGCCAGTCTTCTTGATTCTCCGGTTGGAGAGGCTTTAAGAGGCATCCGCCTTCTGTATGTGCTCCGGGATGTAGGGTCACGGTGGGTTTCTCCACCTCAATACCCTCACCCACTGCTTTCACGCGGCGAGATTCCCGATTCCTACCGTTACATTCAACAATTCAATGAGACAGCAAATCAATATGGATTTTCCCCTTTGATTGCGCTCCTTCCACGAATGGAGGAAAATGCCTGGGGTCTTCTTCCTGACAGACTGAGACAAGACGGTATCAGGCATCTTGATTTGTCGTACCTGGGTAAAGAATTTACTACGGAAGAGTATATGGCAAGTCGGTTTGACCGGCATCCCTCCCCTGCGGTTCATCGTCGAATCGGGGAAGAATTAGCCCTATATGTGGAACATCAACCAGAGTTTCCCCAGTGAGTCCCTTGTCGTCCCAACCTGGCCGTCATCTTGTTGATGGGACCGTCCGAGTCTTTCTCGCCGGGCTCCTGTTTCCCATTACGGGCCTCATTACCGCAGGGTTTCTTACTCGACGCCTTGGAACGGATGGCTATGGCTTATTGGTCCTCTCTGCAACGTTGTTTGGATGGGTGGAGCTCGGGATCAACTCATTTTTTGCTCGTCCGGCGATTAAGTTTATTGGGGAAGCGAAAAACTGGCTGCCAGTTGGTAGCACCCTCATACGGTTACAATTTGTAGCAGGGGTTGGTGGAGGGGTGTTACTAGGACTGCTCTCATTTCCTCTTGCCTGGCTCCTCGACGAACCGTTGCTTGCGCCCTATCTCGCCCTTTATTCCCTCCACATCCCAATCAGTAGCCTGACTCAAGCCCACCAGAGCATCCTCGTGGGAATTGGTAGTTTCCGGCAGAAAGCCGTGACTAATGCCTACCGTTGGATTGCCAGGCTGCTGTTGATTCTGTTCCTGGTTGAAATGGGCCTGTCTGTTTCTGGCGCTATACTGGGAAGTCTTGGGGCAGCCCTGGTCGAACTCGCTATCACCCGTCGATATGTCAGGCCTCCCTTCTTTGGCAAAATTGTCATTCCCATACGCCCATTTTATGACTTCGGTATCCTCCTGTGTGTCTCATCCATATTGTTCCTTATTTTTTCCAGCATGGGCTTGGTTATGCTGAAAATCCTTGGCGGAACCCTGGAGCAGGCAGGAGTCTATGGTGCGGCCCAGAATTTGTCGATCATTCCCGGTCTGTTTGGGGCATCTTTTTCCCCGCTGTTGCTCTCGACGGTGAGCCGTCTACTTTTTGAGGGAAAAACTGATCAGGCAAAAAGCATGGGATTTGGTGCAATGAGAATGGTTGTGGGGTTATTCCCGTTTGGAGCTCTCGTTGCGGGCGCTGCTCCTGAGATTGTTACATTAGTATTTGGCCAGTCTTTCGAGCTTGCTGGTCCAATACTGGGGGTGTTGATTATGGGAGCCATCGCATTTGTGATGGTCTCAGTAGCCGTGGTCATTGCGACGGCTTCAGGTGCTCCACTATTCACCTTGTATTTAAGTATCCCGCTGGTCCTGCTGGTGGTGATCGGGAACTTGGTGATGATCCCAAGATTCGATGCCCTGGGCGCTGCCATGGTGACAGCACTGTGTCAGGGAATTGGTGCCTTGGCTTCCGTGTTTGCGATCTACCGGCTTTGGGCAATTTTCCCGCCAATTGGTACGTTGTGGCGTAGCGCCGTCATCAGCGTACTAGCCTATACCCTGGCAGTGATGTGGCCAACCGCGGGACTTTTGCTCGTGATAAAGATTGGGGTAATCGGAGTGGTGATTATTCTGGCTTATCTGATCTTGCGGGAATTCAGTTACGACGAAATTGCACTCACCCGTTCATTTTTAAGACGAAGAACCGTACCTATCGAACAACAGAAGGAAACGTGAGTTCAGTTCAAAGGGTAATCGAGGTAGGGTGAATCACGTCTCTTCTAGGGAAACATTAAATGGGTTCAGTGGCAGAGGATGCCACTTTTCTGCTCTTCAAGCTTTTAGCTGTCTTGTTGGTTCCAGCTGCATGGGCTAAGCAGGGGAAGGAGGTCTGCAATAATCTTACAAGGGTTTGATTGTAATCTTAAGTGAAAAGATCGGTCAGGGTGTCTTGGTTGCTTTGAGGTTCTCCCCTGTGTGTGCGGGTACCTTCGAAAAGGTTCCAATTTTAAAGGTTCTTCACCTCGGGTTGCCTCGGATTACCTCCGTGAGGAAATTTTCCAGCTTTTCCCTATGGCGGTCGGGAGAAAATTGTCGGCTTAATTCCTCAGATGGGACTTCGGCGGCGAGCAGATCAGCCTGGGACGAACTTAAGAAGGCAACCCATTCATCAGCACTATCCATGATCGTCAGGCCAGGTCCGGATGGGCATTCGAGGCCGCGTACCGCCAGGGTGGTCGCGAGAACTGGCATTCGATTGTACAGACTCTCCGCAAGTTTGATGTTCACACCGGCACCTTCGTGAATGGGACAAATCATGATATCAACCTGTTCCCATACCTCCCTTAAATTTTGGACAAAGCCATGGGAAATAATTCTGCCATGAGTGGGTATCTGGTCACTCTGTCGCCCAAAAACGTGAACCGTGATTGGGCGGCACACCTTGGGAAGTATCTTATCCATGAGCCACTTCCAACTTTGGCGATTGGGCCACCATGCGAAATCGGCAAGAAATCCAAGCCGTAGATGGCCGTTGGGCTTCGGCTGGCGGACTATAGGAGGATCGGTAAACATCGGCGGAACATGAAGAGCGCGCAGTCCTGGGACCTGGTTACAACCCCAAGCCATTTCAGCTGCCGAAAGAAATATAACCCCTCGGGAGCGACGAAACCCCTCGATCTCATAACGACGTTGCTTGATAATTTCTCGTTTGAGGACATGTGAAAGGAATGGGTAGTTGGCCAGTTTTTGAGTCAGCACCTGGTGCTCGAGATTATGCGCGATGAGCACTGTGGGGATTTCCGGCGGTAATTCCTTGACGGCCCATAACATGTCACCGCCGTTGATCAATGCCGCATCGAAATGCTGGGATCGCGCGATTTTGCGAATTCTCAGCTTAAACTCGGGTTGACGTGTAAATAATGTCAATGCTGGAAGCTCAGAAATGTAGGACCGGGCCAACGACATTATTTGGCGGGACCGATACCATGGGCCTGGGGGCGGGTGAAGAGGAGCTGCCAAATTGACCACGTGGCTACTCCCCAGGGCGGCAAGGAGTCCGCGAGTGTAGGTTCCTGCACCACCCGGGTGCGAAGCCGGATCAACCAGCGAGGCAATGAAAAGCTTGGCCATAATGGTCAGCGATATTTCGTTTTGTCTACTCGCTGGTGCCTGAATGCTAACAGCATGCCATTGATTTCGAGGAAATGTATCCAAAGCGTGAGTGCCACTGCGACTGGATAGTCGGTCAGCCGCAGACCATATTGTTGGCCGACTCGAAAACACGTCCCCAAGCTCTCAAGAACTCTACCTATGTAAAATAAAGGAATGGAAGCCTGTCCGAGCCGTAGGAGCCAGCTGAATCGTAATCCAGGATCAAGCTGACGGATTCGGATAGTGGCCCAGCCGATATGGCACCGAATATCGCGTTCCATGGACCAGCCCTCGAAGTCGTGTATCACAGTCATAGCTGGCTGAAAGAGAAAACGGCCTCCGTCCCGCATGATGGCAGCAGATTGTAGTTGCGCTGCATAAGGGCCTTCATTTTCCGGGAGCGGGAACCGTTCGTAAACCTTTCTGAGAAAACCGGAGTTGTTATTGGAAATGAACCGGGTTGGGCCTTCTTTTCCCGGGTCGAGAAAGCCGCGGGATAGGACAGAGAGGCATCGTTCGGTGGCGGTTTTGCCTTCATACATGGTGCGTCCGCTCACTGCAACATATTGAGGGTGGGACCGAAATGTGGTGATCAGTGACTTGAGCCAGCCAGGAACCGGAATGCAGTCTGCATCCAAGAGAGCGATAATTTTACCCTGAGCAGCATGAGCGCCAGCGTTCTTCTGCTCGTAGGTAGCATCTTTGGGCACTCCGATCACCTTTAAGCCAGGTAACTCGGCCAGCAAGTCGGCTGGAAGCTTTCGTGCACGCTCTTCCGTTTCGACGAGGAGAAACTCGACGGGTTCGTCCACTTCCTGTGCGGCGAGTGCTTGAAGACAACTGCGGAGATCCGCAAGTTCTGCATGTCGATCTGTATCATGGTCGGCCACAATCAGCACACTCACCACAGGCTCGGAATTGTGGCCAGTTCCAGAGCGTTCATTATCAAGCATGGGTATACCTCCAGTTGCTTTGTTATACATAAGATCGATTTGAATGCTTTACCTCCCTAAATCCTACCCCACGACCAGACAATTATTACTTAATGGAATTTTTTTCGCAATTTTACCTAAGAGTTTCGGTTAAACGCATATAAAGACGAGCGTGTCGGCGGGCGCTTTCCTCTTGGGTATATCGCTTGAGCACTGTAGCTCTAGCCTCCTTCACCTTGACCAATGTTGGGGCCGGATTACCGATCATATCGATGGCAGCTTCTGCCAAGGCGTCAGGATCGGATGGGTCGACCAATGTACCGTATTTTCCGTTGTCGAGAATTTTTGGGAGTGCACCGCTGCGACTTCCCAATAAGGGTACCCCGGCCGCAATCGACTCTAACACCACTAAACCAAACGCCTCATTGTAAGAAGGGATCACCAACAGGTCCATATGGGACATGATCTCGCAAATCTGAGTCTGGTGACCAGAGAATTCGACGTGGTCGGAGAGCCCCAGTGCCACGACTTGATTTCTGATTTCCTTTTCCAAGCTGCCGGCACCGACGATCTGAAGGCGAGCGCCGGGTATCACATCGACGATACTCCGCATGGCAGCGATTGCCACCTTATGCCCTTTTTCGTATTCGAGCCGTCCGACAATGCCTAGTAATGGATGGGCGGGATCGGTTAGGGCTCGGATTTCCGGCAAACTGGTGCGGCCCGCCAGGAAGCGGTTTAGATCGAAAAATTGGTCAATGATTTCGGCACGACCCCATTCGTAGGGCCGCAGCTGCTCCTTCATCAAATGTTCAGCAATACAGACGTAGGCTTTGGTGCTCGTTGCCAACCAGTAGTGCACAGCACCCATAAGCGGCCGCAGAAACCATCGGGGTTTTGGTTCATCAAAATTAACCGTCATGATAATGACGGGCACGCCCGCCAATTTGGCTGCCATGCGAGCCCAGACGTTGCAAAAACCTGATTGTGTTTGAATAACGTCCGGTTGAATTCTGCGGAAGGTCTGATAGAAAGCTTTGATAACCTTGAGAATGCCGATTGGTTCCGTGAGGCGGGGAATGCCAAGTCCGAGCTCATGGATGGTGCAACCGGTTGCTTGTACCGCAACGCCGATTGTGGAGGTGGTAGGCATCAAAGTCACCATCTCGAAACTGAAGCGTTCGGGATCAAGTTCCTCGGCAAGGCCCAACGGAGAGTGTTCCCCACCGGCATCGCGGTAAAAACCAAGATAGGCATATAATACTTTAATTTTTTTCATTCAAGCCGAAACTACCGGGATGTTTTGGTCTCAATTCCTAAAATATAAGAGCATCATAAGGGTAAAAATCCAGGTGAATAAATAAGATATAGTTTTTTATCGAAAAAGGGAAAGGAAGATCAATGAGGGAAGTGGGAGGGACTAATCTCTGAGCCGATAGATCAGAATCACCTATGAGTATGGATCTGTATCAAAAGGTAGCGTGATCATTTAGAAATCAACTCATGCTCCATATTTTTAAAAGAACTCTTCAAAAGAAACCAGGATTGGGGTCGATCTCGTTCCATAAGCATTTCCCAGACCTTCCTCCCTGAGGAGTGTGTTGTGCACCTCCGGCATGAGCCTCTTTACGCCCAGGGCTGAGTTGCGGGTCTCGTCCATTACTCTCTTTCCCCCAGCAATAGAGATGACATACGTAAACATAGAACTTTCGTGAAACCCTGGTTGGTCTGATTCCAGTAGTTCTCCATCCCACTCAGGTCCGTGTGCCCCGCTAAATAACTCTTCGAATAACTGACTTGAAAAGGCAAGAGGCCAGCACGTCCAATGCCTTGTATCTGGATAATGGATTACTGCAGAAAATGGTGACAGGTGCCATCATTTCCCTTGGTAGGTAAAAATGGCCTAACACTTTAGCCAGAAAATGAATAATTACTAGAGTTTTCTTTAATTTTCCCCTCAAAATTTTCAGCTAAACGCAGATACAGCCGAGCGTAGCGCCTGGCGCTTTCCTCTTTGGTAAATCGCTTGAGCACAGTCGCTCGAGCTTCCTTCAACCTACCCAATGCTGGGGCCGGGTTAGCGATAATCTTGAGGGCCGCTTCTGATAATGCGTCAGGATCGGCGGGGGTCACCAACTCACCGTATTTCCCGTTGTCAAGAATTCGGGGGAATGCCCCGCTGCGGCTCCCCAATAACGGTACCCCGGCGGCAATCGACTCTAACACCACTTTACCGAATGCTTCGTTGTATGAAGGGATCAATAACAGGTCCAAAGTGGACATGATCTCACAAATCTGAGTCTGGTGACCGGTAAACTCGACGTGTTCCGAGAGCCGCAGTGCCACAACTTGATCCCTGAGTTCTTGTTCCAAGCTGCCCACACCGATGATCTTGAGTTGAGCGCCGGGTATCGCATCGACGATTTTCCGCATGGCCGTGATCGCCACCCTATGCCCCTTATCGTATTCGAGCCTTGCGACAATGCCGAGAACTGGATGCGCGGGATCGGTTAGCGCCCGGATTTCCGGCAAATCGGTGCGGCCCGCAAGAAAACGATGCAGGTCGAAAAAGCCATCAATGACTTCAGCACGATCCCATTCGTAGGGCTGTAACTGTTCCTTCACCAAATGCTCAGCGACACAGACGTAGGCGGTGGTGCTCCTCGACAACCAGTGATGCATGGCCCGCATAACCGGCCGAAGAAACCATCGTGGTTTTGGCTCCCCACCAAAATTCAAAGTCGCGATGATGACGGGAACATGCGCCAATTTGGCCGCCAAACGGGCCCACACGTTGCAAAACCCTGATTGTGTCTGAACAATGTCGGGTCTGATTCGGCGAAAGGTCTGATAAAGGGCTTTGATAACCTTGATGATGCCGACCGGTTCTGTGAGGCGAGGAATCCCCAGCCCGAGCTCGTGGATGGTGCAACCGGTGGCCTGCACCGCAGCGCCGATTGTGGAGGTGGTCGGCATCAGGGTCACCATCTCGAAACTGAAGCGCTTCCGATCAAGGCCCTCAGCAAGGCCCAGAGGAGTATGTTCCGCTCCGGCATCCCGGTAAAATCCAAGATAGACAAACAATATTTTTATTTTTTTCATAAAAACAGGACAGGATACCTCTCAGCTTCCTGAGGAAAGGAATGCGGAAATGTGAGGGGATAATACAAATGAAAGATGCCCACTAGCTTACTGGGTGGAGATTCACTCTAGGAAACTGTTTTTACTTTGGGTTGAGCTGGTTGATTCGGTTGGATTTCCATCACTACGTGTTTTCATCGGTATGCGAGAAGTGACTGGCCGGGAAGGTCCTTGTGGGGCACGCCCGCTGCTGCACAGACCGTCGCACTCAGATCAACCAGATGTGGATTTCGGCCATTGATCGCGTGATACGTTCCCGATCTTGGGACGATGATCGCGCCGGCGCCTGGTATGTGATTTCCCGACCGTCCTGACCCCGCACCTCCGCGCAAAACTGTGCCGTATATTGGGGAGGCCACGCCGCGCAGGTTCGTAGATTGTTCACTAGTCCATCGGATAACCAGGTCGGGAAGCCTGTCTAGTTTCTGCCCGGAAGGTAAATGGTCTCCGGGTCGTTCAATGCCCGCGATGCACTCTTTCCCGTTGATGTCGCTAAAGGTTCGGAGGCCCTCGACGATCTCATCGCAAAGCACTTTTGCTTCGGATTCGGTGACAATCCCATTCCGCTCACGCCCGCGGATGTTGAGCCGAACCAATCCAGGGCCGTCTGAAGGTAGCGAAAAGGCCCGTACCGCTTTCCAGTCTTTCCCGATCGTCCCCAGTCGAGCTGTGAGTTGGAGCGAAAGTGAATCCGGTAATGCATCTGCGACTTTAGAACGAAACGAGGTGGGTACAATCGCACGCAGCTTCGTCAAAATGTCATTTCCTGATGACGTGCGGACCGGGGAGGGAGGGGTCAGAATCCGTTCCAACATCTCGGGGAGAAGATCGGACCGACATGTCTCCGGACCCATTCCCTTAGCCCAGAACACGAGGAGATCTGCATTGTCTGGCAGAATTTTTATTATTCGACCGAGTGCTGCGTCGGCTGCCAGATATACGTCAATTAAGGAGCCCTCCAGCAGAGCGGTTCCTGTTGGTGATTGCCCGATGACGTCGACGGACGCTGGATCCCAAAGCTGATGACCCGCAAGGTGGATCGCAGCCATGTGCAACCAGAGGACATCGGGAGCCCTCTCTTCCATCAATCGTTCAACCCCGCTGGCTAGGCGGCTAGGCGCCTGAAGAAGAATTTTCCGCAGGTGGAGGAGGTGGTGCTGCGATGGTTGACCAAAGGTCTCCTCACCTCTAGGAGTCTTGCCAAGATTTTTTAAGAGTTCCTTGCCCAAGCTCGGTGGACGTGACCACTGAGCCAAGTGGACGCGTGAACGAAACTGACATCCACTCACCACGATACCGTTGGCCAGATCTTGCATGGGATGTTCGGGTGGATCGATGGCAAGGACTCGTTTGCCTGCCCGGTCCAGGCGTCGGAACAGAGTCTCATCTGATAGGAGTTCGTGAGACAGTCGAAGCCTTTGCTCGGGAGCAGACCAGGTAAACAAGGAGTAAATTCCGTGCTCCGACAGATGCTGACCAGTATAGAGGGTGGCATACACCGCTCCATCAAGAAATGGGGTCTCGAGGCTGACGACCTCGCCTTCTCGTTGAAGAGCCGCGAGATGCGGCATTCGGTTGTCAGCGATTAACTGCTGGATGAGGGGCAGCGATGGGGCTTCCAAAGAGATGGCCGCAATCATGTTTTGCTCCCTATGACAGAGCAGATTAGATCGATGAAACCGAGGTCCTGGCACCTGTGGGTACTATCTCGAAAGAGAACAGGGGAGAGTATGTCCAGGGAATTCGGCGCCTCAAAAATCATTGATTGTTGGGAGATGACCTTTGTGGGATTTAGCCGCTTTTACTTTCCTTCAAATTTTGAAGATGCCAGGTTTGAAGCAGTAAAATCAATCTATGGTGTTATCGATTGACCCTCGCAATAGACCAATTGAATCCCGAGTATTCTCTGTACGGTTAACCTGGTTTGCCCGTGTGGCCAAAAAATCTAGGCCATGCTAAGAGGATCTTCAATGAACACTTGCCCAAGATTATTATATTAACGGTGTTGACGGCCATGTATTTGGAGTGTTATTTGCCTTTTTTCAGAAGCAAGTGTCAGTATAGCGGGGATAGAGCTAATGTATGATATTTAGCCAGACGAACATCTCCGAATTCCCCATTCCTTCAAAATAATGGTTTTGAGTTGTACTCTGGAAAATTCATCATTGCTATGTATGATTGACCCGTTGACACATTCATGCTTAATGACACCTAATCGAGTAGCTCAGTCAGCCCCGTTAGAGTAAGGGACCATAACCTAGCTTCCTCTTTCTAAGAATGATCGCTTGCTGCATGGATTATGATGAATCATTTATAAATTATCCGACTAGCCCTCGTTATTCCCCCCAAAAAAAATGCAAAAGATTATAGTTTTCATATGCCTTTCGGCTTCATTATAGGAGGAGAGAAAAAAGGCAAAAACCCTGACAACCATCTAAAACCCTATAGGGATCCAATAGAGATCAATCGTCTTACCCCACCGGCAGTTGCTCAAAAGCGGTCTCCCTTTAATAGTGGACGATGGCTTTGTAGGACAAAATTGTCCCAACTATCACCATCACCGTTTTCCCCACCGTCGCCAGAAAACAGCGTGTTTCACAGGAAGAGTTAACCGAGGAAATGAGGCCTCGCTTAAAGTTCTCAACCTTGGCTTAATGTGACCTACGCGTAATCTGAACGGCCTCTATCGTATGGGTTACGGTCCCCCCAGTGGTTCGTTTTTTTACATACAGTAATTCTTGATTCCGATTATGTTCCATACGGAACATTTCTTGCACCTATGGCTCTGGGAATTCTTGATGTCACAAGAATAGTTTTTTTTAACAATCGTCACGTAACTTGATTGATATAAGTATTTACCCACTATATTTCGTTTTTACGAGCTTTTGAGAGTCAATTTTTCAATAACCATTTTTCTGATTATGGGGAGTAGACTGTTTCGTGAAGCTGGTTCACCCGATTCGTGCTGTTTTGCTCGATATTGACGGAACCCTCTATCACCAGCAGTCTCTACGGGGTCTGATGGCCTTTGAGTTATCTGCCGTTCCGTTTGCATTAGGTTCTATTCGTAAGGCTCTGCGTGTCTGGCGAATTTTGAAATGTTTTCGGCAAGGACGTGAAGCGTTACGAACCCTGGAAGATCCGAATACCCCCTTGGTGAATTTGCAATATTCCCTTGTTGCCGAACGAGTCGGTTTGACCCCCAGTGAGGTGGAAATAGTGGTAAGGGAATGGATGTTCCGTCGCCCCTTGAAATATCTCAGGATTTGTCGGCGTCGTGCCATGAAAGAATTTTTTCAATTAGCGGCTGATAGGGGCCTGCGTACGGGAGTCTTTTCTGATTACCCTGTAAGAGAAAAATTGCAAAGGCTAGGGATTCATGCTCCTTTAACGGTGGAACTATGCGCCACGGATCCTGAAATTAACGCGTTTAAACCTAACCCCAAAGGGTTTCTCTATGCCTGTCACCTCTGGAATCTTGATCCCCCGGAGGTGTTGTATGTCGGTGATCGGTATGACGTCGATGCCTATGGTGCCAAAGCTGCAGGAATGCCTTACGTCATATTTTCCCGCAGAGCGTCTCGCGAGTTGGACGCGAGTGCAAAAACAGAATATCGTTCGATTACTAATTTTAGAGGTCTTTGCGATGTTATCCGCTCAACCATGTAACTTTTTTCGGGTGCTCTGGCCTTATGTCCAGATCGCCAGGATCGACCATTGGTTTAAAAATGTCTTTATGATTCTGGGCATTGTGCTGGCCCTGTTTTATGAGCTGGAACTCTTTGCCTGGAAAAGTATTTTCCCTTTGCTCCTGGCTATCGCCGCTACCTGTTTGATTGCCTCAAGCAATTATGTAGTGAACGAAGTTCTCGATGCGCCTTATGACCGTCTCCATCCAGTGAAAAAGGATCGGCCCGTTCCTTCCGGGAAGGTCAAAACCAGTTGGGCCTGGATGGAATGGTTCTTATTGGGGGCTTCTGGGGTCGTTCTTGCTTTTTCCCTCAATGCGTATTTTGGAACTACAGCCCTGTTATTTTTGGTGAGCGGCCTAATTTACAATATTCCCCCGATGCGGACCAAAGATCTACCTTATTTAGATGTGCTTACTGAATCATTGAATAATCCGATTCGGTTATTGCTCGGCTGGTTTGCGCTTGTAACTCATAGCATCCCTCCCCTTTCGCTTGTGTTGGCATACTGGATGGTTGGCGCATTTTTCATGGCCACCAAACGATTTGCCGAGTATCGGCGTATTGATGATCCGATACGTGCACGGGGCTATCGAAAGTCGTTCGGGTATTACACCGAAAATCGTCTATTGCTGAGTATGTTCTTTTATGCGATGGCTTGTTCCTTTGTATCTGGAATATTTCTTGTCCGATATCATATGGAGTTGATACTTTTTGTCCCTATTGGGGCAGGATTTTTGACGTATTATCTTAAGGTTGGCATGCTGAAGGATAGCCCTGTTCAAAATCCAGAAAAATTATACAAGGAAGGTGGGTTCGTTCTGTATGTTGGATTGAGCACTTTGCTCTTTCTCCTGCTTATGTTTTCTGAGATCCCGTTTTTGTATGAGTTATTTAATGTTAATCCGGCCATCATTCCACCTCTTTGGACTATTGGTGAAAAGTAAGTGCCGTCATCTGACCAGCCAAATGATTCCAGGGTACCCGAAGCTTAGGTTTGTGTGTGTATTCTCGTTAGGCGTTGGACAAGGCAACCACCAAACATTCCTTCAGTCTTATGCAGGATTTCCGAAGAAATAAACAAAATTTTGTGACCCGCGTGACCATGCCTTGCGTTGGGGGACCTTGAAGTCGTTAAAGCGTGAAATGCCTCCCTGAGAAAAGTATGCTGGCATGCACGGGATGATATTTTCACTATGTGGAATCTTGCCGACCGCTGGGACGACTCTGCCCCCAATACCTGACGAAAATGTGAAGGGTTTTGGAATGTTGAGATTCAAGCATGAGGAAATTAGGACCTTAGAACATTAGGACTTTTCGGGATGGATCTCCGGCGTTGGGAAGCAGCCGGATTTCTGGTTATGAATGAGTGTGAGAGGAAAATAAATATGACGAGATTACAAAATGCGAAATTACGAACCCTATTTGAAGTAAAAATTGGAGGAAGGGCCCGTTTAGGAGCCGTTTGTTTTCCAGGGAACCTTACTGGAAATGGTTATGTCTAATGGGTGAGATGAGGCGGCAAGACATCTCCAGGGCTAGTTTCGGCTTCTTTATTCTTCAGATTGGGTTGCTGATTTGGGCTGGCTGGGTCAATCAGGATTGGATCAGTACCGATGGGATTTCCTATATCAGAATTGCCCAATATTATGCATCCGGGCAGCTCGATTTAGCGGTTTCCGGTTATTGGGGGCCCATGTTGAGTTGGATCATGGTCCCGTTGCTTGGTTTTGTGGAAGAACCGTTATCCGCGGCGCAGATGGCCATGGGACTATCGGCGATTGTGTACCTTGTGGGCTGTATGGCGATCTTCCGGATTTTGGGGATCGGGTTCTCCGCGGCCCTTGTGGCTCTCGGGATCGTTGCCTTTTTTAGTGTCCACTGGGCGGTTCAAGGGATCACTCCTGACCTTTTGATGAGTGGAATTCTTTGCCTAGCCATAAGCCGAACTTTGCATCCTGATTGGTGCGGTAAGCCCTCCGTCCAATTTTCTGCCGGGCTATTATTCGGAGCTGCCTATTTAGCGAAAGCGCCTGGGTTGCCATTTGCATTTATTCTGATTGTGGCGGCAGGGGTGTTATGGACCGTTTGTCAGCAGACCAGCCCGATACGTGCTCTACGTAGCGCCGCGATTACCTTTCTCGGGTTAATGCTTATTGCCGGGCCTTGGATTTTGGTACTGTCCCTCAAATATGAAAGACCAACGTTTTCGACAAGTGCAGGAATTAGTCATGCCGTCATGGGGCCGCCTGGTGTTGGGCGGGGACATCCCACTTTTTCTGACTTTCTTATTCCGGAACAGGGCCGACTTTCGTCCTGGGAGGATCCAATCTCGAAAAAGTACTCACACTGGTCCCCGCTTGAAAGTACAGAAAATTTTCGTCATCAATTGCGCCTTGTTTACAATAATGTGAAAAAAACTATACGTCTGCTGAAGGACTTTGACTGGCTTGGTATCGGGCTGGTCTCGGTCATATTCGGATTCTTGTTTCATGCCCCATGGAGACAGAATATCCGGTCTGATCGCTGGCGATGGGCAGCAATATTCATTGGGTGTCTTGTGGTGATCTATTTGCCGGGTTATGGAGGAGAAAGGCGATATTATTTTTCTGTCTACCCGTTTCTTCTTGGCGGGAGTTTAGGCTTTGTGGGGTATCTGGCCAAGAGTCGGTCCTGTCAGGAGAAAATTCTTCATATTATGGCATTGTCCCTTGTTTCCTTATCTTTTCTCTTTCTCCTCGCTAACCAACCCTTCTTCCCGGAGAGACCCAGTTACCAGGCGGCGAAAATCCTGAAGGAAAAATTGAACGCCCTTCATATCAGTGGCCCAATTGCTTCGACAAGCGAGTTGGAAAATATTGATTCCTATACCGCCTTCCTGATGCAAGTGCCCTGGCATGGTAGGTCGAAAAGGTCTCAAACAGTCGAAGAGGTGGAATCGTCCCTTGCCAAAATCATCATCGTTGACCGAGGGACTTTGGCGGATGAAAATCTTCATAATGATACGAGTTTCACCAGCCTGGATGGAAACATGTTCGATTCCCTCCGGAGGGATTTCGATCCTGGAGTAAGAGTCTACATCAATACAAAAATATAATTTTGCCAATTGACCAGTTGAGGTTTTGCGGCTCGTTTAGCAATGTTGGCGTTTCAGGATCTTCGGAAAATGGGACAACCACCATTGGTCCTTCCAATGAGAGAGCGAGTTTTTCTGCTAATTTTTTGGAATTCTGCATCCCATCTTCATGTGTAGATCGAGGAGCCTGATTAGTCTTGTGACTCTAATCTGGATGGTGGGTACATAATGACGGACAGGGCGTTGTGATCGCTAAGGATGCCTTTGAATGGAAGGGATTGTGAGTGGTCTGTGCGGATCCCTCTGACGGCAATCAAATCCGGCCCGCTTTGGTGCACAAGGGTTAGCGCATTCGACTTAAGAAATTCTTTCAAAATTTCTGCATCGCGTTCCTCTTGGTCTGGTCGAAGATTCGCATCCATACCGACTAGCAACGGTGCATCAGGAGAAATGAAATGCCTAATGCCTGCAGAAAGCTGTCTAAACTGTAGAGCTCTGGCCTTAATGCTGGCTTCTCCACGACCGGCGTCCATATGACTATTCAGTACCCAAAATGTTGGGAATTGAACAAGCTGAAAACCCTTCGAAAAGAAATCATCGGCTTTATTCAGGTCGGTATTCCAACCTGCAAAGGCCTCATAGGGTTCTGAATGGACAGACTGAGGTTGTTCACGAGCGAGCATCAGGAGTCCGGGGCTCAAACATATGTGGCATATGGCTCGAAGAGGCCACCAGTCACCACCACCGCCTTCGGTGAACAATGGGTGATTTGACCAGGAATGTTTGGTGTATTGGGCGAGTTGTGCCGGCCGGACAAAGGCTTCTTGAAACAGTACAAGATCGAACTTGGAGGCTAGATCCCCAATGCATGCGATCTCTTCTTCGGTATGGGCCTCACTCGAGAAGAATGAGTCGGAAAGAAGGCGGTCATGAATATTAAATACCAAGACCGGAAGACCATGGCTCCCAGTGGAATCAGGAAGATCGACTTCGGAGAGGCCCGCTTGCTGTTGCCAATTCAGGCGACACGGTTCGGTCAATGTAGGTTTCGTTTCAAACTTTCCTAGGCACGCACTCACCATGGTGAGTGCCATTAGGGACAACACAACCAAACCACCCTCCAACCAGCTTGCTTTGAATACGGGCATCGGCAGCCTCCCCTTCATTCAAATGGCAGTCTTCAGTTCCCCTACCTTTGGGATTCGAATCTCGCCACATAAATGTATTTGCTATGCATCCCATATGCTCTCGTGGAGGTTTGTGCGAGGACTCATACTTTTGGCTCTCAATAGAGAAGAAGGTTTCTGCACTCCTTACTTCGCTTAATCGACCACCTTGCTCCTGCGATGAAACCATAAAATAATAGCGGAACCAGGATTGATGTTCACGTTCGGTTCGCCTTATCGTTTATAGGGAAAAATGTTTAACCTATGGCGAATGGCCTCTAGCCGGCTTCCATTTTTGTGTTTCCTTTGATGATGATCCAAGGCGACTAGGAGGTATATTTCTTTTTTTTGAGCTTTGTCATCGACGGGCATTTTTTAACGATTACTTAAGAGATTATTGCTCGGACATTGAGCGGAACTCCTGCTTTTTTTGAAAATTGGGAACTAAAACCTAATGATTCCTATGTTGTCCTAATAGGCTAGATGAACCTGGGAACCTGTTCCAAGGGGAATTGGTACTGCAGTTTAAAAAAAATCATCACTGGCTCGACCCCCGTCCGCCTGTAATAATACGACTAGAAAAGGTGATTTTGGCGGAATTGGGTAGTTGGGTAAGATCTTACCACTATTGAGGAGAATGGATTCAGGGGTGATAAGGGAAAGGAGTGATTACGTTTGGCTTCTGATTCGCGCTGCACGTTCCATGAGGTGCCTCGCGCTAGGGCGTAATGATGACGTCGACAAAGGCAGGTTGACTGTCGGCACCTTGAATGTCCGTGACTCTGAGCGTGAAGCGGAAGAGGCGTTCTTCGACTACAAACGGGGCCAAAAATTTGGCTTGTGCGGAATACGGATCAAGCAGAGGGACTTTACTTCCTCGTACTTGTTCCCAGTGGTACTGGAGGGAGCCACCGTCTGGATCATAACTCCGTAAGCCATTCAAGGTGACTCGTGTTCCCGAAAGGACCGTTTGCGTTTTGCCGGGATCCGAAAGCGGTGGCTGGTTCGGTTCATCGTTAACCTCAACCAGAATACCGAGGGTGGCCTCTTGATGGCGGTTTTTTACGGTGAGCGCGGTTTCTCCATTCCCCACCAGCCGAACCACCCCATTTGGGTTGACCGAAATGATTTTTTCGTTAGCAGACTGATAGGTGGTTCCTGTGCTTTGTGCCCGAAGGGAACGGGAGATTCCATCTGAGAATCGCCCAATCACTGGTAATTCAAACGTTTTTCCGAGAAAGTCCACTTGGTCATATACACGAGTTCCGCTGGCTCGTCCCAATTTCATGGGCTTGTCCGTTTGAAAGTCAATTTCCAGGAGTTCAGCGTCCGGCTCGATTTGAATTAGGATTTCATCGAAGATGGCTAAGGATTCATGTTGGGATTGTCTTCCACCCTGTTCAGCCACAGCCAGAAGCCGATAGGTGCCCATCATCTCTTTGGGTATCAGGATCTTTCCGCCAAAGGGAGGATTATTTTTTGCCGTGGCGACAAGGGCTAATTTTTCTTCGACAAATTCTCGCAGCATATCGTCAAATTCACCATACCAGTAGTAGTTCACCTTGGTGACTCCGGGGAGACCCTCTAAATCCAAGGCGACCGAAATATGATCACCTGACTGGTGAACTGTGGATTCTTTCGGTTCAAGTATGGAAAAGGGCCAGGACGTTTGATATCCAAGCAGAAGGGTGAGAACGGTTACGAAGACTATCGTCATCAGAGCGCGAAACATGTTCGTACCTCACAGGGCGTCAACAGCCATTAGTCTTATCATACATCACCCTTTCAAGTGGGTGCATCCCTCATGATAAGATAATGACGAGTTCTTGGCTTGTGAAATGTGGGAGAGTGAGAAAGGGAAGCCCTGGAGGGGTAAATTTAAAAAAGGCCTGAGTGAATGGCCGGACACCTTAAGTGTTCATTCCCGGGATCAATGGTGTATCTACATTGCCATCTTCTCGGCTGAATCAGTATCCTCGTCCACCTGATCAAGACTTGGGTGATTGAGTACCCATGCGGGGACTGGTCGAATATCCCAAATGATCCCGAAAAGTTGGAGTCCTTCCAGCAGGTAATAGGTGACATCGATTTCCCACCATCGAAATCCTTGCCGGGCAGAACTGCAATATTGATGATGATTATTGTGCCATCCTTCACCTAGGGTAATGATGGCCAGAAGGAAGTTGTTCCGGCTATGGTCCGATGTTGGATAGCGTCGGCTACCGAAAAGATGGGAAAGTGAGTTGATGGTGAAGGTTCCGTGCCAGAGGACAACGGTCGATATCACAAAGCCCCACACCAGCATTTGCCATCCACTTGTTCCCAAATCCGGATAGGCACTGCCCAGCCATTTCCCCAAGAGAAACAGGAGGACTGCCAGCCCGATTGGCACAAGGGTGTCGAAACGATTCAGAAATCGTAATTCCGGATATCGCGCAAAATCCTTGATGCGGTTCAACTTTGTTGCGAGTTGGTCATGGGTTAAAAACCAACCTACATGGCTCCACCAGAGCCCGCGGATAACAGGAGAATGGACATCTGCCGGTTTGTCGGAGTAGGCATGATGGTGGCGATGATTAGCGGCCCACCATAAAGGACCTCGTTGGGCCGCGCTGGCCCCAAGGCAGGCAAACAGGAACTGCATCACTCGTGAGGTGCGAAAGGTTCGGTGGGAGAAGTAGCGGTGATAAAAGCCGGTAATGGCGAACATTCGTACAATATACAAGGATACCGCAACCCCGACCGCGATAGGACTCCAGCCCACCCAAAAGACTGCGAGGACGGCAACATGTAGGGCCAAAAACGGGATCGTTCGAACCAGGTCTATCTCGCGACCATTTTTATGGGAAGCCAGCGCTGTCGCTTCTTGGGTATCAAACAGGGACTTTAACAGTTTCCATGGGCCCAATATGATCCGCTGGATTTCTGGCATCCTTAACGCTCCTCTCTCATGTGTAGGGAATTTCGAGATATCTATAGCTTACGATTCACAAAACTTCATCAAGGCCTTTTTGTAAAACGGAGATCCTCAACTTTCTTAAGATAAAGGGAGAATATACAAACTCTACAAAGTAAACCAGAAGGAGACCTTCTGGCAAATACAATTTTACTAGGAGTATGGCTTTTGGTATACGATGGGAGGCTGGATATCTAATAGAACCCGTTAAAAAATGCCGACTCGAGCGTCCATCATGGTGATATTGAATGTGAGAAATGATCATATGCCATACAAAAATTTTCTTCAAAACTAAAATCCCGTCATTTTTCTGCTGATTGGGTGTGGAAGGGAATCGGTTTCGGGGCTTGGCATATTGTTATGGATGGGGAAGGCAACCTGGGTTTGGTTGATAGATCAAACGCTCCGTTGCATTGGTTCGATCCTGGTAAAGTTCCTCGAAACAGCGGAATGAACGCTAGAGAAGGACTATTCAATTCGAGAAACGCCTACATAATTATTTTGGAAGGTGGAGGGCAAACCCGCGAAAGATGCCCACGCTGTTATTAGCACCTACTGAGTACTATGTATGGGCATAGTCTAACAAAAACAGGCCAGATTTTACCAAATTTTTTCCGTGACATAAACATGGAGCAGCTATGGAAATTTTCATTTATTATCTCTGCTTGAGTGTAACCTGACCTTCTCCCATACCAGAAGGTCCTGGAGGCTGAGTGATGAGGCCAAAATGCAATCAATATAGGTCGCTCATCGTGTATGGGATTTCGCTGAACACAGGATGTCCATTCCTGTATTTCTATTGTATGGGAACATCCGGAAATGCCATTAGTCCCAGGATGGCTTACCCCTGAAACCCTCTCGCCACATTCAGCCGCCCACTGAATATTATGCAAGTGGGCAGGAAAAAATCTCAGCTTCTCCTGTTGGCCTCCCCGGATTTTAAGGCTCATGGCTTCTGATAAATGGTGCGGCGTAGCGGAGCACAACGACCAAGGGCCGAATATGTCAGAAATCATCTTTGCCGAGTGATGATCATCAATAACAATTAGGAGTATCTGATCATCCACCTGGAAATATGATTTTATGTTTGAGGTGTTTCACGTGGACTCTGTTTTTCGATCAGCGCTGCTGCTACCCGTTTGGCAATTTTGGCTGCATCAGGTTTTTGCGACACTTGGGCTGTCACGATTGCGCCTTCCAATAAGAGGGAGAGTTCTTCGGCTAAATGCTGAGGATTCCGCACTCCCATCTGAATGCATAGCTTGAGAATAAACTCCGTCATCATCCGCTTGAAATCCCTGCAGACGTAACGCAGTGAAGTGTCGGGGGTGGAATGCTCACCAACGGCATTGATGAACAGACATCCATAAAAACTCTGTTGCGAAAACCAGGTTTCGGCCACATCGAAAATGGCCAGCAGGCGAGTTTTGGGAGTGCGCGCCTTCGTCTCCACTTGCCGCATGAACGAATTTCTAAACTGTCCGTCATAGTGTCGCAATGCCGCGAGGACCAATTCCTCTTTTGAGCGGAAGTGGGCATACAAGGTTTTTTTTGTCACCCCCGAATGTTCAACAATGGAATCAATCCCTGTGGCGTGAATCCCGTTTTGCGCAAATAAGGTTACAGCTGTCTGGATAAGTTGCTCCCGCTTTGAGGGTCGAGGGCTTTCTTGCGACATTTAACTAGACCTTCTGGTCTACCAATATTTTTGTAATTTTTGTGGATACACAAATATTTCTGAAAGAGATGTATCAGGTTTCTTTTTGTATTCCAATAACATGAATGGTTTCTGAAATGTGAACGCGATTGGAAAAGAAGTGTAACGAAAGGAGAACTCAGCTGACTAGGCTCCATGAAGGATACAGATCTGTATACTTGGATTTATTAACCATTCTATCTTCAAAAAGGAGATCCATCATGAAAATGATGAAGACAATCTTGAGTTCCCTGTTCGTCATGTTCGTGGCTATCGCGGGTACACCCGCTTTCGCGGGGGATGTTACCAATAGCACTCCAGGAATCAGCGGTTATGATCCGGTAGCGTACTTTACGGATGGCAAACCGATGAGGGGCTCCGGTTACCACGTTGTCGAGCACAAGGGAGTGACCTATGCCTTTGCTTCCAAAGAGCATAAAGAAATGTTCGAGGCCGACCCCGGGAAGTATGTGCCAGCCTATGGTGGATATTGTGCCTATGGTGTGGCGGTCGGGAAGAAATTCGTGTCCGATCCTGAAGCGTGGAAGATCGTTCAGGGCAAACTGTATTTGAATCTGGATCGGGATATCCAAAACAAATGGGCCAAGGATATTCCGGGCTATCTCAAAAAATCGGAGGCCAATTGGCCAGAAATCAAAGATAAAGCGCCGTCGGATTTATAAAGGAACTAGGCCGAGGTCCGTCACGGTTTTTGGGGCGGGCCTCAGCCGTTTTTTAGTTACTAATTTTTGTAAGGAGAATTCTATGAAGCAGTTTGTCACCATAGGAACGATCCTCATTCTGGGATTGGGAAGTTTGGCAGGATGGGCGATGACGAAAGAAGAGAAATCCTTTGCCCCTAATGTTCACCACAAAACCGGGGCCATCAATGTTCCTGAAAATTACCGGGAATGGCCCACGCTAGGGACCTGGGCCCACGCCAAGGTTGAAGGTGCGCCCGGTTTGCAGGAATACCACGTCGTGTATACCCAGCCGGACACAATCAGGTATTACAACGAGAAAAACCGGTTTCCCGACGGAGCGGTGTTGGTGAAAGAACTCCTAAACGCCGACACCATGGCGATGACCACCGGGCCGGCAGTCGGTCACGCGACCACCATCAAAGGCTGGTTTGTGTTGGTCAGGGATACGAACGGGCGGTTTAAAGAATCCAGCCTATGGGGTGATGGTTGGGGTTGGTCCTTCTTTAATTCGGACGATCCTCAACATACGGTGTCTAAGGATTATAAGATAGATTGTCTTCCGTGTCACACCCCGGCCAGAGAGCTGGCGCGGGAAAATGCGGTTGAGGCGGATAAATGGATTTACTCGTTTGGTTACCCTGTGCTTCAAAGGAAATGACAGAGCAACTTAATATAAACATCCAATCCATCGGCACTGTTCCATAAAAAGTTTCACTCGCCTCACATTTGTCATTTTCGCCAAGGGTTATTATTTGACTTTGGCTATTGGATGAACCGGGTTCCGGTTCGGAAGCCAGGTTCGTTTCATTGGGCCAAAGGACGCAAAGCCATTTCCATCCAAGATTGCACATGGAATCGTTCTGACTTTACCGTGGAGGAGGGGACCATACCCGTCTGGCCCAACTAAGGTCTTTTTCTGGGTTTGAACGTCAGCCCGGTTACCTCATTCATATGTGGTGGTCATATGATCATCTGAGTCGAAGATCAAGCCTGTAGATATGGTTTTCATTTCATCCTACCTTGCTCACCTACCTTCTTTAGGCTCGTTTGCGTGATCATTTCCGGATCTTCTATATTCGTGGACAGAAAAGGGGATTAACTAGTGGGTCAATACAGGATTTAACCTTTTTAAGCCTCTATTTTCATGAGCCGATTTTTTGATGTCATTGACACATTACGGCTCCTTTGCTACTTATCGGCTTGGTCCCCCAGGGCTTATACATTTCCTATTCCCAGTGAGTACGACACGTTACCTTTCGCCGAAAGAACTCCTTTCTCGAAATGCGCAACACCATGAGGAGGTTAAACGCTTTGAAATTTTTAATCTATCTCGTCTTTTTATCCTTCTCATGGTTGGGGCTGACCACACAGCCCTTGGCTGCGGTCGGAGACGTGAATTACATCTCGGACGTAGTAACGGTGCCGCTACGCAGTGGGCCCACTACTGCCCATCGCATCCTACACCGTGGCCTACCAAGCGGGACCCAACTGACCATTCTCGCGATAGACGAGGAGGCGGGCTTTACCCAGGTCAGGACCACCGATGGGATGGAGGGTTGGGTTACGTCTCAGTACCTCATTGGAGAACCCATTGCCCGGGTCAAGCTGGCTGCAGCCGAAAAGCGCCTACAAGGTCTTAAAGCTGAAATCGAAAAAGAACGCGAGGCGCGTGCAACTATCCAGGTTGAGCACAAAGAAACCGACGCCAACAACCGGACACTTAATTCGCAGGTGCAATCCCTCTCGAAAGAACTCGCGGAACTGAAACGTATATCGGGCGATTCCATCAACGAGCATGCCCGTAACATCGAACTTGTTCAGCAGAATACACTTTTAGCCGGCCAGGTTGAAGAGCTATCCGCCAAAGCCAGGCAGCTCGAAGAAAACTCACAACTTAAATGGCTACTGTATGGGGGCGCTCTGGTCCTCATCGGCCTGTTAATCGGAGTCATTCTCAAAGCACGGCCCAGACAGACGACGAGTTATTCCCGCTATTCGTAAGGAACATCATAAAAAACCCATGCCCAAAAGTCTGTGCTCCCTTAGGCATCTCTCTCGCCCAGACTCGATTCAGACCTGTCGGGTCAATCCATGCCTTCCGATTATTTCAATGCTTCAAGGGTTGCACGGAGTTCTTGGACCTCCGTCTTAAATAAGGCGAGGTGTTCATCCCGTTGGGGTTGCGTATCCTTGAACTTCCATAGCCGTTTAAAGATAGCCCACAATTCCTTATTATGGGTCACCGCGAGAGCGTAGGCCGGTGTTTCCCGTTTGGCCTCGTCCACACAACACAAGGAATTGTCGAAGGCATGAAATTGATTGTGCAGGTCGTCCAATGGCTGATCGGACCCTGTTCCCCCTTTCGCGGCTTCCGCACTGGCTTCCATCATAGTGGTCAGGTTCAGTACGGTTTCGAGACTGGTGGTCCCTTTAGCTTTTTGGGCAAATTCATCCGCACGCGGATAGAAAACATAACTACATCCGCTCAGCCCGGTTATCAGAGCTGCTATCGCGAAAATGGCGGTAATCTTTTGCATAAGCCCCTCCAGGGTAAATGGGAATAGGTTGTGTAGAGTGTATGATCTCTAGCCTATAAAAGATTGTTTAAAAAAATTGTGTGGATGTGTATGTGAGCGCGTCCATCAATATAGAAATATTCTACCTATCTGAATCCTGGAGCGAAATTGACTTCGGAAGACATTTTTTCTGCTTTTTGTCTCCCAAGGCTCAAGGCGCAAATTTAACTCAGTCTCCAGGCCATGTGGGTCCATCTCCTTTAACTTTCATTTCAAATTCAACATCATTCTTATGTAATGTAAAATGGCATGGGCATCTTTCTGGAGGGTATTTTAAAACAATAAGAGAACGAATGAGGGCTAAACTTTCCAAACGATTAAAGGCAAAGGTCGAGGCCAATTTCTTTGTCGATTCCACCCGGATCGGTTGTGATATCTGTCGACAATTGGCAGGGGGCACGTTTGTGGAGGTTGGTGAGTGTTCGACGGTATGTCACCACCCGGGATCTCAAGAAGAAGAATTTTTCGCCTATCAAGCATTAATAGTCTGTCCTGTGGGGTCATTTGTCACTATGATGAAGAATCCTTTTGTTACCCCTAACATGGTGAAAAGATGGTAATCCATTTTTAGCATTGCGATGTGTATATGAAGTTGGTTAAAGATGTGCGATATGAGGGGAGATTCGGATACCAAATCTTTCACCGAGATATCAAAAGAGGCCGAGTATGTCCGCTCCGATCTCTTTAAGCGAATCAACGCAGACCATACCGAAATTTGTGGGAACGGATGATTCCCACGTCTCTGTGCAGAGCAAATTCTTCAGCCGATTGGTTTTTATTTCAGGAAAATTGGAACGGATTCCGGCAGACATTTTTCCAGCGAAGTATTGTGAATGGGTTTTTTTGGAAATATCCTAAAGTAGCATGCCGATCTTTAGGTAGACGGTTGTGGTTCTTTCTTTTTGGCAAACCATTTCTTACCAAAAGATGGCATAGGAAAAGTACATGGATAACCAATAATCATTCATCACACAGGAGGAGGTTATGAACATTCAAGGAAACTGGAAATTGGTGCTTGCAACCACAATGATGGCCCTGATGGTCGGGTGCGCATTCAGTCCGCCAAGCAAAATGGTGAAACAAAATGACCATGCGCGTTTGGCGGATTGGTACCAGAAAGAGGCGAGTGACCTTCATGCGCGGGCAGAAGAAATGCGCCAAATTGAGAAAGAATATGAGTTTTTGGGGACCCCCAAAGAAGGGCATGAATCAAGCCTTGTGGAACATGCCAAGAATTTAAAGGACTATTACACTAAAGCTGCGGAAGTTGCGGAAAAGATGGCGCAGGCTCATGCTGAGCAGGCAAAAGCCCCGTAAGGACGTGAACGGGAATCTTTCAGGCTTTCATGGGGAAGCCGGATTACTAATTATTAAATTGTGCATGATGGTCAATACTCATCCTGGGATGGGCCATTAAACCTTTATTCAAATTTGACGTCCAGAATATTTGAATCCGTATCCTTACCGGCCGATAAAAATTTGGTTTTTATTCCCCGGTGATCATCTGTGGTGGAATCGGAAACTTGGGTGTAAATCTCTCACCCGCGATATCCCGAGGAAACGGATAAACCTTTTCCAGAACCTGGAATGTTTGCAATCAGTTCGGATGGTAAGGTCCATAATAGGTATTTCCAACATGTCCCCCAACAGGTCCGATCCCGATGAGTTGATCGAAATCTTGGAAGGGATTCAGGCAACTAATTCCCGATCCGGGGAACATATGAATAACTTTAAAGCCTCGGTACTTCCATTTTTTCTTCTTCTTCAATTCCTTCGTTTTGGAAGTAATCGTTTGACGCTTTGGTCCTCGCTTTAGGTCGAGTTGGGGGTTTGTTCTCCGCCCAAATCCAACCCATGGCGATTAACGTGATCACAATAGTGAGACTGATGGTTAAAACCAAGGACCATGCCATGTCATTGCCTCACTTGATTGGATGTGTAAATAATTTTCTTTTGCCTGTGTGAGGTAAGTGAGCAATCATGATGCCAATTGGTGGAAGAACCCTTTCCCAACCACTCTGAGTTTAAACGCTTGAATTCTTAAGAGAAAAGAAAATCAGACAAGGATGGAGGGAGATCGACAAGTGGTTAAATCGTGGACAGGTGTCTATGAGGAATTTTCACAATAACCAGTTTCCGGTTTTTCCTTCTATCCAATCACCTGAAGGGAAAAACCTGCGCTAGTTTCTCTATGGGTTTCCTGCCTTGATCCCTGTGACGCCATTTCAGTCAGGGTGCTTCTTGTGAACCAGTTCTTTCCGGGGCAATACGCATCCTCATCCATGCTCAGCTTGTGATGGTCTGTCAGGGTGAGTCGAAGGTCCAAATGACCGAGAAAATCAATAAGTTCTGGGAAGGCGTCAGAGTGTTTTGCCCACCCTTGAAGAACCCGCCACCGGAACCCGTAGAGTTGTCATGGCGGTATTCGATCCGAAATATGGAATTGGTCCATTCATAGGGAAGCCGGTATTCCGAAGTGGCGGTGACCGCCCAGATGAATTGGGCAAAGCCGGTTATGAGACCATTCGGGTCCGAATAAAGCTCCGGTCGAAGCGCGACAAACCATGGTTTGGTGATGTGCCAGCGCGTATGGAGCGTCGCGCCCATATAGAGTAATCGGGGATTGCCAGGAACCGAGGCATTCTTTTGGGTTCCCAACTGATACTGGCCCGCAATTGTGACCTGCTTCCCTTTCCATTCAACGATGGTGTCTGAAAAAAATCGCCAGAATTCCAGTGAGGTGTTCGATTGATCAGGCCCATAATAGATGGTTTCTTTAATCGTCCAGGAGCGACCGGGTGTGTATGTCGCCTGGGCTCCATAACTCGGAAGGTCGTTGGCGTTTTGTAGATGGAAATATTCATTGATGACAAAGACTGCACCGGTCCATCGGTCGTTGATTGAATAGACCGCATTCGCCCCGAACATGAGGTACGGTGAGTAGTCGGCCATCCAGGAGCGCGTATAGTTAAAATTATCCTTGGCGTACAATGATTCATAGCCAATGAGGCTGTTAAAGAGTCCTGCCTGAATCGTCAAGCCGTTGCCGACCGGAGCCAGGTAGGAGAAATTCGCGCGACCGAAGTGATGCCAGACATCGGACCCGGGAACATGAGGAAGGTTGGTCCCGAACCCGAAATCTTTGGAATCCTGTCCGCCCTGCCCCAATAGCTCTGCACCCCATCGGGACTGCTCGGACGCACTCTTCTTAATATAGGCACCGCCCATGTTCAGTTCGAGCTCGTTGACTTTGGGCGTGGTGGCGCGATTGCGAAAAAGGTGATTGCCGGGAGAGTTAAAGTCATGTGAATATCCAAGATCCACAAACCCGCCGTAGTGCCATTGTGGGGACTGGGCTTTCGGTAGCTGGGCCGCAACATCCTGCGACAGTACCTTTGTCCGGGGCAGACGCTCAGGTTCCTCTGCAAGGGCCTGAGTCATCCTGATCAAGCATGTCACCAATGTGATCATGCCCATCCACCAGGTAATCGATATCATGGTCTAATCGTTCTCCGTCTCCAGTTGTTTTCGATCGGACTAGTTCTATTTGATGCTCCCCCATCTCTCGGATGAACGGATGGAGAGGAACTCGCATCGGCTGGTTTGTTCTGTCATGTAAAGATATGTGTCTGACGATTGGGGTGCCCTTTACCTATAGCAGCAGGACCGTTTCAGGATAAAGGCTCATGTGACTGGTGTCATCCAGAACTCGTTGGTACTGTATTTTTGTGAGGAAAAAGGTCCTGGTTTGGAATCTGCCAACTATGGACAACGTCCAGGTAGGTACTGTAGGGGGCTGTTGAAAAAATCCGCCAGCGGCGTTCTCGCCATTTTTCCGTGCTCACGTACTGGAAGTACGCTCTGCGCGCAAAAATGACTGCGGCCTTTCCTTCGAGGGGCCTCAGGACAGGACTGGACGGACCCTTCGGGAAGACTCAGGGCATGCTTTTTTGAACCGCCCCGAGGCCTCTAATATGCAAAGTGCCTGTGGGTCAATATGCCCTTGGAAATTGTTTTTATTCAACACTCCCTGTAGGCATTCTTCAACGAAATAAATGAAATCGGTGAGGTCGACTTTGTCACCGCATTTCATCGCCAGGATATAATGTTCGCGGACCTGGTTTGTCTGGGGCATGAACTGGATTTGAGGCAAGAAATCGACTCCTCTCAATGCGAGAAAAAGAGCTACGGGCTTCTCGTTTCGGGCTGAGAAGTCAAACACGGAAGTCATATATCCTTAAGATCTGAACCTCATGGCCGAAAATATGAGTAGGCCTTGGCCGTTCGGGCTGCGAATATGATGCTGCAAACCTCGTCAATCATAAACAAGCCTGTGGTATTTTCTTATCAACCTCGCTCCCCTTTGAGGATCAAATCTTATGGCTACTGAAAAATTTCGATTGGTGACCCGCAGTGATTTTGACGGACTGGTCTGTGCAGTTCTGTTGAAAAAAGTGGGGATTATTGATGGGATCAAGTTTGTGCATCCGAAAGACATGCAGGACGGCAAAGTGGCGATCTCCGCCAAGGAAATCACCACCAATCTGCCGTATGTTGAGGGCGTCCACCTCGCGTTTGACCATCATCTGAGTGAAACCATTCGTAATAAGGGTAAGAGAAGCAATCATATTATCGATCCCAAGGCGCCTTCTGCTGCCCGGGTGGTCTATGAGTATTACGGTGGGGACAAGACATTTCCGGCCGCATGGAATGAGATGATGGATGCGGTCGATAAAGGCGATTCGGCCAAATACGATATCAACGAAATCCTCAACCCGAGCGGCTGGGCCTTGATGAATTTCATTATGGATGCGCGTACCGGACTTGGACGCTTTAAGGAATTTCGTATCTCCAATTACCAGTTGATGATGGAACTCATCGAAAAATGTATCAGCCTCAGTATCGATGAAATCATTGCCCTGCCGGACGTGCAAGAGCGGGTGCAGCTCTTCCATAAACATGCCGAGTTGGCGAAGGAACAGATCCAACGATGCTCGACTGTCCATGATAATCTGGTCGTGCTGGATTTGCGGGATGAGGAGACTATCTATGCCGTCAACCGGTTTATGATTTATGCCCTGTATCCGGACTGCAATCTGTCAATCCATGTGATGTGGGGATTGAAACAACAAAACACCGTGTTCGCAATTGGAGCGTCAATCGTCAACCGGAGTTCAACGGTCAATATTGGAGAACTTTGCCTGGCGTATGGCGGCGGGGGGCACCGGAATGCGGGCACCTGTCAGGTCTCGAATGAAGTGGCCGGGAAAACACTCAAAGAAATCATCGGGATGATACGCATGCGAAGCATGACCCAGGTAGATGCAGGAAAGCCAGCCTATGCGACGGTTTAACAGGCAATAGATCCAGAATGTCATGGTGTAACCGGTACCGAAATTGAGCAGACTATTTCTCGACCAGATTTGGACAAACCCCCATCTTTAAAAAGATGCGGATGGTTTCCCATTTGCGGTGCCATGGTAGATTGATGGTCCATGGAGGCTGCCATTAATCCTGTTTCATCGTTAACGCCACGAAATCCCCTTCGAATTTCCCGACCTGTTCGCCGGTGCAGCTCAGTGTGGCCGCGACGCTGATTCTCGCCAGATTCTTCCGTGCAAATGTTCGTAGAAACTTTTCCCAGGCCAGTGAGTCTTGAATGGTGGAAGAGGCCTCAAACGTACTCGCAATAGGACGCTCATAGGTCATCGTATTGCGCTGGATCACCAGACGACACTTCACGTGTTCCTGATGTAGCCGAACATACAGAATGGCCCAGGCTGCCAGGATGGCCACAGCCGAGGCGCTCCCACCAAACACGGTTTCCCGATGATTGATATTGGGAGCAAGAGGAGCGCGTAAGGTGACGCCATTCCAGCCGACCTCAATGACTTCAACGCCCATGGCGCGTGAGAGCGGAATATGCTCGTGTAGATACTGCTCTAAGTCATATCGTTTCATGGGAGAGCTCCTCCCTATTGAGCGCCAGGAAACAAGATTGAAACATAAGAAAAATCCCCGGAAAATTGGCGAATCGAGAGACCGGGTTTACCCGTCCTGGTCTTGGCGCCATAACTTTTCCCGAAGAATGTATTCTGTTCGCTTCTCCAGAAGCTTCTTAAAGAGTTCTTTCTCCTGCGCCTGTTCTTCCAATGCCATAGTTTCCGTGGTTTTATTGTAATCGTTTCAATGCCAGAGCTCGAGCACGACCACGGAGAATGTCCTCCAGAGGTTTTTGTAGCCGTGGGTCGACGCCAAAATAACAGGAAAGGCCCTGGTAGCCTAAATATTCGGAAATGGCTTCCCGTCGAAATTTCTTCCTAATCTCGCTGTTGGCACTCTTTCACAATTTACTTCATTGGGCCGTTGCATGAGGCGCAACGTGGTGCCCCTTCAGCAAAGTCCTTAGTTGGCGGTTGAAGCGGAGTTGATCCGGGAGTCGGAATCGGGGCCTCTCCTCGCAAGAGTTTGACGAAGCGTGAGTCGGGGAATCGGAGAACAAGTTTGGGGATGAGAAGGAGCAGCACGACCATAGCAAGCCCCAGAACCACCGTGAGCCATGTTCCTCCTGTGACAGAACTTCCGGCGTAGGTAAGTGCGAGAGTTGGAGGAATCATGCCCAGAAAAGTGACCAGTGCAAACATACGAAGAGACATGTTGGTGAGTCCAGCTCCATAACTGATCAAGTCGAAGGAAAAGATCGGCAGTAAACGGGACAAAAACACAAAAACCGCCAGGTGGTGGTCTGAACATTTCTCGCAGAAGGCGATGTTCATACGAAGGAGTCTGCTCAGTACTTCCCGTCCCACGGCCCGCCCAATGAGAAAGCTGATAATGGCTCCCAATTCCGCTCCCAGCACCGCATAGGCGGCACCAAGAAACGGCCCAAACGCGGCCCCCGCAGCAATGTCCAGCGGCAGGCTCGGAATGGGGCTGATAATCACGGCGAGAGCCATCAATCCCATAAACAGAAAAGGGGCGGATGGCCCGGCCTGGGAAAGCCATTGGGTGAGCCGGTCAGGATTGAATACCTCACCGACGTCGACGTGCTGCGTGGCCAAATACACCGCTATCGGCAAGACAAGCAACGCTGCCGCTTTAACCCAGAATAATAAAGTTGTCAGGCGCCTATGGGAAAAACGGGAAATCGGGGATGGATTGAGCAAGGTCAGGACGCCTTCCTGAATATGAGCCTTTTTAAAAACGCCTGCTCTCAAGTTCCTAAATTTTCGGTCCCATCAGAATTGCACTGCGGATATTCTCATGTTGTTAGATGAAGTTCCATCAAAAAAGGATCATTTATCCACCTATGAGAGATTATTACACTTCCCGGGCTTGTTAAGATGAGATCAACCGGGTCTTTTCAAAATTCCAAAATAAGGCAATCCACACGATCATATGGATTGGACCGGTTTATACGAAAAACTGAACCAATCTTAAAGGAGGTAATACCCATGGCTCCAACAAAGCTTTCGTCGGGCCGGCTCCCTGAATTTACACTTCCGCTGGTCAACGGGGGAGAGGTCACATTGGGCCATCCCAAAAAGAAGGGGAACTGGCAGGTCGTGTTTATCTATCGGGGGTTGCATTGCCCGATATGTAAAACCTACCTGAAGAAACTGGAAAATTTTAAAGAAAAGTTTCCCGCTGTGGGAGCAGAAATGGTGGCCGTCTCAGGCGATCCGGAACACAAAGCCAAGAAGATGGTTGAAGGAACCGGCGCAACGTTTCCGGTGGCCTACGGGCTGTCGATCGAACAAATGAAGGAACTCGGTCTGTATATTTCCCTTCCGCGCTCTCCGAAGGAAACCGACCAACCGTTCCCCGAACCCGGCATGTTTGCGGTGAATCCGGAAGGTCAGGTCCAATTGATCGATATGTCCAATACGCCCTTCAACAGGTCGGACCCCGAGGAATTAATTGATACCTTGAAATGGATTCAGGAGAATGACTATCCGATTCGGGGAACCTATGAATAGAGAATCCTAATATTTGATGTTTGCCATTGGAGCTTTGGTCTTCCATGCAACGGGTAGAGGTCAAGAATCCGTTGACCAAAACGGTAAAACAACTCAATCTCCCAATTCATTTTTTCCAGTCGTAGTAAGATAGGAATAAACAACACCTTGAATTTCTATTGGCTATTAGAGGGGCATTTATATTTTATCTCTCCTTCAATTTGCCCATTATTCAGAGTGTAGATACCGGAAAGTTCCAACCCCCTTGGGAATCTTGTCCCACTGAAAGAAGTCCCATAAATATTTTTTTCTCCAAAGCATGTCCAAAAAATTTTTAGATTATTACCCGACAAAAATTGTTGTAGAAAGGTTTTCTGAACATTCAAGGCAGAGGGACCCCCCTTTCCCACTGAAGGATCAAAACAAACGACTTGTCCCTCCTTGGATAGCCATTCACCCATATTTTTAGAATATTGTAGATTCAGGTATAAGTAGAAAATTTCGCATGGAGCAAGAAACGAAGGTTGGCTTTCATAATCCGCACCGGACTGCCATCGGTACCCTTCTGAGGTTGGGAGAACATGCCCTATTACCTTGGATCTGTTCCCTGGATCATTCACTTCATCCCAGTCTCCGCCATCGTAGTATGGTTTTTTAAAAAATTGATAAGCTGGTGACCAAAAAAATTCCCGACTAAATACTTGGTACCGATCATTCCTTTCATGGAGCCAGTCCCCAGAAAATTGTTGATCTTGGAGGAAATGAATTATACTGTCATATTCATCTTCTTTTACGAGGTAACTTCTAATGTGATACCAAAGGTGCTTTCGAGGAAAATGAAGGTCATCTTTTCCAATGGGAACTGACTCTTCCCAGGAAAGGTGCCTCTTAAGAACTAACCAATCCGAATTTACGGTGGCATTGTCATATATTACGGAGACAGGATCTGGTAGATTCTGGTGGCTGAAAAGCCAATTTTCATGTGTGTCATCCATATCAATATTGTTCCCAGAATTACCAAATTTCATTGAATCTTGTGAAACCTTTCTTTGATGATGCACAACTGTAGGATCAATATTTCTAACAAAGGGTTGCCAAGGCCCTTGATACCAAACATAATGCTTATCTTCACTCCACCGTGTGTACTCATCCACCATTTGAAAATTATCAGAAACTCGGGCAAGGACTTCATACAATGCAATCCACTGGTACTTCTTCCCGATCCTTTCTCTTTTATTTGTATGTCGGTCGCCACTAGTAGCGTGTCTGTCAAATTTTCCATGTTTCTCAACATCATAGCCATATTTTTCAAATATGAGCTTACAGGCATAATTGCTTAAATCATTTGGATTGAAATTCTCCCAGTCATATAAGGCACTTTGAAAGGTGTATCGACCAAAATCTCCATACATACAAACCCCCCGCCCATACTCCGTTACCATTGAGCTTAAAATTGAGTTTTGGCCCCAATAATAGTCCTTGAAATCCGGATTTTTATAATCGAATTCATAAGCATCTATTTCATCGTTACTTGGGAAGGCCGAAGGAAAGGAGCTTCTGTATGGTGGACGTATAATTTCAATATTTTCTAGGGTAATACATTTTCTGTGGATGGCATATTCCACAATGTTTCTTGCGTAATCTCTGACTAAAATATTGGGATAGACTTCATCAGCTTTAAAAAGTTTCTCAATTATATAATGTGAGAGATCCTCCAACCCTTCAATCTTTTGAGAGCGCAGGACCCCGCCATAAGCTGCAGCGAAGATTCGTTCATAGACGTATGGGTCGTCGACTTTCTCGAACTCCACCAAGAGTGTTTTTATTGTTTCAAAGCTATTTTCTAGTAATACGACTAACGCTTTTGTTGCCGAATCTCTGAATGAAATATTAGTGCTAGTGAAAAGCCAAGTCAGAGCCTTGGCTGCTAATAGACGGGATTCACTGGATAAGTAAAACTTGTCTTCTTCCGACTTGGCCCAATCAATGAGCCTAGGCATTGAAGACCCCTGGTAATCTTGATCATGGAGATTTATCGTCCAGCTTGCATCTCTTACAGCCATGGTGAACTGCATTAAATAACGGTGCAGGCTATCAGCATTGTAGAAATGTTCGGGGTCGGTAGCTACCGAATAGACCATCTGAAAAAATAAATCGAAGGAATTTTTGTAGCGAAAAACATATTTATTAACGTACTCAATACTGGTTTCTTTGATAGTTTCGGGTTTCCGCCAAATCAAACTGTTGATAAAGGAATCAATTATTCCTGTATCATCTTTTTTCCCATCATCAACTAATTCGTATAATTCTTTTCCGGTCCTCTCAGGAATTTGTATGGCTAACGACTCTAATAGCCCTTGTGTGAAACCTGAATCTTCAATGTAGCGGAATAGCCTACCTTTTTCTCTGAAAATTTCATCTAATGGGGTGTTCGGAAGGGTCCTATCGAGCAAATATGCCACTGTAAGATGATCTTCAAATCGTTCATAAGCTAAATAAATACCTTCCTCAAATTCTCCATTTTCTTTCAGGAATAAATTCTTGGCAAAAACCCCTTCAGATATAAGGGCATCTAGGAACCGCCGTGCATTACTAAATTGAGATATAATTTGATCAGCTAATTCGAACGCCTTCTCATAGGGAACAGTGCTAAGTTTATTATCTAATTTGAATTCAATAAGCCTATCAATTACTTTCCTGATAATTTTTTGGCCAGAGGGGTAATCAAAAAAACTTGGGGTTGAAAGCTTCTCATCAATACTCTGGATGAAAAAATCAACGATACTGCTGATGCCCCCATATCCTTTGGGGACATTTGTCAATCCCGAGCGATGTAACCCTTCACAAAAAAGCTTGAGAAATAATGGATTTTTGAATTCAGGGTTAAGCAAAGGCACGCTTGGTTGCTCAATGCCATACTGTGAAAAGAAAAATCGCGCGGATTGATATTCGATACCATCAAAACCAAAATGAGAAATTTTGGTTATCCCAGTGTTTTCAATGAAATTGTCAGGCACTAGGAGTTTTTCATAAGAGGACCGAACGCTGAGTACCAACCCAATCCAGGGGTATTTAGAGAACTCTTTAACGAAGCCCCTAATATGTTCTGGCCAAAAATACCTGCCTTTCCCCTCATTAATTGCATCCACCAGAAATAATAGTCGTTCGCCCTGCGCTTGTGCCCTAGCCTCCAGAGCGCCTAAAAGCTGGGTTTCATTACAGTTCAGTCTAAGCAGATTGCGTAGAATTTGTGTCCATGGTGATTCTTCAGATCTAAATTTTTGCCCTAAAAGTAATATGCAGGACTTTTTGGCATTTATTCTATTTGACGCTATGTCCGCCAATAGGTGTGATTTTCCGATTCCTGCTGGGCCAGAAAGCAATGCAATAGGACGATTTACTACCTTTAATATCGAACCTTGAATAAAGTCAGAAAAATCATACAAAGCTCCTTTTGCTTTATTTATTTCGTACTTTAGGTAATCAAAAGATTCTTTTCTGTCTTTTTTGTCCAACTCGATGTTTTTATCGCATTCGGAGAGTGCCCTCTCAATTATCTCGATACTTTTGTCCAGTGAATCTGTGTCAATTTCAACCAATTCCTTGCTTTGGGATTCTAAAAACGCCTTTTCAATATTATTTATAGCAGCAGATATCAGATTTATTTCATCTCTGAACGGGAACCTGCGTAAACTGTTCAAAACTTTATTCAGATCTAATAGAAATACATGAAAACTTTCTTTTATAAATTGACGAAAAGCATTGTTCCTGCTAATAGCATCAAAATTCCTGGCAATTTCTAATTCAACGTTCAGTTCAGGAGTATAACGTTTACCTAAATCACTGATGCTGGTCTCGACATGGGACTTAAACCATTGGTCTGAAAATTCTTCTCCTGAAAACCAGAAAAATTTTCTGCCAGCATTTTTTTCCTGAGATAATCTGTGAGCAAGTTCAGAGCTTCCCCAATATACAATGCCAACTTCCCTGTCTTCTGCTTTGGCATAATCAGTCCATTCAGCCACCTTTTCATTCCATCGATCCATGAACCACTTTTCCTCAAGGTGCCGAGGATCTTGTCTATCCAATGGAAGGCAAATTATGTATTTCTTAAGGTTTGGGTGGGTTTTAAGGGCAGTCTCAAAAGATTTCCTTAATTGTTGCCATTGCGAACTCCCCATGGAAAAGAAATACTTGGCTTGCCAACCATACTCGTTGCCATCTTCTAAAATGCAATAAGCTTCTACCCCCCCGTCTGGAGCGGCAACACGGTAAAATTCTTTTTTCCCTTCAATATCCTCTTCCCTTGCTAATTGGCATACCAATTCTTCAAAAGCATAATTTTGAGAATTATTAAATGGTTTTATATCTTCCCACCGAAATGACATAAAAATTCCTGAAAATTGTTTTTTTATTCACCTACCCGTATCAGAGATTTCATCTTTTCCTTTATGGAATTATCGAAAGGTTTTCGCAGCCCACTGTTGGTTGAAGAATAATTAAAGTATCGATTCCAAATCTCATTTTACCCTGATTTCACAAACCCCATCTTTTTAATGCGGGAGAGGAGGATAGTGGGTTTAATGCCGAGGAGTTCAGCGGCCCCTCCGGTTCCGTAAATTTTCCTGTCGGTGTACTTTAAGGCGGATTCGATATTGGCCCTTTCGCGAAAGCGCATACTTTCTTCCGTCAGGACTTCGCCGGGGCTCTCCCCGGTTTTCTTTAGACTACGGGTCATGTCTTTTGTTATCTAGTTTAGACTTTTTGCAAACCCAAGGCCTGCGGCACGCCATAGCGAATACTTACCTAAATAAATAACAACAACAGACACGCCCCATAATTTTTGTTGCTTCACCTACTTCCCTCATGATTGTACTCGCTCAAGCGATTAATTTACACCACACGTAACGGGGAATGTACCCTCAAGGGTTTGTATGCGAGGGCTTAAACGGTATAAATGATGCGCAGGGCGGACAGATGGAGGGTACTGCTTTGCAAATGCTTTTCCACATCGGAAATTTTCGTGTGCAGGAATTGCACTTCTTCATCGCGAATTGTTGGGTTGCGCTTTTGCAGGGTAAGGAGACGCTGTAATTCGTTATCTAATTCTTCATGCATCGAGGCGATGGCAGCATTTCGAAGCATGGGGAGCTGTTGCGCGGCTATTTCCTCAATGTGTTGCACCTGTTTTTTTAAGGTCGCACGCGTGCTCTGGATCATTTGTTGTGCGACTTTCCGATTGATCTTTTCCAGTAAAGTTTCGTAGCGGTCAGGTGGTAGTTGCTGGGTATAGTTTTTCCCGTCCTGGTTGACCAGCAAGCGTAAGGCGTGGCAAGGAAGGTAGCGCCCGATCTCTAATCCGGCGGGTGCAGGGCAGTTCGATTCGAATATGGCCTCGATTAAAATATTGCGAGGCGGAAGGTGTGGCAGGTGTAACGCGCAGACGCTGACCCGGCCTCGTTCTCCGTTCAAAGTCAAGTCGATTGTCGCACCCACTAACGGGTGTTCCCAACTCAGGAAATGCATATCTTCTCGCGCAAGGGCGGTCTCGCGATTGGTCGTTACGGTGATGCCGTCTTCGGGTAACTCAGGAAATTGTGCCACCTGTAAATGAGCGCCCGGTCGTATGATCCAACTGCTTGGCGAATGATCTTCAATTTCAACCCCAAAACAATCAAAGGCGTTTTCAAGGTATCGTAATAAGCTGTTCTCCTGCTCATTGCGTTTGATTTCTTTTATCAACGGGTCAGCAATTTCCTGACGGCACCCACTGAGTTCGAGCAACCGGTTGCGACCAAGGTTGAGTTGCCGGGTCTTTTGCTCGTGCAGTTGCCTGCATTCCTTGATGAACCGGTCCTCATCGAGGTGTTCGCCGGCAAGGTAAGCAGCAAATGGTTCTTCCATTTCGGCCTTGATGTGTTGGCCGGTTACGCAACTATGCTCAAACGCATTGAGTGCATAATTGTACCAGCGGCTCAGTCGTGCGTCTCTTGAACCTGCCGCGACAGGCACGTGAATATTGATATCGTGCTGCTGCCCGATTCTATCCAGGCGGCCAATGCGCTGCTCCAGTAAATCGGGTTGATCGGGTAAGTCGAGCAGGACGATATTATGTAGAAATTGAAAGTTTCGGCCTTCGCCGCCAATCTCCGAACAAATCAATATTTGCGCACCGTCTTCGGCATCGGCAAACCAGGCGGCAGCGCGGTCTCGTTCCAGGAGATTCATGTGTTCGTGAAAAACGCCGGCTGGCAGGCCATGCCTTTCCAGCAGTATTGTAGATAGGGAAACCGCGGTCTCGGCGGTCGCGCAAATCAGTAGGACTTTGTGCGGCGATAGTTCTCGGAGTTTATCGGAAAGCCAGTCAATACGGGTCTCGTTTCTGTCGTCATCAAGTACAGCAGGAATGAAGTGACGCCGGGGAAACCCGCTGATCGCCGCACGCGTGTTCCTGAACAATATGCGGCCAGTGCCGTGTTGATCAATCAAACGGTCGATGAGGTGTCGTCGAAGTATGCGTGCATCGTCATTAGCGGCATTGATGGCTGCCAGGTCGATGGCATCGCTATCATCAATGAGCGAACGTAAATGTGCTAGATCATCTTCAGTCATGGTCTGATGATCGAGTAGAATATTTACCAGCCCGGCAGTCGCGGCATGCTGTTTCTCCTCGGCTAAGTAGCTGTCGAGCGAGTGGAAACGCGCCGGGTCGAGTAGTCGCAAACGGGCAAAATGTCCTGCCGTGCCAAATTGCTCGGGTGTGGCTGTTAATAACAAGACTGAATCTGACTGATTCGCTAACGTTGCGATTTGTCGATACTCCCGGCTGCTCTCACCCGGTGTCCACTCCAGATGGTGCGCCTCATCGACGACCAATATATCCCAATGGCACATGGCCATTAACGGGGCGATATCATCGCGGCAGGCAAAGTGTAGTCCGCATAAGACGAGGGGGAATTGATCGAAAAGGTTTTCAAGAGGTGCCGATTCTTCCGGATTGTCGAATGCCTCGTCGATATGTGAAAAATACTGTTCATCGATTAAGGTGAAGCGTAAATTAAAGCGCCTGAGCAATTCCACCAGCCACTGATGCAGTAGTGGTTCCGGGACGATAACTAACGCACGGTGTATTTGTCCGGTCAGTATCAGACGGTGCAGAATTAAGCCGGCTTCAATGGTTTTACCGAGTCCTACTTCATCGGCGAGCAGAACACGGGGGGCGGTTCTCTTTGATACTTCATGGGCAATATAAATTTGATGTGGAATCAGGCTGACACGTGGCCCGTGTAAGCCAAAGCTTGTTGATGCTTGTTGTGTGGCAAGGTGTTGTAACGTGGCCGCACGAAGCTCAAACCATCTGTTGTCGTCAACTTGCCCGGCAAAGAGTTTGTCTTGAGGTACATTAAACGTGAGTGCATCGGACAGCTCACGTTCATGCATGGTGGCCGCCTCACCACTTTCCCGAATGCCGTGGTAGCGCACTGTGCCGCTGACATGTTCTATTTCGGTGATCGAAAGATCCCAACCATCCATACTTTTAATTGAATCACCGACATCAAATTCAACGCGTGTCAGCGGGGCGGTGGCTTTTGCATACGTGCGTGTTTCATCAACGGCGGGAAATTCAATTTGAACCGTGCGAAAGGCGACAGATTGGACGATGCCCAAACCGAGTGCGGCATCGTTGTCACTCACCCAGCGTTGGCCAGGAGTAAAATCATCCATCATATTCGTTCATCTTCTTTTAAGAGGTAGAGATTGCCTGGCTACTAAACACGAAAATCGATTTTGGAGAGGTGAAGTTAGTCTGCGGCATTCCCAGTCATGGTGATTGTTCTGAGTAGGGTGATTTTCTTACTCTCTTTGAAGGCGAATACCGCAAACGCATACATTTTTGATTTGTATCCCATTCCTACTTAAATTCAAGTTAATGACGCAAATCTAACGGTTTTTTCAATCCCCATTTTTTTGATGCGGGGAGGAGGGTGGTGGGTTTGGGGCCGAGGAGTTCCGCTGCCCCGCCGGTACCGTAGATTTTCCAGCCTGTTTTGTGTAATGCGGCTTCGATGTTCGCTTTTTCCTGAAGGCGAATGTCCTCTTCGGTCAGAATCCGGCCGACGCTGTCCCCATTTTTCTGGATGGGCGTTTTGAGTGAAGACCCGCTGGCTTGCGGCACGGGCAGGTCGAATTTTACCGGTGGAGATCTGCAATCATTTTCGAGAAGAATTTCGCTTGTCCAACCATTTCTTGAAAGAGGCCTGACTCTCCCCTGAGGCGTGGCCTGCAAGTAAGCCTTCAATACTGATATCTTCATCGAGGTCTTCCCAGTGGATTCCCTCTCCTCTGCCAATCAATCTCCAATTGTTTCGTTCTTTTGGTGTCCCGTGAACAAGTCGTGGAAACCATACCGATGGGACCGAAATTGTTCGTCCACCCCCTAAGTCGACACTTAAGGTATCGTCTGTCATTTTTACATCCTGTGCACTGGGAATCTGATGGTCAACGACCGAAATACTCATTCCACCCCTCCACTCATTTTTCATGGGATTCTAATTAGGGAAGAGGTTCGATTTTGTCCAAAGGTTCCAAGCTCTTCGCTTTTTGCCAATCAGAAAAGAAGCTCCTCACGATGAAGCGTGGCCCATTCTGAAACAAGGGCTTGAGCGCGTGCGGGCAATCGACCTGAAACCACAACCAACGTATTTACATCTATGAGGGCTTCATCACCTGCGTACTCGGCATGAAAGTGGGGCGGAGTGTGATCATCAAAATACATCTTGATGACAATCCCATAAAAGCGACAAATTTCAGGCATTCATGCCTGTCTTCAGATTTGGAAACATATCCTCAGGTGTTTTTTTCGTCAGTTTCATATAGAGAGAGTCCGGGCATAGGTCAATTTCATCGCTCCATGAAATTTTTCTGAGAGGTCCAATTCGGACTCCTCTGAAAAAATCCGGTTGATCCCAGGCCTTGAAAACGCCCTTTCCTGCCAGGTGGGACAAGTCGACCTCTCCTGATACGCCGTCATCATAGCGAAGCCACAGGCGGAAACTGGGAAGTGATGTGACTTCTAAAGGTTTCGGCATCTATGTCCTTCCTCTGGGGTCATGATATCACTCAGGGTATAAGAGACCAAGAATTCCCAAATATGAAGGACTATTCCGTACAGAGAGATGTCCGGGATTAATCGTCAATTGTTCACCCTACTTTCTCAATCCCCATCTTTTTGATGCGGGACAGGAGGGTGGTGGGTTTGAGGCCGAGGAGTTCGGCCGCCCCGCCGGTGCCGTAAATTTTCCAGCCTGTTTTGTTCAACGCGGCTTCGATGTTTACTTTTTCCTGAAGGCGAATGTCCTCTTCGGTCAGAATTTGGCCGACGCTGTCACCGTTTCTCTTGAGGGGTGTTTTGAGTGATGCGCCGCTGGCTTGCGGCACGGGCAGGTCGAACTTGACCGATCCGCATCGTGAGGAAATTACGGCACGTTCGATGATGTTCTGCAGTTCCCGCACGTTGCCGGGCCAATGATAGTTTTGCAATTTCACCACTTCCGCCTGGGTGAGTTCCCGTCCTGTGCAATTGAGTTTTTTGCGGACATGGGCCATGAACATACTGGCCAATAGCGGGATATCCTCCTTGCGATTGCGAAGTGGAGCGACTTCAATCGGAAAGACATTCAACCGGTAATACAGATCCTGACGAAATCTTTTGGCTTCCACCTCTTGGGCCAGCTTCCGGTTGGTGGCTGCGATAATGCGGACATTGACCTTTCTGGTGGTTTCCTCGCCTACCCGTTCGTATTCTCCCTCCTGTAAGACGCGTAAGAGTTTGCTTTGCATCTCCAGGGGGATTTCTCCCACTTCATCCAGAAACAGCGTGCCGCCATCGGCCGCTTGAAACCTCCCGGCCCGGTCTTTCATGGCGCCGGTAAAGGAACCTTTGGCATGCCCGAAGAATTCGCTTTCATAGAGATCTTTGGGAATGGAGGCACAGTTGACCCGCACGAGCGGATGCTCCTTGCGTTGACTGCGGCGGTGTATTTCCCGCGCGACCAGTTCTTTTCCCGTTCCCGACTCCCCCGAGATGAGTGCGGTGGCATCGGTGGGGGCCACCAGTTCAATCTGTTGCACCAGGTTGGCGATGGCGGGACTCTGCCCGATAATATCGCCAAAGTTCTGCGCTTCCAGGACTTCTTCTTTTAAGAATGTGTTTTCCAGTTCCAGTTGGGCTTTCAGCCGTTCGATTTCCTCGAAAGCCCGGGCGTTGGCAATGGCCACGGCCACATGATCGGCAATCATCCGGAACCAGACGGTGGCCTCATCGGTGACCGGTTTCCGTTCGAAGACGGCCAATACGCCAAGGGTTTCTCCTTTATAGATGATGGGTTGTCCGTGAAAGCCCTGGATGCCTTCCTGTCTGGCCCAGTCGGGCCTTGCAATCCAGGCGAGATTGTTTTCCATCTCGTTGATAACGAGTTGCTCGCCGGTCTTTCCAATCCGCCCCACCTTACACACCCCAAGCGGAAACCGGGCAAAGTACCCGTCGGTGTTCATCCATTCGGTTTTATCTTCCACACCCGATCGGCCCGCACTGGCTACGAGGTGGAGGCACTGCGTCTGATCCGGACATTCCTCCCTTAACCGGCAGGTGGAGCAGATATCGCCGGGTTTAAGCAGCCAGATTCGCGCCAGGACCACGGTGGGTCGATCCGCCAGCCGTCGCACAATCAGCCATAACAAATCATTCAATGAACGTTGCTGGGCGATGTCCAGCAACAGGCATTTCAGTGAATCCAGTGTGGTGGGTTCTTGGCATTCCGCCTTTGTCGTCGTCATAGCTGAAAATTTAAACGAAATTTCGTTGATGTGCAATGAGTTTTCGTGAAGAACGATTTTTCGTTGTGAAAATAAATTAGTTACTTGTTAAGTTTTTAATAAAAACAGCAAGTTATGATTTTTTAAAGTGTGGCATGGTCATTGTAATACCACGAAAAATGAAAGCAAAAATTTTCCAAACCAACACAAGGAGAACCCAAACCATGACACGATTAACTGCACTCGATCCGGAGACCGCCACAGGCCAGGCCCAACGTTTATTGAAAGGCGTGGAAAGTAAGCTCGGCTTCGCACCTAACATTATGCGGACGATGGCCAACTCGCCGGCCGTCCTTCAGGGATATCTCGATTTTTCGGGAGCCCTCTCGAAAGGCCATCTTTCGGCGAAGTTTCGCGAACAAATTGCCCTGACCGTTTCCGAGGTCAATGACTGCCGGTATTGCCTTGCGGCCCACTCGGCCATCGGCCGAACGGTGGGGCTCAGTGAGGAGGCTATCAGTGACAGTAGGCGCGGCGAATCACTCGATACCAAGGAGGCCACGGCCCTGGAGTTCACGCGGCTGGTCGTGTCGAACCGCGGACAGGTTTCGGAGGAAGAGTTCGCCAAACTCCGCAAGGCCGGGTTCACGGACGGGGAGATCACGGAGATCCTGGGCCATATTGCCCTGACTCTGTTCACCAATTATTTCAACCACGTGGCTGGGACGGAAGTGGACTTCCCCGCAGTATCCGACCTGGAAGCCAGGGTCTAAAACCGTCCAGGTCTTCATTCAGAGCCACCATTACTCAACCGGTAATTTCATGAAAGGAGAAACACCATGAGCACACAAACCACCATTAACCTGCAAGACAGACTGGAAGACTTGTTTTCGTATATCCGGGAAGGCCGCATTCTGGATGCGATCGATGCATTCTATGCGGAAGATGCGGCCATGCAGGAGAACGATCAGCCTCCCACGATCGGACGAGAAGCCAATCTGGAACGGGAGAAACAATTTCTCAGCACGGTGAAAGAGTGGAAGCGCTTTGATGTGACGGCCAAGGGCGTAGGCGACGACGTGACGTTTTATGAAACGGTTATGGACTGGATTACCACGGATGGCACGCCGGTTCATGTTGAACAGGTGGTGGTCACCAAATGGCAGGACGGCAGGATCATCCACGAGCGGTATTATCACAACTAATCCAAAATACTTTTCATCTATTCAAAAAGGAGATTGATTATGGCACTTCCGAATCCAGGAATGGACATGATTCCAGATCAGACGGCGTTAGTCATTACCGATCCACAGAATGATTTTTTAAGCCCCAAAGGCGTGGCTTGGAGCGTCGTCGGTGAAAGCGTGATGGAGAACAACACGGTTGAACATCTGGACACACTCTTTCGAATCGCAAAGGAGACGGGTATCCAGGTGTTTGTTTCACCTCATTACTATTACCCCTCAGACCACGGATGGAAGTTTGAAGGTGCATTGGAAGCGGTGATGCACGGTATCAACATGTTCGATCGTGTCGATCCATTAAGTTTGAAAAATTTTGAAGGCTCTGGTGCGGATTGGCTCGACCGGTTTAAGCCATACATTGCAGACGGTCAGACCATCGTCGTGAGCCCACATAAAGTCTATGGACCTGAAACGAATGATCTGGTGTTGCAATTGCGCAAGCGGAGATTCAGCAAGGTCATTCTTGCCGGCATGTCCTCGAATCTTTGTGTGGAATCACACATGCGAGAGTTGATGGAGCAAGGCTTTGAAGTGGCTGTGGTCAAGGATGCCACGGCAGGTGCCAAAGTTCCCGAAGGCGATGGCTACGAAAGCGCTTTGGTCAATTACAGAATGATTGCCAATACTGTCTTAACTACGGAAGAGATCGTTAACCGTTTGCAAGGCTCAGTGGCAGCTGTATAAGGAAAACCATTTGTTTTATCTCGATGGTCTTTTTGGAAACGTAAAGGCTTATCGATTCAATAGGGTAAAGGAGAACGACACCATGAAACGCTTCAATAGAATTTTTAAACCTCTGATTGGAATTTTGGCTGTTGTGCCATTCGGGCTTATAGGCATGTTGGTTGTGGGGGCGATGGCTTCAAAGTCGGGAAATCAAGACCTAACAACCGCTCAAACCACGTCCGTGGAGATCAATTATCCGACTCTTCATAAAACAGTAAACGTCAACGGCCTGGAGATCTTTTATCGCGAGGCGGGACCAAAGGATGCGCCGGTCATTCTCTTGCTTCATGGGTTCCCGACCTCGTCCCATATGTTCCGCAACCTCATCCCGCAATTATCAGATCGATATCATGTGGTGGCTCCGGATTACCCGGGATTTGGAAACAGTTCCATGCCAACCGTGGATCAGTTTACCTATAGCTTTGATAATCTTGCGAAGGTCATGGAGCAGTTCACCCAAGAAGTGGGCTTGAAATCCTATAGCCTCTATTTGATGGATTATGGGGCGCCGGTAGGGTTCCGCCTGGCAGTGAGTTACCCTGAGCGGATCGACTCTCTCATTATCCAGAATGGAAATGCATACGAAGAGGGCTTGCGGGAGTTTTGGAAACCCTTTCGGGCGTATTGGAAAGATCGTACGCCGGAAAATGCCAGAGCTCTCAAAGGCTTTCTGAATTTGCCGGCAACCAAATGGCAGTATACCCATGGAGTGAGAGATCCAGAAGCGATTAGTCCCGATAATTGGCTGGTAGACCAATATCTGCTGGATCGGAAAGGCAACAACGACATTCAACTGCAATTGTTCTATAGCTATGGCTCCAACCTGTCGCTCTATCCACAGTGGCAAGCCTACTTGCGAGAGTATCAACCGCCAGCATTAATTGTTTGGGGGAAGAACGATCAGATCTTTCCGGCTGAAGGGGCCTACCCGTATAAACGGGATCTGAATAATCTGGAGTTTCATTTACTCGACACGGGACACTTTGCCTTGGAAGAAGATGTCGACCTGATCGCCAATTATATTGGCCGTTTCTTGGATAAACGGGTAGCGGTTAACCGGTGAAAGATCACGAACAACTAAGAATGTCGTTCATTGAGAAACTCATTAAAAGGAAACGGACCATGACAAAACTTTTTGAGCCCCTAACCATAGGTTCTCTGACATTGCCCAATCGCATCATCATGGCACCGTTAACACGGATGCGATCAAAGCAGCCAGGAAACGTTCCACATGAACTCAACGCCACATATTATGCACAACGCGCTTCTGCCGGATTAATAATCTCGGAAGCCACTCAAGTTTCCCAACAGGGACAGGGCTATCCAGGAACACCAGGGATACATACCTCAGAGCAAGTCCAGGGCTGGAAACTCGTAACCAATGCGGTGCATAAGGCTGGCGGCCGGATCTATCTTCAACTATGGCATGTGGGGCGCATTTCTCACCCTTCTTTTCAATCCGATGGTGCTTTGCCGGTTGCACCTTCTGCTCTTGCTGCGGAAAACAGTGGAACGTATACGGCTGATTGGCAGGAAACGCCTATTCTGGTTCCTCGTGCACTTGAAACCGATGAAATAACAGGAATTGTTGCTGACTTTAAAGCGGGTGCTGAAAACGCCAAAGCGGCGGGCTTTGATGGTGTAGAAGTGCATGGAGCTAATGGGTATTTACTCGATCAGTTCCTTCAGGATGGTTCCAACGTTCGTACTGACGACTATGGTGGATCAATTGAAAATCGTGCCCGTCTGTTGTTGGAGGTCGTCGATGCGGTCAGCGAAGTCTGGGGAAAAGAACGTGTCGGCGTGCGTGTATCTCCCTTTAACGCATTTAATGGCATGAGGGATAGTGATCCGATCATGCTGTTCACCTATGTCCTTCGTGAATTGGATACACGAGGTGTGGCCTTTGTCGACTTAATTGAACCGCGGGCAGCGCTCGCGGGCATGCAAGACGATAGTCTTCAAGACACACCACAAACGGCCTCATTGTTTCGTGGCAGCCTGAAGACTGTTCTGATTTCGGCAGGAGGCCATACCCCCGATTCAGCGCTTGAATTTACAGAAAAGAGTTTGGCAGACGCGGTGGCGTTTGGAAGATACTTCATTTCCAACCCAGACCTCCCAGAACGGATTCGAAAGTCTGCCCCTCTCTCCCCATATGATCGTGCCACGTTTTATGGTGGAGATACGAAGGGATATACCGACTATTTGCCTCTAAATGAAAAGGCCGCCTAACGACTATTTGAGTGAGAACAAGGAGACGAAGATATGAAACCACCAGTCAGCGACATCGCCTTTACTCCGTCCGTGAAAGCTGTGCAGGAGCGACTGGGGTCACGACAGCACTATACGCGAATGGAAGAAGGGGAGGGATGGTCGGACACCATTACACCGGAGCTTGCGGACTTTATCTGCGAGCGGGACTCCTTCTATTTCGCCACGGCGAGTGCGGCAGGAAGGCCCTATATTCAGCATCGAGGCGGTCCCAAGGGTTTTCTCAGGGTGCTGGATGATCGGACCCTCGCCTTCGCCGATTTCAAAGGCAATCGCCAATATATCTCATTAGGAAATTTGGCCGAAAATCATCAGGCCTTTTTGTTCCTGATGGATTATGCCACCCAAACCCGAATCAAGATGTGGGGAAGGGCAGAGGTCATTGAGGGTGCCCACGACTTGCTCAAACAACTCACCGATACACATTACAAGGCAAAGCCCGAACGGGTTATTCGTTTTCATGTGGAAGCCTGGGATGCCAATTGCCGACAACACATTCCCGTGAAATATTCACAAGAGGAGGTCGAGCGCCTTATGTTACCCCTTAGGAACCGGATCACGGCCCTGGAAACCGAAATTAAGATATTAAACAGACAATTGCGGGTGTCCGTGTAAACGAATGTCAGTCGATTACTGTCAAAGGCCATGCTGAAATAGGAGACAAAGAAATGAACACATCCGTACAATTCAAGAAATCAATATCCGAATCGATAGGAGTCTGATTATACACACGGAACTACAAGGGAGTGTTGAATAATAAGGATGTTCAAGGGCAAAAATAGCCCAGGATTAGATTACTCATCAAAGGCTCCGGGTCGGTTCAAAAAAGCATGCCCTGAGTCTTCCCGAAGGGTCCGTCCAGCAAGGCCGCAGCCGTTTTTACGCGCGGAGCGTACGCTGAGTACGTGAGCACGGGAAAATGACGAGAACGCCGCTGGCGGCTTTTTTCAACAGACCCTGCAAGGGAACATCGAACCATGAATCATGAATCTGAACAGTGGGAAGAGGAATTCCGGACCCTCTTCGACAGCAAGGTCACGGCCTATAAAAACGGGGAACGTCAGGTGGATGTGATGTTTACGAAACAAGAGGATGATTTTCTTCGATCGATCGGGGCCACGCCTCAGGAAATATTTGACTTTGTGGAGGACTGGTGTGATGCCGGAGAACCCGATCCGGAAACCGCTCTCGCCATTACCAGGATAAGGCGGGACTATTTTTTGAACGATCAACAGGGACAATATTCGAAATTTGTGAAAATTACCGAATTGTTCCCGCCCCGGGAGGCCTCTCTGGCCGGACTGGAATGGTTTCCGCGCATTATTGAGAAAGCCAGAGCCAAGCTTTATGGAGAGTTGCCACCCGATCTGATGTATAGTTGCGGTGCGGATCGTCGATTTCTGAGAAAGGTCAACGTCAATCCCGTTGAATTTCTCCAAATGGTCCGGGAGGCGGAGGACGATGTGGACCGTATCGTGAAATTTGTGACGGAACGATCAAAAACCTGATCGAAATAATTTTTTTGAAGGAGGTAGCTGATGCCAAAGATCGTGCGCTTTCATCAAACAGGCGGACCTGACGTTCTGAAGCTTGAGGACTTACCTTTGGCCGAACCGGGTAAGGGAGAAGTTCGCATGAAGGTGGAGGCAATCGGCCTAAACCGCGCCGAAGTCATGCTGAGAAAAGGCCAATATCTGGAGACTCCTCAACTGCCCTCTCGGATAGGGTATGAAGCAGCAGGAGTCATTGATGCCGTCGGTCCCGACATCACAGACCTCCGGATTGGGGACAGGGTGAGTACGATTCCGTCTTTTCCAATGAGCCAATATGGTGTCTATGGTGAGAGTGCCATCGTCCCGGCCTCTGCGGCCGCTCCTTATCCCGACAACCTCTCCGCCATTGAAGGTGCCGCCATCTGGATGCAATACATGACGGCGTATGGTGCGCTCATTGAATACGGAAACCTGAAGACAGGCGACATGGTTTTGATTACGGCCGCCAGCAGCAGCGTGGGATTGGCGGCCATTCAAATCGTCAAAGCTACCGGAGGAGTCGCGATTGCTACGACTCGTGGCGCAGATAAAAAAGCCTTTCTCCTTGAAGCGGGAGCCGATCATGTGATTGTGACTGATGCGGAAAATCTGGTGGAAAGAGGAATGGCGCTCACCTCTGGAAAAGGCGCCCGCCTGGTGTTTGATCCTGTTGCGGGTCCGTTGTTGGAACAACTCGCCGCTGTCACCGCACCTGGAGGGATTATCTTTGAATATGGGGCATTGGCTCCACATCCAACCCCGTTTCCTTTGTTCCCTGCCCTGGCAAAAGGGTTAACCATACGAGGCTATACGCTATTTGAGATTGTCAAAAACCCTGAAATGCTGAAGCGCGGGAAAGACTATATTTACCAGGGATTGGAATCCAGCGCTTTAAAACCGATCATCGATCGCACTTTCCCCTTAGCCGAAATTGCGGAAGCGCATCGCTATATGGTCTCCAACCAGCAAAAAGGCAAGATAGTGGTGACAGTTTAATTACCCCTCGTGACCGGGTTGCTTTCATTTCTCCTGCGGTGGCTGCCACATTTGCAATAGCCGATTGCCTTATTTTTTCTTGAATAAGGGCTCTTCTTGCATTCTGTAATGACTTCCAATAGTTAAAGCCAGGCCTCCCACAATAAACTGAGGCCAGCAACGTTTATCCCACGCTCTTCAGTTAAGAAGCCAAGTTTCCGACATTCCTAATATTCTCATCACTCGAATTGCTGCTATCCCTCTCCCCTAGAGGATAAACGCAATTTTTGGAAATTCAGGTATTGAAAAATCATCATACAAATGCCAACTTTCTATCCGTTTTTACCTTCCCGAAAGTTTCAAATACAGTTCTTTCTTGCCGGTATGGCCTGTTTGTTTTTGGGGAATCCGACTTTTGGGTGTGAAAAGCCATTTGAAGGCATGGATGAAAATTCCAATCCCTTTTCATCAATTTCATCATCCTGGTTTCCCTCCGGCTTTGTGGGGTATCCCAAACTAACAGTATTTGAAGGAAAAACTATCGTTTTTCTCCCCGTGGATTTTAAAAGCTGTTATCTCCAGCTTGGTGAAAATCCTGTAGAAAATTCTGAGTGGTCAGACCTTGGAAGGACCCACCTCAAAAAAAGTTTAGAAGAATATTTAATGAAAAAGAACTTAGGGAATCCGAAGTTTCTTTCTCTGGATGAAATGACTTTACCCCAACAACAAAATCTGAATGAAGCTGGCTTGCTATTGGATCTACTGCACATAAATTCTGTTAGACATTTGCCAAAAATCCCAGAAAAAAAAGTGTCGGATTATTCGCTTGGGGAGGAACTCACCAGCTTGTACCCCGAGGCCGATGTGTTTGTTCTCCTCAAAGGCCGCTATTACGTGAATAGCCCAGGGAGAGAGGCTGCAGCTATGGGTATTACCGCAGGAGTGGTTGCCTCAACAATTGTATCCCCATTTTTGGGGGGTGCAACCGTGGCTGCTGTGAATTCTTCAGCTCCAGGAATGATGATGGCCCCAAATTTCGTCACTATTAGTTTTTTTGAGGCTACTACTGGCAATCTCATCTGGTTGAAGCATGAGTTGGTCTCAAACGATGCATTTAACCTTCGCAATAGTGAAGAAACCGAAAGGTTTGTGAATTATTTAATGAGAGAGTTTCTGTTTTGATGTCCCAATTGGCTTTCAAATGAACGGGAATAAAGTAGTAAAAGAAAATCCTTGGAATTCGAAATTTGTCCTTTCTTTTGCTACATGGATAATTGTCGGTATGGCTTCTCTCCTCATTGGTTGTCCCTATCACATCTGGGAGCCGGTTGGATCGGAAGTAGGGTTTTCTTCCTTCCAAGTGACTACGGATATCCCACCGGATTGGCGCCGATTTTATGATGGTTCCGATGATCTTTTGATATCCTACGATGGCCTGACACTTCAAAACATTCGTATTCGAGAGGTGTCGTTGGAAGAATTAATCCCAGAAGTGAATAACGAAAAATTATCTGATATGGCTCCCAATGATTTGATCGCTTGGGTTAATAATTCCAGTCCGGGAAATATTTCCATTTTGAAAATTGAAGTTTTGGAGTCAGTTCCCTCCACTCTCAATGGAATTAATGGAAAAAGACTTCTTGTATCAGGGGAGAGCCACAAAGGATTGCGGTATAAACAACTGCATTACGTCTACTTCCAGGAGAGTCGGGTCTATATTTTCTCCTTCACAGCCGTGGCGCGACATTACTTTGATCGAGATGAACCGGTATTCGAAAAAATCCGGATGTCGTTTCAGGGCACTAAAACATCCAAAGGTTAATTCAACTGTTGTTAATTGGGAATCAGACTCTTCATTTCGCCAACTCCTTTCCCATTCCCCCTTCGAGACCTGAAGGGGAGGTTTCGATCATGGCTTCGTCAGGAAAGTGGTTCGGGTCGGCTGCTCATCCATATTCCGCTGCTCGGTTGAACGGAGGCGGATTTTAAAGATCACGCGGCGGCTCTTCTCGCGGTTCACCCTGCTATTCCCATCGTAGATCAAGTCTTGTCTGCCACGGCCGGAAGCTGACGTCATCGCTTGGAAGCATTGATAGGCCGACGGCTCTTGAGCCTCAATGGCCTCCAGCCCCTTCACCATCACGGCCAGGGATCGCTCCTGGCTTAATTTTAAATTATACGCATCGTCCCCGCGATCGTCGGTGTGACCCTGGATTGCGAGGGAATCGATCTTGTCGCGTAAGGGGCCGCATAAGACGGCTGCGTAGAACGGCATCGCCTCCTGTAAAAACTGAACGGCGTCATGAGAAAGTATGCTATGGCCGAATTCAAAGGTGAGTTTATTGTCGGGGACGACGATGAGAAGCGTGAGCGGATCTTGGGGATCGGACTCCAGGGTAAGTCCTAATCGCTCCAAATGGTCCCGAAGGGCTGCCTGCACATTCTCTTTGTGTTCTTGCAATTGCGATTGGGCTTCGGAGGGGTTTTGGGTGATAAAGGCCGCAAAGAGCAGAATGAAGATCATGGCCAGTGAGGTCATGAGATCAATGATTCCGCCGGTCGTGGGAGAACTGGTGTTATCCGGATCCGTCGGGAAACTCATCCTGTCCGCCGGTGTCTGACTGGCCCCGGCCGTTTGGACCAGGAGCTGATTTTATCGAAAAAGCTGATCATGGAAGGGCTCCGAGCGTATGCAGAGGTCTTCCAGAGGGCTGGGCGGTTTTCGAAAGGTGTTGCTGTTGGCATGGGTTGCAGGTTGGCTTCCTTGAGACATTTGGTGAGGCTGTGAATGGCATCGTTCAAATCATTGAGGGGACCATGAAGCCGGTCGGTCATGACGCGTGGAAGTTCCGACAGGGTTCGTCGGATTTCGGCATGTTGTTCCTGCTGCAATGTCGTCAACGTTTGAATGGCCGCTGTTAAATCGGCCGTTGAGCCGGCAAGCCCGTTTGTCTCCCATCCGGCCAGGTGTGGGCGGCTTTCTCCGTTGGAGGCCGAATGATCTTTTGGGGATCGGCCTTGGATGGCCGTGAGTTGCTCTAACATTTGCTCCATGGTTTTTCGAGGAAAGAGTTGATCAATGAGACCAAGAAAAATGTAATGGTCGTTTATCAGTCGGGCCATGAGCGGTTTTTCAATGAACGTGAAGACATTGGCCACAATAAGTCCGACGATGGATGTCAGGAACTTTCCTGCCAGCCCGTTTATCAGCCCCTGAATTCCGACAATCTCACTTCCCTCGGCATGCAGCTTGCCAAGGCCGATAAACAAGGCGAGAAAGGTCAGCAGTAACCCGAGACCCGTGATGAACGAAGGCAACTGTCGATAGAACGGCAGATTCACATGTTTGGCAATGAGGGCTTCTTGAGTAAACACCTCTGCGGCGCGTTTTGTGCTGAATATCCGCGGGTCGACAAACCACGGGACGTGTTCAAGAATGAGTGTCATTCGGTATTGCGCCCATGCATCGCGAAAGATGGGTTCCTGTTGCATTCCCGAGTCGAGCGTGTGGATGTCTTCACTGTCCAGCCGGCTCGAAGGGGATGCCGCCCGGTCCACATGGGTTGAGTACCCCTTTCCCGGGTGATGCGTGAAGCGATGGCGATCGATTTCCTTTCGTTCCTTGGCGAGTGCGTCCAACATGGGGCGTACTCGATTGAACGCGAGACGAACCGAAGCCGTTTCCTTTCGCATCTTGAGAATGTGCCACAGAAAAAATACTACAATCCCAACAGACCCCAGCCAACTCAGCATGGGGCTGTTCGGGCCTCCCAGGAAGGTCACGTCACGGCTCAAAAATTCCCACAGGCCAAACGTAGAGGGCATCTTGTCCTCAGCCTTTCGCTAATAATTGCCTACGGCTTATGCATGGCAGAGTTGTTGATCGTTGAATTCGTATACAGCGTTCTCAAGTTTCGTGCCGTCGCTAAAGCCAGTAGAAACTCATTAAATAAAGGAATTTTTGTGAATGTTAGGAATCTTGAGAGGGGCATTGGGCAAAGAGTGCCTCCTGTATCGGCAAGTTGGTCCTCAAAAAAAAACGCACCTCCAATCATGGTTCCCCATAAATCCTGACACAATCCTTTTCCCTCTGGTCCCAGACTGTCATCCTCATCCGGTGCCAAAGGTTGCCAGACCGTTGGTTTTGTTGATGTCCAAAGAGTCCCCTCATGTTCATGGTTAGGGAAACCTACAAGGAAAATTTTCTTTTTAAATGCGTGATAGAGCCAATGGGTTTGACCCTTTCTTCAAATGGCGTACAATAACTCCACGATTCCGGCCAAGCTTCTCTGTTGAAGGACATTTTTAGCGGAACATAGGGAAAAGAAAAGGAAGAAAGATGGAGGCTCTGAGAACCACCACACCCACTATCCTTGTTGTGGATGACGAGGTGGACATTTGTCTGGCTTTGAGTGATCTGCTGGAAAGTGAAGGGTATCGGGTTGAGACCGTGGAGACCGGAAGCGAAGCGTTACGTCGGGTTTCCCCCGTTCATTCCTATAGTGCCGTCATTCTAGATTTAGGTCTGCCTGACCTTGATGGGTTGATTGTCCTTCAACGGCTGTATGGACAGGATCCCACCCTTCCTGTGGTCATTCTTACGGCGCATGGCGATCAAAAGGAAAAGATCCTCACTCTGCAACATCATGCATTTGCCCATTTGATCAAACCCTATGACCGGCAAGAGGTGGTTGAGATGGTGCATCGCGCGGTTGCGGCCAAGGATTTGACTTGGAAGGCCGCGCAGGCGGAAGAGGCGCTCACCTCCAGTGAATCGAAACGCCAGCTCGAACAGCAACGTACGCAAGCAATGCTTTCCGAAAGTGAGCAACGGCTGACGTTGGCCTTGAAGGCGGGAAATATGGGGATTTGGGACTGGCATATTCCGACCGGTCATCTTATCTGGTCGGAGGAAGTTGCCGGGCTCTTCGGGTTAGCGCACGGGATGTTTGATGAAACCTTTGATGCTTACGAAAACTGCATTCATCCTGATGATCGCCCGGTGCTTAAAGAAATCATTGGGAGAACGCTGGAGACCGGGGCGCCTTATGAAGTCGAGCATCGAATCGTGTGGCCAACCGGGGAGATCCGATGGATCGCCTGCAAGGGGCAGGTTGTTAAAGATCAGGATGGTCTCCACCAACGAATGCTCGGCATCGTTCAAGATATCACCACCCGAAAACAGGCAGAGATCCATTTGCAGGACAGTCAACGGTTTATGACCTCCATTGTGGATAACCTCCCGCATATGATTTTTGTTAAAGATGCCAAAGATCTCCGCTTTATCCTCTTTAATCAAGCCGGAGAAAAGCTCATTGGCTATTCCAAGGAGGCGATGATCGGGAAAACCGATTACGATTTGTTCCCCAAATCGGAAGCAGACTTTTATACCAGGAAAGATCGAGAAGTCTTACCAGGTAAAACCCTGATTGATATCCCGGAGGAAGTAATTCACACCCAATCTCATGGGACACGGTATCTGCATACCAAAAAAATTCCGATCTTAGATGGTCAGGGAGCCCCTCAATATCTTTTAGGAATTTCGGAGGATATTACTGAGCAGAAGCAGGCAGAATTGGAACGGACAGAACGTGAAACCTTGTTACACCTTATTTTTGAAATGGGGCCGGGTTGCATTAAACGGGTTGCCGCGGATGGAACCCTGCTCCACATCAATCCTGCGGGGGTGGATTTAATCGAAGCGACAAATGCCGAGGAGGTGCTTGGACGTTCCGTCTTTGACCTCGTCGTGCCTGAGCATCTGGATGCCTTTAAGCAGATGCATCACGAGGTGATACAGGGGAAGAAACAGACCCTTCAATTTGAGGTCCAGAGCCTCAAAGGTACCAGAAGTTGGATAGAAACCTATGCGGTGCCATTCAAGAATCCCATCACAAATGAAGTGGAGCATTTAGCGGTCACACATGATATTACGGAACGGAAAAAGTCAGAGGAGCAGGCTCAGCGGTTGTCCCGGCAGAACGAACTGATCCTGTCTTCGGCTGGTGACGGAATCTATGGATTGGATCTACAAGGTCGGACGACCTTTGTGAATCCCGCTGGGGCAAAAATGTTAGGGTATGAGCGCCAGGAGCTCATTGGATCCTTTATGCATGGAACCGTCCATCATTCTAAGCCCGATGGTTCTCCCTATCCCAGCGAAGCCTGCCCTATGTATGCGGTCTATTCGGACGGTGTTATTCGTCAGGTAGAAGATGAAGTCTTGTGGCGCAAAGACGGCACCAGTTTTCCTGTGGATTATACCAGCACGCCAATTTGGCAGGATGGGAATCTGGCAGGAGCGGTCGTCACCTTTCGAGATATTTCCGAGCGCAAGCAAGCGGAGGAAATATTTAATAAATCGAGGCAGGATTTTCAGGGATTAGTCGATTCTCTTGGAGGTGTTGTGTGGGAATGTGATTTTCCCTCGTTTCGCTTTACCTTCGTCAGTCAAGAGGCCGAGCGCATGTTGGGATATCCCATAGCTGACTGGTTAGGGGAACCCGATTTTTTCTGCAATCGTCTCCATGCCACGGATCAGACCCGGGTGGTGGAATATTGTCGAGAGGCGACCCTCCGGAAAGAGAACCATGAAATTGAATATCGATTTTTTCATGCGAATGGGGAGGAGATTTGGTTGAGGGATCTGGTGACCGTGGTGGTAGAGCATGATCAACCCGTGAAATTACGTGGAGTGATGTTTAATATTACTCAGACTAAGGAGGCAGAGACCGTTCTTCAGGAGAGTGAAGAACGGTTCAGACTTTTAAATGAAGCGATTCCGCAGCAGGTATGGACGGCACGCCCTGATGGGTCTTTAGATTATGTTAATCGACGGGTTCTCGAGTATTTCGGCTCATCCTTTGAGGAGATGATCGGTCATGGGTGGCAGCAATATCTGCATCCGGATGATCTGCCTGGATGTCTGGATTGCTGGGCCAGGGCACGCGAAACCAACCAACCCTACGAAATCGAATTTCGGCTACTGCGGGGGGCAGACCATGTTTTCCGATGGCATCTCGGGCGGGCTCTTCCTGTTTTTAATCCAGAGGGGCAGGTGGTGAAATGGTTTGGATCCAACACAGATATCACGCAATTGAAACAATTGGAAAATCAGGTTCGCCAATCTCAAAAAATGGAGGCCATTGGGACCTTGGCAGGTGGTATTGCCCATGATTTTAATAACATTCTTATGGCGATCATTGGCTATACGGAACTTGCCAAACAGAGTGCCAGGGAAAATATCAGGGCACAAAAGAATCTTGATGAGGTGTTGGTTGCCGGGCAGCGCGCCAAGGAATTGGTTCAGCAAATTTTGACATTTAGTCGGCAAACCGAACAAATGCAGCAGCAGTTTGACCTTCAACTGTTGGTCAAGGAAATTGGCAAATTCCTTCGTGCCACGTTCCCGGCGACCATTGACATTCGGCAACAGTTCACTGAGGCCACCTCAATCATATTAGGAGATCCTATCCAAATGCATCAGGTGTTGATGAACTTGTGTGCCAACGCCGAATACGCCATGCGGGGAAGCGGAGGTCTTCTTGAATTGAAGTTGGAGCGTGTGATTGGTGAACCTGATGGTATCGGCGCACATCCTGATCTAAAGGGAGGTGCCTATGTATGTCTGACGGTTCGAGATACCGGAACGGGTATGACTCCGGATGTCGTCCAACGCATCTTTGATCCCTTCTTTACCACGAAGAGGGTCGGTGAAGGGACGGGAATGGGCTTGGCCGTGGTCCATGGAATCGTCATCAGTTATGGCGGTGTTATTAAGGTGGAGAGTGAACCTGGACAGGGAACTATGTTTAGCATTTATTTCCCGGAGATGGAGGCGGCGAATTGTCCAGGGGAATATACTCCATTGCCACAAGAAGTGTTCATGGGCCGAGGGCATATTCTTTTTGTGGAAGATGAGGAGCCCCTCGCCAGGCTTGGGGAGGAGGCCATGAAGGGGTTGGGGTATGAGGTCATGGTGCGCACGAGTAGCGTTGAAGCTCTGGAAACCTTTCGGGCCGATCCCTTTCGATTTGATGCGGTGGTGACCGATCAAACGATGCCGCATATCACGGGGGAATCTCTGGCGCGTCAATTATTAGAACTCAGACCCGACGTGCCTATTATTCTGTGTACGGGTTTTAGTCACAGTATGACCTCGGAAAAGGCCAAGGCCATGGGGATTCGGGCTTTTCTTTTAAAGCCGCTGTTGATCAAGGATCTCGCGTGGACTCTTCGGGAGGTTCTTGATTCATGACTGGTCGAAGGTGATTTCGTCGTTTCGGCCGTGAGGAAATCTCGTCATGCCTCTGTTTGGGACGGGAGGAGTTCATTCCCCAGATTTGCGGTGAGGTCCGAAATTCCCGTTTCAGAACTTTTTCTTCCTTCATCACCCCCACCAACAATTTTTTCTGCAGACGCGTCATCAGAAACCTGACGCTCGAAAGGTGTACTCAGCAACTATGGGCCTAAGATATTCCAGGGCTGTTGAAATAAGCGACCGTGCACCTCTTTTTTCTTCCATTTTAACCCCGCATTCCGGCCCCACAGGCCATCCAACGTTTCCAAAATCAGAATAGGAGCGAATTTGTACTGTTCATGAAAATTCGATTGTGGCGGATTCCCAAGTCACTATATTGGATTCCTTTACATTCAGAAGGCTTCATTGAAAGGGTTTCCTTCTTCGCTCTTTACGTCCTGCAGGTAACGAACCGGTCGTTCTCCCATTTGCTGGATGGAGTGTGCGGCTGAAATACAAGAAGTCCGACTACAGTATTGGCGTTCGAATTTTCTTATGACCGTTTCTGAGAGAATTAGTCATGAATGGTGAAGAGGCTGTCATTCAAGCGTATGAACATGCCGTCAAAATGGCCCGTGATGTCACGCGATACGCACGTCAAAATAGAAGGCCGCGGTGGAACAATGGTTGTCCAGGCATCTGGTGTGTATGCCTCCCGCCTGCATTATCAGGCAGGCGGGACTGATTCGGTGAAGGAGTTAACCCACCTGGACCATGCCGTGGTTGTCGCAATGAGCATCGTGAGGAAAATGCAAATGACCATCCACCAGGTAGTCGAAATGGTCGCCGTGTGGAACCGTTTGATGCCCGCATGTAGGCCCATGACGATGGGAGGATTCATGGGCATCGCAATCGTGGTTGGGCGTACAATCGGCGGGATTCGCAGCCCCTACAGCTAAGGTGTGTTCATCCACATGTTCATTGTGCGGGAAATGCAGATGTCCATCATGAAGGTAATCCTGATGGTCCTCGTGCCGGATAAGGGTATGGCCACAATCGGGACCGTGTGTGTGGGGATGTTCGTCATGAATACGATGGTCGCTCATGATGCCTCCTTTTACTATTTGTGAACCCGTCTTTCCAGGGAAATTTCACATACCACCTTAGAAAAATCTGGAAGGATTGTCAAAAGATTGTCGCTTATGGACACCGTTGTTTTTCTGGTGCCGGAGCAACCCTCACCATGAGCGGCTTTTTCTTTCATTGGTAGAATCCTCTCTTAATGGAAAAAAGGCGAAAGATGTTTAAAGGTCATGGTGAGGCAGGATGTATAGAAAGAGTAATGCCCCGTCATTCGTCGTGGCTGACCACACATGGCTTACCTAATCCCTTCGTGGGATTGCTGTTGATGACTGGTTAGGATCGAGTTATGAGTAAGCCGACGGGGAATGCTCAGTTGCCTTTTTTCTTGCGGTCCCCCGATGATTCCTGGAAGGCGCACGAAATTTAAATTCTCAGGTACACCTAACCGGCAAGAAGTACTGTCGAGGGAAATGATTATTGACTGATATGGAGAGACTGTATGCCCATTTATGAATATCAAGCTTCCTATTGTCTTCGATCGCTATTTTGTTCCAAGAGGTTTTCCTTTTGGCGGAACATGTCTGACCCTCCCGTCACCGAATGTCAGGAATGCGGAGTCCCACTGGAGCGGGTGATGTCCACATTTTCTGCGGCGGCGGATATTTTGGCGTACGGTTATGCCGTTGCCAATCCTCCAGCCGGATCGCAAGCTCCTCCCGCTACCCAAAAAAATATCTTTGGAGGGGGATTGGGGATTCAGGGTTGTGGCCACGATTGTCGAACGCATCATCGATCTTAAGAAAGAAGGATGCTCTAGAAGTCAAAAGTCAACATGAAATCAGCGCAATGCCCTGCTGTATGCGGCTCTAGCAAGTTGATAGAGCCCTTGCAGCTTATCTCCCTTGCCTGAGTAGGGCCTTGAAACGGAACTTTCCGAAAACTGAGATTTTTTTGTGGCTTGGATGCTTTGCGAGGGAGAGGTGGAGCCTTACGGTCTTGCGCACCTATGCGTGGAGACAGGTGTTTGCCATGAACAGGTGTGCGTTCCCATGCGAAATTCATAGCAGATTTCAGGACATTACTGGGGAACGAATCTTCCTTTTTCTCCGATCTGACGAATCAGGCCAATTCATGAACACTCATTCTTTCCCGGGTCAAGGAAGTCCCCGATTGACGTATGGATGTGGGGCACAGGAAGAGACCGGTGTGATGCAGATTTGTTCCCGTTCGAACACGTATGTGCATGAAGTCTGCAGCCTTGGTGATGTACCCGTCGATTCAGCCATCCGGCTCCAATCAACACTCCCGCGCCGCTGATCATGAACAGGGTTTCGCCGGCCTGACCACCTTCCCACCAAACGCGACCATACATCATGAGTAGGAATCCTATTCCGGACAGGATGAGCGGGGCCGGTTTTCGATGGAGAGGGATGCTGAGTATTTGGCTTCCCAGGGCCAGGCATCCCACGATTCCCATCAGGATCCAGTCGAGGGTGTGCGCGGTTTCCGGAAAGAAACGGGATGAGATTTCCGTTTGTGATCCGAGGACAAGAGGAAGAACTACGGCTGCGAAGGGGGTCAGTGAGCATTCAATGGCACAAAGGAATGAGGCGGTCATTCCCGCGCGCGACAGTTTGTCTTCGAGTGTGTTCATCAATTGTTCCTGTGTGAGAAGAGCGTAAGGTTTACCTCATGATAATGGCAGAACGGATTTTATTGCCATCAGGGAATGGCTAACTTGAGCGCATGATGAAGAACTGATTCAAGGCTGCGCTCCCATCTTTAGATGATATCGGGTCCTCCGTACCGGACTTGATCCGACTCTGGCGTATATCGCTGGTTCATGTCGTTGGAAAGTGAGGGGGATTGGCAGATGGTTGGCCGGAAATGACCATCCATTTTTATTTTCATGCAGATGAAAATTTCTTTTATTAGGGTTCCGTTTTTTATGAATCGATGGGCGGGAAAGCCGTCAATTGGGTGCGGAGAAAGTGAGCCGGTTACAAAAAAGGTATAAAGAAGCCTTACGGACAGGGGGGTACCGGTTTACCCGCCCGAGGCAGGCGGTTCTGCAGGTGCTACAAAGAGCCGGCCATCCTTTGAGTGCCTTGGAGGTGTTTAGGCGATTGCAGGAAGATCACGTGTCGATCGATCGGGTCACGGTATACCGGAGTTTAGCGGTTCTGTCCCGGCTGGGATTGGTGGCGCAATTGGCGTTTGCCCAGGAGGGGCAATTCCGCTATGAATGGCGGGATGGTCGTGCGCTCTCCTCCCATGTGCGTTGTCAGAAATGCGGAAGAATTGAATCGCTTTGTCTTCCCTCGTTGAAACGACTCAAATTCCTGATTAAAAGTAAGACCAGTTTCCTCGTAAATGACCAGTCTTTGGAATTCAACGGTTTATGCCCCGACTGTCAATGAAGCCATGAAATCCTTTGGTCTTCATCTTTCAAAGATCGGGTCTTTGGCGTCTTTGGTTTGCGCCATCCATTGTGCTCTCACGCCGATAGTGCCGTTAAGTTTGCCCTTCATTCTTGCGCATTCGTCCGGGGAATGGAATGGGATTCTGGAAATGATGTTTGGTGAAAATACCGAATGGCTGTTTCTTGGAGGGATCGGGCTGCTGGCAGGATTCGGATTATTAGCCACCTATCCCGTTCATCGTGACAGGAGGCCTGCTTATTTATCCGGAATCGGTGTGGGTGTGTTGTTGATCTCGCGTGTGTGGATGGATCACCAAAGTCCCGGAGAGATCGCCCTGGATATTACGGGGGCATGCGTCATTGCCTGGGCCGGATTTTGGAACCGGCGGCTTTGCCGTTGCGCAGGCTGCCATCAACATGAGCAATAAACGCCGGACACTGTTTCTGTGCGGGAATGGTGTTCTTTCCGGTCAGGAAGGGTGCCGGCAACCAGAAAATGAGGGGATGGAAGAGCATGCAGAGCATTATGGTATCCGCAGCGGGGAATAAGCCCTTCGCAGGAACCTGCCACATGCACCTGGTTACATCATAGGCTCCAAAGCGAACTGCGTCGGATTTCTGCAGCGTAGTCCCCAAGGCCGTGGGTTTTTACTAACTGCCTGCCAGTATCATGCAGCCCAAAAAGCGAGGGTGGGATTCGGTTCTCGTTACGGGCGTCGATGAATTGAAATGCTCCAAGTGCCTTGGTTAAAGTAGTTCAATTGTTCTATTATTGAAATCCATGAAAATCCAGCACAAGATCATTGGATTTCTTCTTGCCATCATCCTGGCTATCCTGCCCCTTTCTTCGGCATTGGGTGTCCAGCATATCCTGGCCGGCGCAGACCTCCCCGGCCATGCCCACTCGGATTTCGATCTCTGTGATTGGGTACATCTTCAGACGACAGGTTCCCTGTCGTTCGATGCGAACTCTTCATGGCTTTGTCTGTTTCGATCAGGCGATATGGTGGTCCAGGTTCCCTCACGTTTCAACAGCCTCTCGGTTATTTCCTCCAGTTCACCTCGAGCTCCTCCCCAATCGTAATTTCCAGCATTTCTCAACCCGTATTTCGAAAAACGGCAAATAGCTTTGAAGTCCCTCCGGTCTTTTGGACGGACGCGGACTTTCGTTCCGTCGATATCGGGATCTTGGGCGTGTCTGCTCTAGCTTCCGTCTGCATCCCGCGTTAGGGAGATTTAGTCTATGAGACGGATAGTTGACGGTCCAGATAGGAGGATGAAAGGTGCCGGAGCCGACGTAATTGGAGGCTGGTGTGGATGAACATGATGCCGACGATTCCACAGGCAACGGCCGGCTTCACGATAGAAAAGATGAGCAGCAACGTCAGAAAGAGAGTCATCATCATGTGTGTTCTCATGGGTTGATCTGTAGGGGTGATGGCTGTGGGCATATGGTTATGTTCGGCCGAATCCGGGCCTGGCTTGAGAGCGGACAAAGAGAAAGATCCGGATGAAACCCTGACCATCAATGCCGGGATTAAACGACCATTGATGGGTTGAAACCGACCACTCGTCAGGATAGCTTCGTGGAAATAATCTATCGGCTCTATGATGAGGCGCAAATTTTTGGAAGAAAAGGAAATGGTTGTCATGGAACAGGACCATGTTGACTGAGGTGTCCGATTTCTCCGTCTCGTTTATCCCCCACGTCAGCGGGTACGCCATCGGCGTGGTTTTGTATGCCATGTTGTTGTGGCTGGTTATCCGGGCGTTGCAGGAATCGCCCCAAAAGAGTCAGAGCGAACCCTCTGCGCAATCACCCAGATGGCTTGCATGTTGGACGGCTATTTTAGGCTTGCTATGGAATGTTGGAGCCCTGCTGGCCTTTCTGCTTCCGAATTTACACCTGACCGCACCGCTTCCGGTGTTATATGCGTTGGCGGTCTCCGCATTGGGGTTTCTTCCCGCTGTCGTTGTTTTGGCTATGGTTGAAACGCAGCCCATGGGTCTGCCTGCCTGGATTCGTCGAATGATTTCCGTATCCGGTTTTGTGTTAAGCGGGTGGGCATCCCTGATGCACCTGCATGCTGCTCTGATCGGGGAGTCGGGGAGCATGTCCGGAACAGCGCTCCAAGTCATGGTCTGGGGCTATCTCGTGTTTCTGATCTGGCTCCTGGCTGTCAGGGTCCGGACGGAAGGGTGGGATTATATGGGAGGAATCGTCGTTCTTTCCGGATTGGCCATTGCGGTTCTTCCCTTCAGTCAGCATGAGAGCGGGGAATATTCCTGGGGCATGGAGCTTGTCGGTCATCACGCGAACCTCCTGTTGGCCCTGGCCATTCTCTATCAGGACTACCGCTTTGCTCTGGGAGACCTTTTCTTGAAGCGGGCGTTATCGTTTTTGGTGTTGGCCCTGGTAACGCTTGGTGCCTTGATCACCGTTGGGATTCCGGTGTTACTGCTCGACCCGGACCATGAAATGGCCAACCTATCCCGGCTTGGTGTTTTTTTAGCACTTTGGATCATCACGGCGCTGGCCTATCCCTATTTACAAAAAGCGGTGATCTGGCTGGTGGATGTCGTCGTGTTGCGGCGTCCGGACTACGATCACCTCAGGCAGAAGGTAGCAATCGCTGCTAATCAGGAGGAGGAGCCTGAACGGATTTTGTTCCGTGTCGGTGCGTTACTCCAGCCTGCTCTGTTGGCCAGACGGATTAGCTGGAGGCCTTGGAGCCTGGAAGGCGAGGCCGGGCCTGAATGGCCGGGTCAGGTCGGCTTGTTGGACGGGGATCGTGCGGAAGAATCTCCGGCGAGTCGAGGCATCTCCGTGGGGAGCCTGGTTAGAAAAGGGAGCAGTGGGTCTTCCTTGTCCCGGTCTTGCGGAGAGGAATTCCTCGTGTTTATTCCGACCATGGAATTGCCTCAATACGTTCTGGTGATCCAGGGGCTTCTTCATCGAAGGCGATTGCTTTCGGACGACCTGTTCCTGTTGGAAGCCGTGGCGCATATCATTGCCCGAAGGATCGATGCGGTGCGTTCGGCCCATGAGCGCTGTGCCGTCGCCATTCGAGAACAGGAAATGAGAAAGCTCACCATTGAGGCGGAACTCCGGGCTCTTCGCACGCAATTGAACCCTCACTTTTTATTTAATGCCTTGACCACTATCGGCTATCTCATTCAAACGGCCCCTGCGCAGGCGTTGGACACGCTCATGCGGCTGACGGAATTGCTGAGAGGCGTGTTGAAGCGCCTTGAAGGGGATTTTTCCACCTTGGGTCAGGAGGTAGATTTAGTCCATGCCTATCTCATGATTGAACAGGCGCGTTTCGAACGGCGGTTGGCCTATCAAGTCAATGTGCCGTCAAATTTACGAGACCTGCCGGTGCCGGCTTTGGTGTTGCAACCACTGGTGGAAAATGCAGTGAAACACGGAATCCAAAAATGTGCCAAGGGTGGGGTCATTAAAATCGAGGCTGAAGTGGAGCACCGGAAAATCGAAAATGGTCATGGAGCATGGAGGACTCGTGATCTTGTGATCAAGGTGCAGGATACGGGACATGGGCCGGTCGGCAAGGGGCAGGAGGTCGCCTGGGGAACCGGAATCGGGTTGGCCAATATTAAGAAACGTTTGCAATTACATTATGGCGATCATGCTGCGTTTTCCATGCATCGGAGTCCGAAGCTTGGCACGATTGTACGCATCCGTATTCCTCTTGTTGGTTCGAGCGATCTCCTGGCAGAAGAATCCGAATGCCTTCCTTCCGGCCAGGGGGCGAAAGAATGAGCGGAAAACTCCGGGTCATTGTTGTTGACGATGAGCGGCCCGCACGGTCATTTCTGATGACGACCTTGAAGACTCTTGATGATGTCGACATTGTGGGAGAGGCCGAGAGCGGTGAGGACGCGATCAGGCTGATTCAACGGGAACAACCCGATCTGGCATTGCTGGATCTTCAAATGCCTGGACTGGATGGCCTTTCCATGGTCAAGGCCATCAAAAAAGGGCATATTCCGTTGATTGCGTTTGTCACAGCCCACAATGAATATGCCATTGAGGCGTTCGATATCGAGGCCATCGACTACTTGTTGAAACCGGTCGACCGCACGCGATTGCGAAAAACCATCAAACGGGCAAAGGAACGTCTGGAACGGGAAGATGTCATGGCGAATGAATTGGAAGCTCGACCGCGCGGCAAGGAGGGAGCCTCTCCGGAGAATTCAGATTACATTGACCGACTCCCGATCAAAAAGAAGGAAGAGATCATTTTCCTGCCGGTCAATCAGATTGCCTCTATCGTCTCGGATGGAGAGTTGATGCATATCACCACGTTTCGAAAGGAACGTCATACCATCAGCCACCGGCTCAAGGCTCTTGAGGCCAGACTGGATCCTAGGCGATTCGTGCGTTTGGGTCGCGGGACTTTGGTCAATGTGGAGTCGATATGCCGGGTGGCTACTATGCCGGGAGGGTCGTATGTCGTCACCTTGACCAATACCCAACAACTCAGAGTCAGCCGCAGTCAGTCACGTTTTTTACGGCACCAAATCTTGAGGTTGTAAGAAGTCTGCCTTGAGGACCGGTCCCTTGCCGGTTTTCCCTTCCCTTCTGCCTTAAGCCAGTCATTCAGGCCAATCAACCGCTCATGAAAATATATGACCGTTCGTAAAAAAAGACTGTGGTTTACGCGCATCCCGCCTTTATAAATTGACAGGCATTCGAAATGAAAGTTTATGGAAAGCCGTGTAGTCCGTTCAGTGACAGGTTTCCGGAAATCGTAAGTCTCAGGCGAGTGCCCGGACGCTCGAAGGAGGATTGTCCTCTTTGACCCCAGAAGGGTGCATGAGGTGTCAACTTTACTCAAAGGAGGGTTTTTCCATGTTTAAAAAGTTACGTAGTCAAGCAGGCGCGGCGTTGGTGGAATACAGTCTCCTCGTCGCGGGAATTGCCTTAATCGGAGCGGCCGCCGTGGCGGTATTCGGCCACAAAACCTCGGATATGATGGCCGCGGTCGCTGCGGTGTTGCCCGGGGCGCATGCTGACGATAATGGCCCCATTGTCAGCGGTAAGATTATTGAAACCGCAGATGGTCAAGGCCCTGGTGGCAATGCCATTGCCTTGGATATTGGCGGCATTGTTGCCAACGCCGGCACCGAACGGCTAGGAAATAATTTTGGGACCACTACGAGTATTTCGACATTGGTTGTCGAAGCTCAATCTGAGTAAGCTCCCTAGGGTTTGTACATGCATGCGAGTAAAAAGCCTTCCCGGTCGAGTCAGGCCGGGAAGGCTTTTTGTTGTCTGTCGAGCACATTCAACAGGTTGGGGGATGCAAGTCATTTTGACAATTAATGATAGTGAAGTCGTCGCGAGGCACTAATAGGATCCCGGAGAAGTCCTCAGACGGCGTGCCTAGCCTGCGACGCAGAACGAAGAGGCGCGGCAACCAGGTCGTGGTGGACGAGCCAAAACGGGGCAATTCTGAGCATCCTGCTTGGGTCATCTCTGTCGTTTGAGACTTTACTGCCTCTGTCGCTTTCAGCAGGCAACAATAGTTGTTCCGTAATCTGCCTCAAACGGGTACATATCGGTAGGGTTATGGGATCGCGGAGTATGTAGCGACATTCAGGTTGCCCTGAGAGATGATTCAACAACCAAATGACTCACGCCCACAACTCAGGCCAATCCGAATGTTGCAAACATATGAGGGTGATAGGTCACCCCACCCGGATTACATACCAATCGCTTAGGGCTAGCGTTAACCAGTCCCGTTTTGTTGGGCAAACCCAGAGTTTGTAAGAGACCTACACTGTTGGGAGTGTTGAATAATAAAGATTTTCAAGGGCAAATTTGCCCAGGATTAGATTACTCATCAAAGGCTCCGGGTCGGTTCAAAAAAGCATGCCCTGAGTCTTCCCGAAGGGTCCGTCCAGCAAGGCCGCAGCCGTTTTTTCGCGCGGAGCGTACGCTTCGTACGTGAGCATGGAAAAATGGCGAGAACGCCGCTGGCGGCTTTTTTCAACAGACCCCTGTTCTTCGCTCTCTCACCGGTTTTCGCTTCCACCACTTCAATCCAGTCATATAGGCCATTAACTGCTCATGACATGAATGTAACTGTTCAAAAAAAGAAAGTGGAATACATGAGATGGCGACCTTATACGTGAACAGATAAGGATGCCTTCTTAAATTCCATTAACCCATTCAGTCAAAAACCAATTCCGGATTACCAGGCCTTGGGCGAGCGCCCGGACGCTTGAAGGAGGATTTGTCTTCTTTGACCCTCCAGGGTCCTCAAGGCGTCAATATCACTTAAAAGGAGGGTTTTCGTATGTTTAAAAAGTTACGTAGTCAAGCGGGCGCGGCGTTGGTGGAATATAGCCTTCTCGTCGCGGGAATTGCCTTGATCGGAGCCGCCGCCGTGTCGTTATTCGGCCATAAAACCTCGGATATGATGGCCGCGGTCGCTGCGGTGTTGCCCGGGGCACATGCCGACGATAATGCCCCGATTGTCGCAGGAAAAATCATTGAAACCAGTGTAGATAATGGACCCGGTGGCGATGCCATTGCCTTGGATATTGGTGGCATTGTTGCCAACGCCGGCACCGAACGGCTAGGAAATAATCTTGGGACCACTACGAGTATTTCGACATTGGTTGTCGAAGCTCAAGCTGAGTAAGCTCCCAAGGGTTTGTGTATGCACGCGAGTGAAAAGCCTTCCCGGTCGAGTCAGGCCGGGAAGGCTTTTTGTTTGAGCCGTCCATTGGTAAAAAATAGCCGTTCATTGGATGACTCTGACAGTCCAGAAGAATCACCTCGTGGGCGAGCGAAGTAATCTCCTATAAGACCTTTACAGTCGGACCATACACGCCCTTGCAAGACATGTGAGGGAAGAGCGGATTGGGCCTGGAGCAAGATAGAACCGGTGTGTAGATGAACGAGGGTATAACGAATAAAATGAAAGATAATCCAGCCGGATTGCCAAAGCCTGTCACTCTGGGCTATCTGAATGTCCGGCGTATGAGCCTGCTGGTTAGCCTGATCTTCCTGCTTCTTCTTCCCACCGCAATAGCCCAAACGCCCTCTTCGAAGCTATCCCCAAGGACAATAGTTCTTAAAAAATCCCCGGAGTCTCCTACCCCTTTGCGCGTGATTGTGGCACAACACCGACGTGTGTTGATTGATGATCCGGTGCAGCGGGTTGCGGTGGGTGATACCTCAATCGTTTCGGCTCAGCTGATTAACAATAAGGAAATCTTGTTTCTTGGTCAGCGGCCAGGACGCACCTCGGTCATTGTCTGGCTTCAGTCAGGAGCGATTCGCCATTATCAATGCAATGTGCAGTTGGATCTTTCCGTTCTGCATGCGGCTTTGCATAACGTTCATCCCAGCATCGGTGTGACCAGCGCTCCGGACCGTGACGCCTTGATTCTGACCGGAAAGGTTCCTGATGTGACCTATTCTCAGGCGGCGGAGGGAATCGCGCAGAAATATGTGAATGCCAGAAAAGGAGAAAGAAAGGCAGGTCAAGGGCCCTTTGTGAAAAGTTCCGGCGGGCAGCGGGCAAATCAATCTCAGCCCGGAAGGTCGAGTCAATCCTCGGGATCATCCAGCTCTTCTTCCGATGATGAGGGAGATGGAGAATCCCCATCAAGCGATTCCTCAACCCACGTTGAAGTCGCGGAGGCCATCCCTGTCGGCGGCACCATTATCAATCTGATTCAATTGGATACGTTGCCGGCTACCCCCGAGGAGCGCATGCAAGAGGCAATCCGGAATCTTGGGGGTGAGCAGGTGACGGTGCGGCGAGTCAAACGAGGTATTGTGCGTGATGATGAGCAGGATGTCTTTGTCCTGGAGGGGTCGGTGAAAAATCAAGTGGCCCTCTTGCGTGTGCTGGAGGTGGGTTCCCGAATGCTGATCGGCGAGGGGGCCACGCAAAAGAATATACGGGTTGTGGGGGATGAAGCGGGGGCGTTGGCCGGACGTTTCGCTCAACAGCAGGGGGGAGGGCAGCAAGGCCGACTGATGATTGGTGGGGGCGGCGGAATTGGCCAGTTGTTTGGAGGAGGAGGAGGGGGTGGTCGGTCGGGTCGCATCACTAACCGGGTGGAATCGAATCTTGCCCGGGCCAAAGTGATTGAAGCGGCCCACGGACGTATTATTTCTTTTCTTCATGTGAGGGATCTTCCGCAAATTCGGGTCAACATTAAGCTCTATGAAGTTAATCGGACAAAACTGAGATCCTATGGCTCGGACTTTGTCGGGACCTTTGACAATTTCGGGTCAGCCCCCGAGTCCGGGGCCCGAAACATTTTGGGTTTTCTGACTGGTACGCTTGTAGCCGACACATTTATTCGAAGCGGCGAATTTGCCATTCGATCAGTCTTCTCGTATTTGGAGAGTCTGGATTTGGCGCGAAGCCTGTCCTCTCCTTCGCTCACTGTGCTGTCAGGAGAAATCGCAGCTTTTCTGGTTGGAGGAGAAGTCCCGATTGAGCAGGCATTTTCCCCGTTTTTCGGGGGTGGAGAGACCACTGGTGCGGCAGGGGTTTTTCAGTTTGTCGAGTTTCGTGAATTTGGGATCTCTCTTCGTGTTCGCCCGCTGGTGGGAGAAGACGGGGATCTCACGATCGACGTGGTTCCGCAAGTGGTGACACCTGATTTGACCTTGACGGAGGGCATCCAAGAGGCTACTGGAAGCGATCAACCCACGACATCTTTCAAAAATCGGTCCATGCAGACGAGCGCACGTATGCAGGATGGCCAGGCCATCCTGATTGGAGGTCTCGTCTCGCGTGACCAATCAGATCAGCAGGACTTTATTCCTGGAGTTCGTGATATCCCGGGGTTGGGTTGGTTGTTTCGACGGTTTACGCAAAACGACGAAGAGGTTGAACTTGTGATTGTCATCCATCCTGTCATTATGAGGGAACCGATTCCCGAGGTGGGCCTCTGGGCTTTTCCCGCTCTCACCGACTATCGGCCGGCTTGGGAATTCAAGTCATGGCCGGCACCTGAGGAGAAAGGCTTGTGAAGCGGAGTATGAAAGCCATACTGACCAAGGCTCATCCCCCCCTTGGTCCGGTTGCATCCCAGCGTGGCGGGGTACTCATTGAATTTGCCTTTCTGTCGTTGGTGTTCTATGTGCTGGTTGCGTTGGTTGTGGACATCGGAAAAATGGTATTTGCCGCTCAAGTGCTCCAGGATGCCGCCCGTGTGGCCGCCAGGGAATTGTCATTGGTCCCCCTTCCCGCCGCCATGACCTTTGAGCAAGCGTTGGAGGATCCAACGGTCCTGGCCCGGGTATTCGATCCGGCCTTGCTGGTCATCGATCTCGACGCGTTTGGCGATGACGATGTGGCATTTCAATCGTTTCTGGATCAATTGCCGATGGTTAATAAAATGTTGAGGCCGCTCATGATTTTCGAACAGGCTGACATTCAAGGTTCCCGCCGTCGATTGCTGAGGTTTCCCGGTGCGCTTTTGAATGATCCTTTGGCTCCGAGTGGTCTGGGAGTGGGAATTCCACGGGTGGAATCCCGCGGGGCGGATGGCGTGGAAGCCATTCGATGGGTTCCGGTTCTTGAAGAAATCACGAACGGCTCTTTCAGTCTGGTGCCACTTGACCCCGAGAATCCGCCTCCTCAACGGGGTCTGGTGGCGGTTCGCATCAATTATCCGTTTCAAGCGGCGATGTTGAGCGGGTTTCAGCAAGGTCCGGGAGGCCCGTTTGAACCGAACCTGGACAATCGCATTCAAGCGGACGATGAAAGCGTCGACGATTCCATAAATGCTCCGTCGCGCGGGACGCCATTTGGGGTTGGTGACTTGCCTGAAGTAGGCGTGTACGGCGGACGTTTCGGATTGGGAGGACAATTGGCTTTTGGCGGTGAAACGCTCAGGCCCTACAGGAAGCTTCTTTCCGCTCAAGCCATTTCCAGGCGGGAGGTGTTCTTATGAAAACTGCCGGGTTTCACCCTCGATCGCCGTGGGTCAGATTTGTGTCGTCCCCGTTTTTTTTGGCGGGCATGCTTGTCGTGATTCTAGGGGGATTGTGGGTGTCCGGCCTGGTGAACCCTTGCTGGTTCGGAGTGAATTGCGGGCCTTCCACGGAGGGGCTGGTTGCCGTTCCGGTCAGCGCGCAAACGATTCCGGCGTTCACCCAATTGAACCGTCAACATGTGTGGAATGCCGGGAAAGGGCAGCTGTCTGTTGTGCTGCTTCCCCCGGAACAGGTGACCGAGGTCATGAAAACCGATTTAACGGACATTCTCGGTCGTGTCCTTGGGCGAGAGAAGCCTGCCGGATATGTTTTCACGGAAGTCGATTTTCTGCCGCGTGGTTCCCGTCCTGGGTTAGTCGGGGGGATTCCCCCAGGGAAGCGGGCGGTGCGGGTCGAAGCCGGTCAGGTCAGCGGGTTATATGGCCTGAATCCCGGAGATCGCTTCGACCTGATCGCGACATTGCCGATCGACGCGGATGGGAAGGATAAATCATTGACCATGGGAGGAGTCTATGGTCAACAATTAGCGCTCCAGGCGAATTTACATAATTGGGCAAAACAAGCCACCGTGCGGGTGCTGGTGCAAAACGGTGTGCTGGTTCAATCGTTGACGACCCGGGAGATTCCTCTCTCGATGAATACGCTGACCCAGGGTCTTGTGGTCAAAAAGAAGCCTGTTCAAGAAATCGTCATCGCGGTGGACCCGGAAGAAGTGGCTTCATTGACCGAAGCCGTGGCCGTGAAGGCCGAGATTACGACCATTCCTCGTTCAGGACATCCGGACGATCCCAGGGACAGCGAGACACCGGAATCCCAACCCTGGAGCCCCTTTGGGAATACGTTGGCTTTAGGGAAGTCGTCTGGCGGGATTTCAAAAAATGGAAATACGGAATCTTCGCTCACGTTTGTGGAAACCTTGAACGGATCGGGGGAACGGGAGTTAATTACCGTGCCTGTTGCGTCGGATCAGGAGAAATAGTGCGATGTTATACACGATGCGCGTTCATGCTTGAACGCGACACGTTACGCTTTGGGAATGTCAGGCTATGTTGGTGCTGTTCGTTTTGCTGGTTTGGGGAATGCTGGGTATTGGCTCGCTAGTGATCGATTGGGGGTATGTCAATCTCACCAGAGTGCAAATGCAAAATGTTGCAGATGCCGGTGCGGGGGAAGGCTTGCGTCTGCGTGATGTGGCCCCAGAGGATCCGGTTGCCAGTGATCTGAACCGCCGGGTGGCGGTGAGCCAGCTGGCCGCATGGACGTATGATGATGATTTTGATCTGACCGACGATCTCCTGCAGTTTGGTGCGGGGCCTGATGTGTTCCTGACTGGAGGACAAACCGACCTCAATGCGATGCAGACAGTAGACGTTCGGTCGGCCCCCGTCTACAAACCGATGTTGCAATGGAATGATGAAGCCAATGCCCGACATGGCGATATGGTCAGCGGGACGTTTGGGATTCCCGATCCCGGTTGTTCGGTGGAAGCCCCGCACAGGGAATGTGCAAATTATACCCGGATCGATTTCGTCCCGGCTGAAGTGAACGCCAGTCCGACGGCCGATGCCTTTCTCGTGCGATTGCGGCGCTCCATAAAACCGGAACCCTTTCAAGGTCAGGCCGGCGTCGATAATGTGCCGGGAGTGAGTTCGGCCGGCCCGACCCTGCCGCTGGTGTTAGGACTTGGCTCGCCTCTCCAGGCCCAAATCGATTCGCCTGGAATTCGTTTTACGGGCCTAACTGTGCGGGCGACCGCGATTGCCGATGCCCGCCCTGTTCGAGGGGTGGGTCTGCCGGATACCTTGTCCGAGCCTCCCCGTCTGGGTGTTGCCCCATTTGGTCTTGTCCGTGCCGGCTGGCGGGATTCTCTGGTGGTGGATGTTCCCAGTCCGGGTACCGTGGATTCTTCAGGGGTCGTGGCGGTCGGGTCCACGGCAATCGGCCGGTTTCTCCTTCCGGTTACGAGCATTGGCGAACCTGTTCTTGCTCGATTTCCTGAAGGGGGACCGGTGACGATCGACGGATATGCACCTCTCTACGAAGATTTTTTGGGGACGGAACGGGTGGTAGGATTTGCACGGGTTGAAATGACTGGAACCGCGCCCGGTTCGGTCCAGATTATCAGGCGACCGGGTCAAGTGGCTGTAGAAAATGCCACCGTCACTCTCCTGCCTGCATTTCCCCTTCTGCCGGAACCCGAATTGGCATGGTTGTTTCAAGTTAATCGTGACATTCAGGAAGAGGGAGCCCTGCTGGCTCCGGCGCTGGTTCGTTAGGGATTGAACGTGTAATGGAAACGAATCTCCATATCCTCGTGGTAGGGAAATCCCCTGGACTCCGCGCGGAATTTGATTCCGCGCTTCAGGGTGTGGGCAGTTACCGATGCGTCACGGTCTATGCCGAGTCATTCCGCCATGCGGAAGAGCTGGCCAGGAACCGCCGGCCTCAATTGATTTGTGTCGAGATGAATGGAGATCTTCGCGGCTTGAAGGAGTTTACGATTGATGTGTCTCAGATGTTGCCGGGAACCGCTATTGCCGGCTTGTACAAGCCCGATCTTTTTGAATCCGATCAATCGGAAAGCGCGTTTATTCTTGAAGGCGTCCGGGCGCGTATTCAGGATTTCCTCCGGCACCCGCTCTCTAGCACCGAAATTCGACAGGTCCTCGACCGGGTTTTTGTGCAGGGAAAGACCAAATCCAGCTTGTCCCCGCTTGGCCATATCGTCTCGTTTGTCAGCAACAAAGGAGGAGTGGGGAAATCGACGATTTCAGTCAATATGGCGTGTTTGCTGGCCAGTCGCCATCCCGGCCAGGTGTTGCTGGTGGATGCGTCTTTGCAGTTGGGCGTTGCTGCGGTGATGCTTGATCTGAATCCCCGAACGACCATTGTGGACGCAGTTCGTGAAAAAGGACGTCTTGATGAGACGTTGCTTCGCGAATTGACCGTGTCTCATCCGTGCGGGTTGGCGCTTCTGGCCGCGCCGGGGAATGCGGCCGAAGCGTCTGAGGTGGATGAGGAATCCATGTATCGTATTTTGAACTTAGCGCGACGAACGTTCACGTACGTGGTGGTTGATACGTTTCCCATGTTGGATAGTGTCGTGATGACGGTGTTGGATCTGTCCACCTTTACCTTTGTCGTGATGCAGGGAACGGCGCCCAATGTCATTGGCACGGCCAAACTGCTTCCGATTTTGGAGGGGCTTGGATGTCCGGTCGAGCGTCAGCGTTTGGTCCTGAATCAAAACTACCGGAATTTTGCCGGAAATTTGACGCAAATGGAGATTGAGGAGCGGTTGATGCGAGAATTCCATTATGTCTTTCCCTATCAAAAGAAACTGTTAACCTGCGCCAATCTCGGGGAGCCGTATGTGCTCCAGGCTATCCGATACTTCGGGTTCGGACGTAGCGCACATCTGTTGGTTGGGGAAATTGAGCAGTTAGCGGACCGTGCCGTTGCCGCGGAAATTGATCACTTGGCGAAACTGATGAACGAGGAGCCGGCCTGACCGTTCCCTGACCATGAGCGAACAGGATTTCCCATTACCTTCGTCCCCAGAGAGCCGGCCGCCCGTTCCGTTTGGCAAATCATTAAGTGCGGATACGGCCTCGAGGCTCAAGGCTGCGCTGAAACGTCCGGCGATGAACGTGGTCAAAGACGAAGCATTGCTGGATGATCCATTGGCGCGAGTCAAGCATGCCGATTATCTGTCAATTAAAAGCGCCCTTCAGGAGCGACTCCTGAATGAAATCGGAGAACATTTGGCCGCTGGACTCAATCATGAGGATGTATCGGCCGTAGTGAAGGAGTTTACCGCGCGGATTTTAGAATCGGAACACATTCCTTTAAATCAGGCGGAGCAGGGACGGCTGGCCGAAGAATTGACCGAGGAAGCCATTGGTTTGGGTCCCTTGACTCCGTTGTTGGCCGATCCGGCTGTGACGGATATTCTTGTCAACGGCCACCAGTCAGTCTATGTGGAGCGGTATGGCCGGTTGGAAAAAACTGACGTTCAGTTTCTGGACGACGATCATGTGATTCGGGTGATCGAGCGGATTGCGGCGCAAATGGGCCGGAGGGTGGATACGGCCTCTCCAATGGTGGATCTGCGTCTGGCCGATGGCACGCGGGTCAATGCCACCCTGCCTCCGGCGACGATCGATGGGCCGACCCTCTCCATTCGGCGGTTTGGCGTCCGTCGGCTACGGCGAAATGATCTCCTGGGGCTGGGAACGCTGTCGCCGGATATGGCGACGTTTCTGGAACTGGTCGTTCGTGGCAAAAAAAATCTTCTGATTTCGGGTGGAACGGGGGCCGGGAAATCCACCTTGTTGGGGGCGTTGTCGGAGTCCATTCCCTTTCACGAGCGCATCATTACGATTGAAGATACCGCGGAATTGCACCTGGATCAGGAACATGTGGTCCGGATGGAAACCCGACAGCCGAATATCGAGGGCAAAGGGCGGATTATGGCCAGGGATCTGGTGGTGAATGCCTTACGGATGCGGCCGGACCGGATCATCGTCGGGGAGGTTCGTGGGCCGGAATCCCTGGATATGTTGCAAGCTATGAATACCGGTCATGAAGGCAGCATGAGCACGGTCCACGCCAATTCTCCTCGTGATGCGTTGTCGCGGTTGGAAACTATGGTGCTTTTTGCGGGCACGGAATTGCCTTCCCGTGCCATTCGAGAGCAAATGGTTTCTGCCCTTCATCTTATTATTCAGGTCCGGCGGTATGAAGACGGCGTGCGCCGGATCGAAACGATTGCGGAAATGACCGGCATGGAAGGCCTGACCCCTCTCATGCAGGACATCTTTCAATTCCGGCGGCGAGGGTTTCGGGGAAAGCGTGTGGCCGGAGAATTTGTGCCGACCGGTATCGTTCCAAGAGTGGTTGAAGAATTGCGTGAGCAGCATATCGACATTCCCTTGTCCCTGTTTACCGGAGGAAGAGATCTCCATGGGTTTTCGTGAACTTGCGGGGTTGATGGCGATTGGTCTGATTGTCGGGCTGTGCGTCTGGTGGTGGAGAAACTTCTCTTTTCGAATGGCCACTCAGGCCAGGCTTGCGCAGGATGGGGCAGGGCGGGAATCCCCGCAGACCGGCCGGTCGGTCCGGCACGTATTCCCTCCCCGCTATCGGATCATACCCGCGTGTCTAGGGGTGGGGGCGAGTGTTGGCCTATTTTATTTCGTGGAGTTCTCTCTCCCGTTTGCCGGAGCCGCAGGGCTGATGGTTGGCGTGCTAGGATTTTTATTGGAGTCTATTATTGCCGGCAAGCGCTTGAGCCGCATTGAAACCCAATTGGCCGATTCGATCGATCTGATGGTGGGAGCCTTGCAGGCGGGATTATCCCTCCCCAAGGCGCTGGATACCGCCCGACAGGAGTCTGCCGCGCCTCTACGGCCATATTTGGATAACCTTGTGCGGAAAATCCGTCTGGGAGAAAACCCCGCATCCGCAGTTCGAGAATTAGGAGAGCGGGTCCCGTTAGAAACCTTTCAACTGTTTTCGCTGACGCTCTCGGCCCAGTGGTGGACGGGAGGGAGTCTGGCCCCCACCTTGTCCGTTGTGGGAAGGACAATTCGGGACCGGATTGAACTCTCCCGGCGTATTCGGACGCAAGCCGTAGAGGCTAAAGCCTCGGTGATCGGGGTATTGGTCATATCCTATGTGTTGACGTTCATCATGTGGAGGGCGAATCCCCGCCCGCTTGAGAATTTTTTCAATAGTGATATTGGATCCTTGCTGGCGGGAGCCGCTATCGGATTGCAAGCGTTGGGCATCGTGTGGATTAACCGGATCAGTCAGGTCAAATTTTAGGTGAGCTCGTCATGGATCGTATGTGGTATTTCGGCCTGATTATTGTCGCGATTGTGGCATCAGTCATGCTGACGCCCTGGGCGGGAATGTTTGTTGCGCTCCTTCTGCTCTTGTTCGGGATGGTTGCTTGGGCACGTCGTCACCGGAGTGCTGAGCGGGTGCGGGACACTCTGGGGTCGGAACGTTCTGTTCTGGATCTCGGACGGGGACGCTCCGATTGGTGGCTGCGCCGGTGGTTGTTTTTGGCGGGGTTCCGCGGACGATTGGCGCCCGTGGTTTTTATGGGACTTACCGGAGGAGCGCTCGCCCTTGGAATTGCGAGTGCGTATGTTATGAACCGGTCTGGCGTGGTCGATGTGATGGTGGTACCACTGCAGGGTATTCCCGGAGGAATCGGGGAGGCTTTTGTTTCCGTGGCCTATGCGGGCCCCTGGATTGTGCTTTCCCTGTTAGCCAGCATTCCATTGCTGATGGTTCGTGCGTCCCGTCGCCAACGAGTCATGGATGTCGATCATGATCTTCCATTGATGCTGGAATTGTTGGCCACCCTGACAGAAGGGGGGCTGAGTTTTGATGCGGCCTTGGATAGAATTCTCGGGGCACAGTTTCGCACCAGGCCTTTGTCGCAGGAGTTTCGTACTTACCATCGAGAGCTGCAACTGGGTGTGTCCAGATTGCAGGGTCTTCGACGGCTGGCCTCCCGTTTGGAAGTGACTTCCGTCTCGTTCCTGATTTCCGCACTGATTCAAAGCGAACAGGTGGGGGCAAGTATTGCCACGACGCTTCGCCGTCAGGCCGACGATCTCCGTAACCGTCGCCGAGAGCAGGCCTTAATGCTTGCGCAAGCCCTTCCCGTCAAAATGGTGGTTCCGCTCATTCTCTGCTTTCTCCCGGGAATATTTGTGTCCACGCTTGGTCCCTCGTTACATCAACTGGTGAACCTTGTGAGCGGGATAACGGGAGGGATTCGGTGATGGTCTGGCCTGTGAGGCCCTACACGGAAGAGGAGTCGACGTGAAGATGTGGTCTGCCTATGGGTTGATAGTTGGTCTGCTTGTCTGTTCGGCTTGCGCCGATGCCCCTTATCTTCGAAATCAATACGAAACGGCCTGCGCGGTGCCCGATCTTCAACTGGCCGAAGCGTGGGATTTGCTGGAGGAAGCCCGATCGACTCCTGGCGGATGCGACCGCGATGCCCGGGGAATGGATCGTTGCCGTGCGCTACACCGTGAAATCGAAAGAATTGCGTTTGTGTGTCCCAACCACATTCCTTCTTTGATGACGACGGCTGTTCTGGCCTATGAGGACAAGGATTTTGCGAAAGCCTCGGAACGGCTCTCATCCATTTTGAATTTGGTCAAAGTGCACCCGGATGCGGCGGTGTTGCGGGCACGGATTGCTCTGGAAGAAGGGAATCTCCCGTTCGCCCTTACCTTCCTGAAACAGCGCATGGAGCTGTCTCCTGACCATGCTCAGCTCCGGGAGGTGTATGCGGCCACCCTGTTTCTTTCAGGGCGACTTGAAGAAGCCAGGACTCAATTGGCGGTGGCCGAACAACTCGGGGCTCCTCGATGGCGGGTTGCATATCATCTCGGCCTGTTTGAAGAACGGAAGGGGGAGCTACAGAAGGCTCGCCTGCTCTATCAAGAATCTGCGGATTTAAAGGCGGACTGGCATCTACCCATTTCCCGGTTGCATGGGCTCTTGGCCAAGCCTCTTTCAGGTAAAAAGCCGTCTGCTCTGGATGGAGGTTATTTCGAGCTTCCTTCGCTTCTCAAGTAAAACCTTGTTTCTTTTGTGTCTACAAAACCCGCGCTCTCCCTGGTCGGTCGTATATGATATGTGAAAGAGGAAGAATGTCGAGCATCCCTCTTTCCTTTTTTGGGTTAAGGACAGTTACTGCCATTTAAAACTCTGGCCCATGCGTTGTATGCTTTTCTCTTGCCGGAGGTTTGGGGACAGATGTCATGTTCGGGCACGAAAAGGTTAAAAGATTCCCCCCTATTATTAAAGGTTAAAGTGATGCCACCGCGTCACGGATTTGTCTTGTGGCGAGAAGGTGAGGGTCTTCCCCTTTGGTTGTCCATGTTTCAACCATGGATGGGGTGAAGGTTTGCCCTTCCCCAAAAGTGAGGGAAATGGGATGACGTTGAGGTGTCTTGGCATCGGGAGGCCAGACCTGAAAACTTCCTTCGATTTTGACCGGGATAATGGGGATGTGTAATTCACAGGCAAGAACCCCGAGACCTTTCTTGAATGGAAGGAGCTGCCCGTCAAGGCTCCGTTCCCCTTCGGGAAAAATCAAGAGGCTTTTCCCGTTCCGGAGAAGGGCGACTGAGGCCTTGAGAACATTGACCAGGGGCGTCTCCGGCCCCACGGGAATCACATGACCCACACGCGCTACCCATCGACGAAAAGGTGATCGAAAAAACGGTTCCCAGCCAAGAGTGTAAAGTTGTGAAAAGGTGGATGGTGGAACGGTCGCCAAAATAATAAAGGGATCAACAAAACTCAGATGGTTGGCCGCCAGGATAAAAGGTCCCTCCTTGGGCAGATGTGTGATGCCTTTGACGGTCAATGGGAAGGTTATACGGGAGAGGCTTCCGACAATAGCCATGCCTATCTGTCCAATGATTTTATTTCCTCTGGAAAGCGGCGCGAGGACGGTCTTTGTCAGGGCTGGAGGGAGTGGGGTTCCGAAGATTTGATGCCAGGAGGAGGAGGTTTCTGTGTCATCAGCGGGAATTTGCTTGAGGGTCATGAGCTTGGTAATGACGTCACGCACCGTAACGACTTCTCCCATAAACGTTTCCGGGACCGGTCCCAACCGGCTTTCGAGGGCTGCTTGAAATTCGACGCGTTTCAATGAGTCGAATCCCAAGTCCAGGTCCAGGTGATCGTCCAACCGTAGGGCGCGGTCGGCGGAAATCAGCCCGATAAGCGTTTGGATAACCGCTTGGCCAATGGTTGTTTGGCGAATCTCCTGGTCGGTCTCAGGTTCCTGCTCCGGTGCGGGTTCAACGGCAGTCTCCTTAGATTGCGTCATCGCCCGAACAAGATGTCGCTGAATTTTCCCTAAGCGCGTACGTGGGAGGGGATCTTTGATGAAGTTCACACCACTGATCCGTTTGTAGGAGGGAAGGGTTGCGGCGACACTATTCAGCGCATCTTTGATATAAGTGGCGGAATCATGAATTTTGTGTTCTCGTAAATAATCAAAATTTGGGACAACCACGGCATGAAGATGTTCGCCCTCCTCACCAGCCCGGGGGAGTCCAAGGACACAGAGTTCGGCGATTGCCGGATTCTGTTGGTACGCCTCTTCCAATTCTTCGGGAAGAATGTTTTTTCCTCCAGGTGTGACGATCAGTTCCTTGATGCGTCCGGTGAGAAACAGGTATCCGTCTGAGTCCAGATAGCCCAGATCTCCGGTGAAAAACCAGCCATCACGAATCGCCTCTGCCGTTTCTGCCGGTGCTTGGTCATAGCCCTTCATCACATTGGGCCCACGTACCACCACTTCTCCTATTCCTTCTTCGTTTGGCCGATCGATTCGCACCTCGACGCTGGCGAGTGGTGGACCGACGGAACCCGGTTTCAGTCGAGACAAGGAACTGAAGGCAATCACGGGCGCCGTTTCAGTGAGCCCGTACCCTTCTCGAATGGTAAATCCAAGGCTCCCTAAGTCTTTCGAGATTTGTGGATCGAGTTTGGCTCCGCCGCAGCACAGAAGCCGAAGCGAGGAACCAAATCGGCGGTGAACAGGGGTAAAGATACGGCGTCCCGGGTTCCAGCGGGTATGGGTTCTCACAAAATCCGACAGGCTGAGTAGAAGCGTGATGAGCGGACGGACGAATGCGGGACGCCGGGCGAGTTCTTCAAATATTGACCGACGAATCATGGCAAAAATTTGAGGGACACCCACGACGATTGTGATCCCGGTCTCCTGAAGACATTGCACCAGATCCGGTCCCTTGAGTGAAGTTAAGAAGGTCATTCTGGCGCCCAGGAGAATGGGAACAAGGTAGGCAATCATAAAGGGATAGGCATGGTGCAGAGGGAGCATAACTAAAAAATTGTCTTCGGGTCCCGCTAAATCTTTCCCCATAATGTCTTTGGCGTTGGCCATAAAGTTGCGGTGCGTGAGTAGCACGCCTTTGGGTTTTTTGGTGGTGCCAGAGGTATAGAGTAACGAAGCCACATCGTCCGGATTCACTCCCCTATCGACGGACGGTTTTTGCTGTCCTTGTGATATGAGATCTTTCATGGACAGGTGGGGAGATGTGGTAGCGGGATCCATGTTCACGACGGTGATCGTGGTGGGAAGGCCTTGTATTAAGGCCACGGTTTTTGAGCTGACGAAGACGAGCCGACTATTGGAAGTGGTGAGGAAGGACAGCAGTTGCTCCTGTGGCATTTGAATATCCAGTGGAACGGCTGTGGCGCCGACGGTGAGGATGCTGAGATGAGCAATCACCCATTCCGGACGATTTTCAGCCACGAGTGCGACACGGTGGCCCGGACCAAGTCCGTGTTCATGAAGACTGCCCGCCAATCCCCGAATGAGCCGTGACACTTCCCCATACGTGTGTTGTCGATACCTCTCCCCTTCTTTTATTTGCATGACCACATGATCGGGGGCGATGGCCGTGAGTGCAAAAAAGGCCTCGGGAATAGTATCTGGAAGATTGGTGGGAGCGATGGGAGAAGCCTGCATCGTTTGTGTCTCCTGAGAGGGCTGTCAAAAACGATTCGAAACCAAGTCTACCCGAAAGGGGACATGGTTCCAAGGCAAGACTTGGGTAGCGGGAACCACGCCTAAAAAAGGGGCAGATTGGGGTGGTGAGGCTCGCTCGGCATGAAAGGAAAAAGGGATTATTCACTGTCGGCAGGTGTCAAGACTTAACCAATAAGGAAAATATTCCGAAAAAGCCTGGAGCTTTCTGCTTAGTCCCATAATTGTAGTCATTCCCCGAATCGATGTTTTGATGTATAGCTGAAAAAGAGATTGTTCTATGCCGTTCTTTAAAGTTGAAGATATCCGGGATCTTCGGGTCGGGACGTTTGTCAAACTCGAAGGGTCCTGGTTCAGCCATCCTTTTCCCACGAATACCTTTCAAATTAAATCCTCTGATGATCTGACGACCATTCAAGCCCTCAAAAATGTCGTCATTCTCCAGGATCCCGAACGGTCGGTTTCTTTCGATGTTGAGGATGTTCCGGATGAAAACCGGCGTCCCCTGGATCATGAGGAGAGCGTCAGTAGGGAGGAAGACACGGAGGCCATTTCCGATTCAACATTCGATGACCCGGAAGACGACGAACCACTGATAAAAGAATCTTCCCTATCCTCAATCCTGGACCGGCGACAGGATTACCATGAATTTCAGAATCACCTGCGTAAGATTGAAGGGGCATATCAAAAAACCCTGGGACAGGGGAATGAATTGTTCCGGCAACTGAGTGATCGCAGGCAGTCCGGACGGAAAACCGCGGATGCAATGATCATGGGTATTGTCACTGCCATACAACATCCCAAAACGGCGATGTCGTTAATCGATGTGGTCGGCAGTAACGGGGCCACGTGGGGCCTGTCTGAACATGCCCTCAACGTATGCACCCTCTCCCTCCTCATCGGTCGTCAGTTGGGTTTGGAAGTCGAGGGATTACTTGAGCTTGGGCGTGGAGCGTTGTTTCACGATGTGGGTTATCGCGCGTTACCCATGAATGTCCGATTTAGTGCGGTTGGTATGAAAGTCCAATCGGATCCGGAGTTGAGGCTACGACATCCGGAGGTAGGGCGACACCTGATGGCCTCCTTCCCGGATACCAGTCCAGCCGTATTGGAAATGATTGAACGGCATCATGAACGACTGGATGGTTCGGGGTTTCCGAATGGTATGAGAGCGGACGGCCTTTCATTGTCGACAAAAATCGTTATGGTTGCGGACCATTATGATGAACTTTGCAATGCTCCTGACCTACAAACGAGTCTCACCCCTCATGCCGCGTTGTCCCGACTCTTTCGCCACGTGGTTATGAAGGGAGAATCGTCCAGATTCTGTCCGGAGGTGGTGCAAGCCCTAGTGCAGGCCATTGGGGTCTATCCACCGGGGAGCCTGGTGGAATTATCGGATGGATTTCTCGGGGTCGTGGCACGGATCAATATTCATCATCCCACCAGACCGACGGTGTTGTTATATGCGCCCTGGATCTGCCGAAACGATGGGATGTTGGTCAATTTGTCACAAGAGCCTGAGTTGGAAATCAAGCAGGCCCTCCATGTGAAGGATATACCCCTGCCTGCCCTGGCCTACTTGAGCCCCCGCCGAATGGCCATGTTTGTGCATGCAACCGAACCTACCACTGTGGCGTCCAACAGCAGGCAGCGTCAAAATTTTAAGCCAAATTTGAAGCGGTAGTCTGGGTATTTGTGAAATGAGACGGTTGAGTTTCATGAATACCGTAATTCCGAGACAAATGGTAGGGCGTTAATTGATCCTGGACTGTCAGGGGATCCCAAATTTCTTCATAATCGTCTCGAACTCATTCAAAAAGAGAGCCTTGCTCAGAATCTTCAGAAAAAGCCATAACATTTTTTCTCCCCTTTATGGACTCGATAATTTTGTAAAGGGGGGGACCGGATACACGGAAGATGCTAGCCCGGAGATTTTTCTAACCAGCCTTTGGCTTCGGGATAAAATTGGCCTAAAATTTCCTGACTCATCCTTGAGAGTAGAAGAACGAGTTTGGCCTGGAGATGATCCGTCGTTGCGATGGTGGGTTGCGGCGATCGAGCCAGTTTCCACACTTGGTGTAGAACGTCTTTTTGTTGTTCAAGAACATTTTCGGCGGCGCGTTGCCAAAAAACGGGAAACTCTCTTGGGTCCGTGTAATCTCCCCGTCCTCTCCCGCAATGGGTCACCGCTAAATAGCGTAACAAGGCATCCCGTGTTTGCCGGTCAAGAAAGGCAGGGACCCAGGAAATCCGATTGGAATTGCCTGTTTCCTGACTTTTGGCATAGGTCCGTTCGGCGAATGCTCCAAGGATCGCTCCTCCAATGGTAAACGCGCCATGAGAGAGTCCTCCGGTGGCTAAGTCCGAAGCCAATCCGGCTGCCGCGCCACTGGCCAGTGCTCCCCAGAACGTTTCTTCCTCCCACGGTTTTTTTTCACCTGGCACGGTCACATCTTCAATCCTTGATTTGAGTGTGTGCGCGGCATCGCCGGTTAACCCATGTACCTCAATAAGATCTGCGGTGACGCCTGAGATGCGTTGTGCTAAACGTTGGTCCAGTGCCTGAATCGCATTTTTGATTTGCGGCTTTTTTGAGAACCCCGTCGGTTCTTGGGGAAGGCATTCTCCATCCAAGGCGGTCTCGATCAAGAGTTGAGTGAGATGGGTCATGGATGTATCAAAGATCTGCCGGTGGGTGGCATACCAGGCCTTTCCTAATGTTTCCATTGTGGGGTGTTTTTCCGATGGCAGGACTTGAGTGACGTGATCCCATAGCACACCTTCCTGAACCCAGCAACGCGTAAATGCGTCCAAGCTCATCACGTCTTTAATGACGCGTTGATTAACCCAGTGTTGTTTCCAAAGGGATTCCAATTGTCGCTGTTGTTGTGGATCAATTAGACCGGTTTGATTCACTAACACGATGACGGGTTTATTCAGCCAAGTGAGGAGATCGAGTTCAGGTTGAAGATAGCCCGCCATGGATGGGTCTTCTGTCGCATTGACGAGGTATAACACCACGTCGGCTTCATCCCTGACATTACGGATCGCTTGCTGACTGCACCAAAACGGTTTGTCTGCTATACGGTCCCAGACTTGAGACACCATCCACCCAATCGGGTTGCTGAGTCCTTGAAGGCGATCCAAAAGCTTGTGGCTATTACCAAAGCCTGGGGTGTCCCACAAGTTGAGTCGGGAGCCATCAGAAGTCTCCAGCAATACAAATTGTTCATTTTGAAGGGTGACATGGGCCTGATCGAGCACCTGTCCGACGTCGCGACGCAATAGAGTGCGGGCCAAGGTGGTCTTCCCGATATTGGTATGGGAAATGAGTGAAAGCGTGATAGAAGAAAGTGTTATCATGTCATCTCACCTTTTGGGAGGCCACAAAGCAGCTTGGGCCTTCTCCAGAAGCTGGTCGAAGGATGTATCTTTGGCATCGAAGGCCACGATTTGAAGATGGTAGTCGTTGGCGAGTCGTTGCCAGGTTTGTTGACGTTCTCTCATTTGTGTCTGATCAGCAAGGTGCCGATAGGGCTCCTGGTCCAGAACAAGGAGTAAGTGATGTTGTCCATTAGAGGATTCAATTGAGGCTTGAACCATGTGAAAGAGTTCGCCGTGCACCTCCGCTTCAGGGGTTTGCGCCAAATTACAGAGAAGAACTACCGTTTGAGGTGAGGCGGTTGCCTTCAACCAGGTAACGCATGTCTGTCCATAAGGAAGTGGGTCTCTCCAATGCAAGGTCGCTTGATTGCCAATGAGATCCAGGAGGCATTGTCCCAAGCAATCTAAAGCGGCCGGAGAGGGTTGATAGCTATAGGGCACAATGTCAATTTGGATGCCTTGTCCGCGTTCAGTACTCAGCAACTGCAGATAATACGGCTCATCGAGAGGGAGCGTGAAGGATTTCGCGGCTTTGTGTGCGAATCGTGCGGATAGCCAGGCCAGGGTTACCCGAGGTATGACGATACTCACAAAGGCCGTCAGTGCCCACATGTGAATCCACTGAGCAGCAGAGCCTTGGCCGGGAGCTTGAAGACGAGCGATGTCTTCAGCTGATGGAAAGGGAAAACCCAGGAGCCAGGCTGCTGGTCCCAAAAGTCCGTATAAGACCGTATGCACCTGTGCTGCTGATAAGAAGGTGCTTTCCCACGTGGCTTGATAATCTAGAACTAGTCCACGGACGTACATACTGAGGATGATCCCTAGCGCCAGACAGGCTGATCCAATATGCAGCAGATGATGAACGCGACTGATAATGACGGGATGCCAGTGTCTCCACCACAGGTTCATAAATCGTTCGGAAGATTGAAGAATCCATTCTCTTTCCGCACCTCCAGTTAAAGCAATTTTTGGCCATGGTCCTTTCCCCAACCATTCCGCCACGGTGGCAAATCCTTTGGCCAGGTGACGGAGAAGTGGCCCGGTTAGATCTTTTCTCACAAGCGGCGACAGAATGGTACCCGCATAAGTTCCCATATTCCACAAAAGCAGAATCAAGAGTGGAAAGTTTAAGAGATTGACTCGTTGAGTCGTTCCGAGCCCATTGATAAACAGGCCGACAGCAAAGGCCGGTATCGCCACGATGGTATATGGAATTGTAGCCTGAGCGCCTCGAAACGATTCCGTGATCATGGGGTAAGAAGTGGAGAGAGAATTCCAGAGAGATTCCGCTCGATTGGTGAAAAATTGGATAGAGCTCTCTGCTGATGAGGGTAGTTCGTGGGGCGAGCTTTTTTTTGCGTGTTGGCTGGCTCGCTGTCTGGTGGAGTGGGAGATGTATCGTCCTTGTGGGTCTGATTGTTCCAGGGCCTGGATTAACAGAATTTTTGATACCTGTTTCGAATTCATAACTGTAGCCATTTTGGCATCTGAATCTGTGATATTTTCAGGATGGGGTCACTAGGCAAACAGCCTGCCAGGATTGACGTACAACCATGATAGATCTGACTGTTGTGTCTGTGTAGAAGGTGATGTGTTTTGTTGTGTGATAAATGACTAATTGCATGGCGTGAGGTCAACCCAGGGAAAACGGGGGACGCAGCGCTTCCTTAGCTTGTATGGTTCAGGTATGGAGGGAAACCGAACCGGCATGTTTTGACTCGGAAGAAGAAGCATCCGGTTGAGGCTCCTGAGAATTATTGTTTACGGATTGGGCAGCGGAGGCCTCAGAATCTAACAAGATGCTGATCCAACGGGTCGAGGGGCTGCTTTCCAATGCAATTTTCACCACCATGGTCATGGGAACAGAAAGCAACATTCCAACCGGTCCCCACACCCACCCCCAAAACACTAAGGAGAGAAAGACAACAAGAGTGGAAAGGTTAAGCTTCCTCCCCATAAGTTTAGGTTCCACTACATTACCGAAGATCAAGTTGACGGCTACATACCCTGCGGCTACCAGCAACAGGTGTCCAATGCCGAATTGAATGTATCCCAATAGCATTGGCGGGACTGCTGCAATGATAGACCCGAGGTTTGGAATAAAGTTCAGCAAAAAAGCCAGAAGGCCCCAGATAAGGGGAAAATCAATTCCTAAGGCCCACACCCACAACGCAACAATCACACCCGTTCCAAGGCTGACAACGGTTTTGATAGCTAAATAATTGTTGACGGCGTCCGTTATTTTTTGAGCCTGGGAGAAAGTGCCTTTTGGATCTCCGAAGGCGGTCCTTACTTTCTGTTGGAAGCTGGACGCCTCAAACAAAATGAAAATGACGGTGAGGAAAATTAAAAAAGAGTTTGTGAGCACATTTCCCAACCCGGACAACATTTTGGCTACGAGCTTCATTGAAGCACCGGGATCGATGGATTTCAGTAATATGCCTTTATCAAGTTGGAAACCCAACTCCTGAATCCAATGGATCATGGGCTCGATTTCCTGAGTCAATCGAGCTTGGTAGCGTGGAATGGCTTCGGAGAAGTCATCCAGGGAGGTTCCAATAATCAGTATAAACCCAACCCCGACGCTGAGAACTCCTAGGACGACACCGAACACCGCCAATGGCAAAGGTATGCCTTTTTGTCGAAGCCAAAAAACAGGTGATGCACTAATAATGGCAAGAAATATTGAGACAATAAGAGGGACCAGGATTGGTTCTGCTGTCCGCATCCCAGCCACAACAACGACAAATGCTGCGGTGGTCAACAAAAGTCGACCCGTTGGGGGATGACTGGAGGTCGGTAGTTGGGACTTCTGCTGGTTGTGCATAATGAAAAGTTTTATCGCGAAGAAACTGTTTCTTCTTTGGGTATGATACCCGTTTTTTTCTCTCCTGTCTGCGAGAGGAAAGTTTTCGGTGCTATGGATAGAAGTCAGCGGAGGAAAAGAAAATTCATGTGTCTCTAAAATCTTAGAGTGGTGGTTGCTGCGAGGACCAAGATGATGGGCTAGATGACTATTCCTGAATGGCCTTCAGCCGTTGCTGGAGATACCCATTCCGGACGGCACCATACAAATCGAGCGTGCCTTCCTCAACGCCTTGAAATTTTTCCAGCGTGAGGGCACGGAGATTCACCGTTTCGCCGGCAACCATTCCAAGCCGCGAAAAGGTGACGGTCATATCGTGTTGGACCAACCGCGGAGCGTCAGCGATTTCAATAAAGGGCAGGACTAGCCAGTTAAAAGGGTCAAGGAAGGAATCGCCGATGAATCCAATGCCATCTCGTAAGGTGAAGGGGCCCAGGAGAGGAATCATGAGGAACGGTCCAGGCGGGACACCATAGGTTCCTAAGGTTTGCCCAAGATCCTCTTGCGGAGTTTCTAACTCGAACATAATTCCCGCCGGGTCAAACAATCCTCCGACCCCAAGGGTGGAATTGATAAGGAATCGGCTCAGCTCAATGCCAGCTCCCTGAAACTTTGCTTGAAAAATGTTGTTCAATAATCTCGGGACAAATCGAATATTTTGAAACACGTTTGAGAAGCTTTGCTGGACATCGGGAGGAATGAAAAAATCGTAAACTTTGGCAGCCGGCTTCACCACGTATTTGTCCAGCCGGTAATTAAATTCAAAAACGGCAGAATTGACAGGTTCAAACGGATCATAGTCCTTATTCTGCGAATCACCAGACTCGTCAAAAGGATCAAAGAATTCATTTTCATTTGCTTCGCCTTCAGCGTTGAGTCCGTCCTCAAATTCAGCGATTTGAATGTCGGGTCCGGTTTCCATTCCATCCTGGGTCTTCGTGGATTTGGACTTTCCCGCACATCCACCCAGTCCTACCGCGAGGCATAGAATTACCCAGATGGACAATCGCATCGTTTCTCCTCTCATGCCAAAGGCTTTTCTTTTAAGATTTATATCGGGCCGGTCCACTTCAATCCGATTGTTGGAACGCAGATCGTTTCAGTCATGTGGAATAACTTCAACTATTTCACAGATAAACCGCGCGGACTGTAACAAAATCCCATACCCAAGCCAAGAATCTCTTTCCTCGTCCCCACTTCTTTGAAGACCTGTGAATGGTGAAAAATTTCAGACCTTTTTCGACTTTTTGGTAAAGGCTTGGAGAAGGCTGCTGAAGGTTTTGTCAGCTTCCTTGACAAAACATTACAGGAAAAAACGAGAAAAACGTAGATACTGACCATTCTTTGTCTTGATGTCCCTCAGAGGTCGTAAGCCGGCTCGACGTTTTTTCATCTTAAAGGGATTATGTTCCTCATTATTGGAAAGGAGTCAGCATTAACGATAATCAATGTGCAGCATGCGACAAAGCTTTTCCAGTGGCACTCCCTTTGCTGATTCATCGCAGGTGACCAATAAGGTTCACGGGGTACCAATGCCTCTTAACCACATGGTCAGATGATCTGAGAACGTTCAATTGAAGGGAGATCAGCTATGAGCCCATCGGTATCGGAGCAGAAACCTTCCTGGAATGGTTCCATTAAACGAGTGAAAAAACAGGACCGTCATCCTGTCTTGTCCGGCGGCGGCTCTTCTGAAGTGGACCGTTCGTCAGGAATGAGTGACAAGCAACTTCCCCTATACCTAAAGGAAATAGGGCAAGTGTCATTACTTGACCGGGAGGGCGAAGTGCGTTTGTGCAAGAAAATTGAGGAAGCCCGGCGAAGTATGTTGGAGATTCTATACTCACTCCCTATGACCTTGGACTATCTACAAGAACAACGTATGCGGTTGTTGAATGGCGAAATCCTGGCAAAACATATTGTTCAAAAGGAAAAAGAAGGTGATGTGGAGACTGAACCGGAGGAAGAACCTGACAAATTGGATATTCAAACCGAACAGCAGGAGGATGAAGAATTTCGTCAACGGGTAATTCAGCAACTGAGCCAACTTTGTCATTGTGTTCAATTCATGATGGCCAAGGAAAATACATCCGCATGCAAGCAAGGCACTTCGGCCTCGATGCAAGCCCGAAAAAAATTATGGCAAAGTCTTGAAGGAGTGAATTGGCATCCTGCATTTACCAAACAGGTGGAAAGCCGCATACGGGCAACCGAACGCCAACTCACTGAAGTATTGAAACGATTAGGAATATCCCCTCAAGATATTTTTAATGGAGATGAGCGAACACGTGAGGTGGGTCGCAATTCTCTACCCGCCACAACCCCTGGGGTTGAGGTAACCTCAGGTTCACATCGCTCCACCCTGGAAGCTGGAGAACACCTCGTATATTTGGAGCAAGAAGTTTTGCGCCTGTGCTTTTCAGAATTTCTCGCACGGGTTCGGCAATTGGATCAAGCTAAAATTCGCCTGCATTTCGCCAAGGAGGCGATGTTGGAGGCAAACTTACGCCTGGTGGTTAGTGTTGCCAAGCGTTATGTGAATCGAGGCCTCGATTTACTGGACCTCATACAGGAAGGCAATATCGGCCTGATGCGTGCAGTGGACCGTTTTGAGTATCAACGAGGCTATAAGTTCAGCACCTATGCGACGTGGTGGATTCGGCAGGCGGTAACGAGGGCATTGGCCGATCAATCCAGAACCGTGCGGATACCGGTGCACGTGTGTGATGTGCTGACTCGAGTGCGACGAACGCTGGACCGTTTAGCGGTGCAATTGGGGCGTGAACCGAAATTGGAGGAGCTCAGCGGCGCGGTGGATATCCCATTGGATAAATTGTCCACGATGTTGGAAGCGACAAAAGGGACTCTGTCGCTCGAAACTCCCATGGGCGATGAAGATGGTTCGCCGCTCTCTGATCTCTTGCAAGATCCTACAGCCGTTTCTCCATGTTATTCAGCGGAACGGGTGGATCTCCAGGAAAAAGTGACTTCCTTGTTAAGGACTTTAACGCCTCGGGAGGCACATATTATTCGGCGACGCTTTGGTATTGGAGAGCTTGAAGATGCTACTCTTGAAGAGATCGGTCTTGAATTCTCTGTGACCCGAGAACGCATTCGACAAATTGAGGAACGGGCATTGGCCAAATTGCGTGAACCCCAACGGAATGTGGTCTTGCGTAATTTTTTTCAACCATCCGGTCCAGCCTTAGATTAGGAGGACTGATACTTTTCGTAAACGTGGGATGTCGAACCAAGTAGGCGACTGATTTGCGAATGGAACAATATTTTGAAAGCCTCTTAAGGGAAAAGAGGATCCCCTGAGGGGGGTGAAGAGTCCGTCATTGGAGAATGGTAAAAACCAAGACTATTTTGGAAATTAGCACCGGTTGTCTGGGCATTGAGGAAGGTTGTTCCATTGAGATTGGCCTGCTGAAAATCGCTCCCATGCAGGTCAGTGTCCTGAAAATCAGCCCAAGAGCAGTCCGAGGAAAAAAAAATCCCCCCCTGAATTTGTGCACGAACGAAGGTGGCGCCGCGAAGCGTCGCATTTTGGAAATCGGTTCCTTGAAGTTCCGCTTGTTGGAAATCCGCCCATATAAGATCGGCTTGTGAAAAATTCGCCCAGGCTAACTGGGCACCTCTGAAACGGACACTTCGCAGATTCGCGCCTTGAAAATTTGCGCCACGCAGGTTCGCTCCCTCAAAATTCGCCCCGGGAAGGTAGGCTTCTTGAAAATTGGCATTCCGAAGATCCTGGTGGCGGAAATCGGCCTCCCGGAGGTCAATTTGAAAAAAATCTTGAGAACTTGATGGAGTGGTGTGGGTAGACTGGGCATCTTCAGTTTGTCCATTTTCCCTGATTCCAGCTTGCAGGGAGCGTCTCCAGTTCCTATGTGTGTGGAGAAGAAGTGCCCGGTCCTCTTCAACTTCGTTGAGAGGAGGCTTTAAGTGACTATCTTCAGTCGCTGCCATGGAGAAATGCCACGAAAAGACAACAGAAAATAAAAAATGCGTTAAAAGGGAACAATGGTCTATAGGGCATGATGAAACCTTAGCGAAAATGACGCAAATGGTCCAGTCCAAAATGAGGGCCTTCAAGCATCAAGAAAACCTAATTATGGTATACAAATACTACGGGCCTGTGGCCATGAAAACACGAATCGAAGGATAATCAAAAATTTTTCAATGATGGACATTGCGAGAACTAGACATGTGATGAGGTGATATGGAATTGATCTTAATTCTATTATGGATAGTCGTTGTGCTTCTGAGCTATCAACTATGGGTATTACGGAAAACACATGGTTCATTTCTCCAGATACTGAAAGAACTTTCTGATCGTATTCGATCGGGGTTAGGAGTGGTGGACATTAGAGAGCTGAAGACCATTCAAGCAAAATTTTATCTTCTGGAGCAGCAGGTCCATTTCAGGAAGGTTTTAGGAGTCAAAGCCGGGGAATACTTCCAGCAATTTCAAGAATGTTTTCATAAAGGAGAACTTTCTGTTGATGGCCTTGAGCCCTTTGAGGATTCAGTTTCTGACATGGACGGGTCCGTTCCTCGACCCAGGTCGATCATGTGGAAAGGCCTTCGTTTTACGCTTAGCGATTCAATTTGGTTTCAAACGGGAGTGGTGCCGAACGAAGATGTAGAGGATGATCAAGTCCAATTCATGGTGCAAGGGCCATTTTGTCGGGGGTGCCTGAAGCGATTGGTGGGGAGGGTTCCGGCCCAGATTTCATATGTTCCAGCGCAGTGCCACAATTGTGGACTATCCTGGAGCATACATGAGCTCGATTATCCAGAAATGCCCCTTCGTGATCTTAAGCGTATGGTGTATAACATGCTTGATCAAAAAGTGAGAATGCGTCGAAATGTTCAATGCTAAGTCTTCATGATGGGTGAGAAGGATTCAGATGCTGTCGAGTGATCTTCTGATACCAGACAGAACTTGTGTGGGTGTAATTGGGATGCTATAAACGACCACTATGCGCCCTTGCCCTTCCTGTTCACAAGAGAATCCCGATACCGCGAACTTTTGTTTGCAATGTGGACAAGCGCTTGGTTCACCTTCCGTAGAGACTCCAACGGAGGCCAATCCTGAGAGACTCGGGACCAGGACTCCTCCCACTCAATCCCAATTATGGGAAACGTTCATCGGTCCAAGTAAATCCATTCAATTTTCAGTCAAGACCGGGTGGGTGTGGCGCTCTGCTTTTTTGTACTACAAGGAAAAATTTGAAAATATTGAAACCCCTCAAGGTCCACGATTTGTCCTAAGTTGGAACTGGCCCGCTGCGTTGTTTGATTCGTTTCTTTGGTTTTTATATCGCAAAATGTATCTATTTGCGTTGTTATATGCTGTTGCCCCGGCACTCGCCATTTTTATGACTGGGGATGTGATGGTGGGAATTGTATCGAGAATTTTGGCAGGAGCCAGCGCGAATTACTTGTATTATTGGCATGTGAAGGACAAGGTGCAGAGAATTATGGAAATGCCCAGTCTTGATGATACGAGCCGTGCTCACCTGATTCAGGAAGAGGGTGGAGTGCAACCCTACGTTCTCTGGTTAGGGGTGGTGCTGCATGTGTTGATGCTTGGTCTATTGGCTGCGGCGATTGTTCAAGGGCCTCCAGTGCAGGATCCTCTTGGTGGAACGGAAGGACGTCCTTCTCAAAAATTCTTTTAAGAGAGAGAATTGGGATTTTTTGTGGATGGAGGAATCTGGGATTCATTTGAGGTGGTCTGCCAATTGAACCACGCTCGAAACCATTCATAATCAGATTGATAGGCAGTAGATTTGGCATCCCCTTGTTGGCCCTTTTCCGTCAAGAGGGTGTAGGTCCTGGGCCAATTTTTTGTCCACCAGGATTTAAGGGCTTCAGGTGTGGAGGGCTGATCGTCTGACTGGAAAATATTTGCGGCATCAACAAGCTGGGCGATGAGCTTCCAAGCTCGATCTTTTCCCAAACCCAAATTTCGAAAATGTTCCCGTAATAAAAAGACCACCCACAATTCCGCACTGTGTTTTTTGTTGTGTTTAAATGGTTGTGTTTGACGAAGGGGAATCGGGTCAAAGTTTTTAATGATTGAGGTATAATCGGGGCCTCCATACTCTCCGACCACTTCTGCAATCCCCTCTAACATGTTGGCCAATTCGACCTCAACTTCTGATCGAGGGGCGTCAGTGGGCATATCAAGCGGACTAGGTGTCGTGAGCATATCAATGACGGGCTTGAGTTCCCTGAGGCGACCAACTGCAGCCTTGAGGATACGTTCCGACTCCAACCAATAGTCGGAATCGTTTTTTGCAGTTCGTTCTTGTCCTGCGGGGGGAAGGACCGCGGGAATCCAATGCCTGATGAGTGTAAATAGGATATAGTCCAGATCACCGCCTTCCTGAGCTGCTCGGTCCAAGGCGTTTTGCGGCCCAAGACCTTGGCGGAAAAACTGTTCTGTTCGATCTGCAACGCCGTGTCGGCCAGCCAAAGCGGTCCACCAGCGTGCGAATTGTTCCCATTTATGCTCGTCAGAGGCCATATCGTTTCGAAAGAAGGTAAAAAATTTCTGGTCATGGTACGATTCGGTGCGAAGCAATGCAAGCAAGAGTAGGTCACCTAACAATGTTGAAGAGGCAACCACGAAAGGGAACGAGGGAGGAGAACTAGATGGCTCAGTTGGTGTTAATTCGTCATGGTGAATCTCAGTGGAATCTGGAAAACCGTTTTACGGGCTGGATCGATGTCCCATTAACTCCTAAAGGGGAGCAAGAAGCCCGCGATGCGGGTAAGAAACTTAAGGCGTTTCGATTTGATTGTGCATTCACCTCAGTCTTGGTGCGCGCCAAGGAAACCCTACGATTGGTTCTGGAGGAAATTGGGCAGACGACGATTCCCATCGAGGAAAACAAAGCGTTGAATGAGCGGATGTATGGAGAACTGCAGGGGCTTAATAAAACAGAAACGGCACAAAAATATGGCGACCACCAGGTCAAAATTTGGCGGAGGAGCTTTGATGTGCCTCCCCCAGGGGGTGAAAGCTTGAAGGATACTGCCGAACGAGTTCTTCCCTATTATGAAAATCGAATCCGGCCGGCTCTATTGGCAGATAAGACGGTCTTAGTCGTGGCCCATGGCAATAGTTTGCGGTCATTGGTTATGCAATTAGAGCATTTGTCAAAGGAAGGTGTGCTTGAATTGAATATTCCGACGGGTGCACCATTATGGTATGAATTGGACGCATCAGGGGAGGTAACCGGCCATCGATATTTGTAAGTGAGCCATAGCGCCTTGCCAATGTCTCTCAAGCGCAATTTCAAAGAATCTTTTGGCAGAGAAAATTGCCTTATTCCTGCTTGGTTGAATCATGGTGGTCATTTTTCTTTTCTTTATTGCCGGGTTGTGGATGGCCGATGGTGTGGCTTTGTTAGTTGCGCCGGAACGGATGATTGCCACACTGCGACAGTCGCTGATTGTGGCGCCAGGGTTTATAAAATGGGGTGGCGTTGCAGCCCTATTGGGTCTTGTTTTGTTATTCGGAACCAGAGGACTGCCCTACCAACCTCTTTGGATGGTCGTGGGCCTAAGTATGGTCGCGAAGGGCGTTTTCTTGTATGCCGGACCAGATCGTTGGCGGTTGCGGATCGTTAAATGGTGTTTGGAACGGGATGTGGTCGATTATCGCATCTGGGGGCTGGGGTTATGTGCCCTTTCTGTCTTGCTATTAGATGCGTTGGGCTGGGGAAAAGGACTGTAGGGGAGTGGAATGGCGGGGACAATCTGATCCACTTTTGCCAAATGCACGATGACAATGAGGGCATATGACGGATTTTGACCGTGAGAAATTGTCCGAAACCTGGCAGGTTCATCAATCTACCGATTGGCCAGACGGGTTGGGAAGTCATGAAGGGCAACTCATGACGTTAGATACAGTCATTGGTGGATGTTTGACCTATTACTTTGAGGAGCATCATCTTGATGAACCACGAATTGAAATCTTACGTGATTGCCTTGCTGATCTGGAAATTATTGTCCCGGAATTATCTGAATCCACCCGTGATTATTTCCGTCGATTGCGATTTCTTGGCGTGACCCTTCTTCAAGATTTTTCCTAAACCATTTTCAAACAGATCTTTCTTCCCGGTCATTTTCCGTTGCCCACCGAAATGAGCCTCTCTATGGGCTATTCAGCCCTACTGGAATTCATGGAGTTGGTATTTTGATTGGTTTGACGCTGGAAAAAATGCTGTGGTACCGTGGTTTCTGGTTTCTACCTATTGCCTTTCACAGTTAGGTGCAGACAATGAGTCAACAAAATGATCTGAAAACGATTCTGAATAAACTCCATTATACTGACGATGCCAAGGTGGTGGAGCAAATTTCTGCCCAGACCAAACTGGTCATGGCCCGTATGAAAGGTATTCGCCGCAAGGTTGTAGTGATGAGCGGTAAGGGCGGGGTGGGGAAAAGTATGACCACCGTGAACCTGGCGTTGGCCTTCGCACGGATGGGTCAACGGGTGGGATTACTGGATGTGGATATTAATGGGCCGTGTGTTCCTCAAATGCTGGGGATGCGTGGAAAGGGCTTATTGGATACTCCGGAAGGGGCGGTGCCGCCGACTGGTCCATTAAATATCAAGGTTGCGTCGATGGATTTTCTCCTACAAGAAAACGCCCCGGTCCGGTGGAAAGGTCCCATGGACCTCAGCCCGGTTTGGTTGGGCATGACCGAAATGAATGTGATTCGGGAGTTTCTCTCCGACATGGTGTGGGGTGAATTGGACTATTTGCTGGCCGACCTGCCCCCTGGGGCGGCAGCCGATAAGCCACCCCTCTTGGCAGGACTTATTCCTGATTTAGCGGGGGCGGTGGTGGTGACAACGCCATCCGAGGTGGCTTCGAATGTCGTTCAAAAATCCATTGCCTATGCCCAGGAACTGGGTATTGAGATTTTGGGGGTGGTCGAGAACATGAGCCAGTACCGGTGTCCCTCCTGCGGAGAAGAAAGCCCCTTGTTTGAGGGGGATACCGATTCCATGTGTGAGGCATTGGGTTTGCCTCTTTTAGGACGTATTCCCTTTGATCGGAATTTTGCCCGCACCTTTGATAAGGGGGAACCGATCCTGGGAGGGGACAATCCTACTTCGGCGAAATATCAGGATATTGCCAAAAAAGTTCATACATTGTTGGATTATCAACATGTTTTAGACGGGAAAGTGTAACGTCTCGAAGCGATCGTTGGCCTTAGCCGACGTTTAGAAGGGAAGCGATATGAAATTTGTCTGTCTCAAATGCGAAACCTATATGACTTTTGAAAAAGTCGAAAAACCGGCTGAAGGCTCTCTTGGGGTCTTTTTTGAATGCCCCTCCTGCCAATCGCGGTTTTCGATGGTGACCAATCCCGGCGAAACCCAGATGGTCTCTTCTTTAGGCGTCCAGTTGGGGGGGAGAACCGAAGCATCCAAACCTTTGGAAATGACCCGGGGCGGGCTAGAGGACAACGTTTCGGCAGGCATGGGACAGATGGCCGCCTATTTAAATGAGAAAATTCAGAGCGGCCAACCGGCTGCGGATCCTGCGGCCTCGGGTGCCCCAGGTACTGCCAGTGCACCGGGGGCCACTTCGGAAGGCGGAGGATGTCCGTTTTCGGCCATGGTTGCTCAAATGGGTTTGGGGTCAACGGGTGCCACAGGAACTCAAGCCCCTCAGGCCGCGGAACAATTGCTTTGGACTCCGGATGCTCAGGAAAAACTGGCCAAACTCCCATCTTTTGTGCAGCCGATGGTCAAAAGCAGCGTAGAGACCTATGCCCGGAAGAATGGTTTTACCACCGTGACCCTTCAGGTGATGGATGATTCCAAGAACGCCTCCACGGAAGGGATAAAGTGGACACCGGAGGCGCAGCAACGGTTGGATAATATTCCCGACTTTATTCGCCCTATGGCGCGGCGGGAAATCGAACGTCTGGTCAAGGAACGGGGTCAGTCGGAAATTACGGCCCAGGTGATGGAAGAGGCCAAAGAAAAATTTATGAAGTTTATGTAGCCCAAATTCGCAAACGGGTTTATGAAAAAGGCGGGACTCACCGAGTCCCGCCTTTTTTTATTTCTCTACATTCTACCCACAACAACGTTTGCGGCTTCCCCGACATTATTCCCCTGGAATCTCAATATAGTTTATGCGGGGACGAAACCTCGCTATAAGAAATCCTTCCAATTCGCATACGGTTTTGTCCGGTATATTTCTTCGGTCTTTACTGGCAGATCAACTCCAACCTGCTCAAGAAGTTGAGCTAGCTTCCCAAGCGGTAATCCCACGACGGTCGGATAATCCCCTTCGATTTTTTTTATCAGAAACGCGCCTTCTCCCTGAATGGAATAGGCGCCTGCTTTCCCCAGGCTATCCTGAGTCTTCAGGTAGGTCTGCAAGTCGGTATCTGAAAAGTCCTTGATCCAGACTTTGACGGTTTCAACGTACATTTCTCTTCGCTCATTAGCCCTTGCTACCAAGGCCAATCCGGTATGGACGAGATGACATCGACCGCGCAAGCTCGTCAGCATGTGGTGGGCATCTTCAAGGTTTGCCGGTTTGCCAAGAATCTGACCATCCAATTCAATAACAGTATCGCTGCCGATGACGAGGCTGTCGGGATAGTGATTCGCCACGGATTCGGCTTTTTTAAGGGCAAGACGTCGTACATGATTGGCGGGTGACTCCTGGCCGAGAACTTCTTCATTGATTGAAGGTGAAATGATTTCAAAGCGGAGCCCCAAGAGGGTCAGCAGTTCTTTTCGACGAGGCGATGAGGATGCCAGGATGAGGTGAGGATCGGGCATTTAGGAGGTGCTGATGGTGGCCGGTGTTTCCATGTCCTGGTTGCCTAGGGCACGAACTTGGTACTGGTTGACCAAATTGATCACATCTGTCGTGGAATGGGTACGAACGAGTTGTGCGCGCATCGCCGCAGCATAGGGAAAGCCCGAACAATACCAACCTAAGTGTTTGCGCATGCGGATGAAACGCTCTGGCCCATGGACTCGTTCAAACAGGGAGGCATGTTGGATCATGATCCTGAATGTTTCTTCCAGGCTTGGAACATGCTGCGGTGGAATACAGAATTGTCCCGTTTGCAACATTTCTCGTATCTGTTGAGTCCCCTGAAAGACCCATGGATTGCCGAGTGAGCCCCGGCCGATCAACACGCCGTTAACGCCAGATTCCCGAATGCGGGCAGCGGATTCTCCCAGACTCTGAATATCGCCATTGCCTAGGACAAGAATGCCATGCGGCTGGATTCGGTTTGCGGCTAGGGCGATCGCTTCCCAATCGGATTGTCCCCGATACATTTGCGATAGCGTGCGGCCGTGAATGGAGATGACCTCTGGGCGTCCCTGGATAAGACAGGCGCTCCATTCTTCGATCATGTTCCGGTCGAAGCCAATGCGGGTTTTGACGGATAAGGGAATGGCTTTGCGAATTGGGCCGTGGTGAAGGTCGTTCTGGAGCTGGCTAATGGCTTCTATTGCTTTGGGCTTCATTCCGATTTGATTTAGGGGCTGGCCGGCGGTCCAATCCTGAATGCCTTTTCGTGCCATCTCTATCAGTTCCAGCGCCAAATTTGGAGTGCGAATTAATCCGGCGCCACTCCCGGAGGACGCGACGTTTTTCGAGGGGCACCCCATATTGATATCCAACCCATCAAACCCCAACTCACAGACCACATGGGCCGCTTGGTAAAATAAAGCAGGTTCCTTCCCATAGATTTGGGCAATGACGGGACGTTCCGCTTCCGAGTATCGCAGGCTATCGAGGGCCTTGAGTCTACCGGAACAGATGTCATGGACGTTGGTAAATTCCGTAAAGACCACATCAGGTTTTCCATGAATTGCCACTATATGGCGGAAAGCCGAATCAGTGACGCCATCCATGGGGGCCAATCCAATAATCGGTTGAGGGAGAGCCCGCCATAGTGTGGATTTGGTCTGAGGGTAGTGAGTCATGAGTTATGGAATGAAACCGGGTGCTTGAGTTTCGGGTTTATTTTACCGAAAACGTCTAGGTGTTCCTTTGAATCTAAATCTTACACCTTTAATCCTGACACAGCGGACCGACTATTGACAGGAAGCTTCTGGGAAAGTCCAGTTGGCACATAACTTGTTTTTGTCGTTGATGAATTTGGAGGGTATTAGATGTCATTACGTAGAAATGCAACTTTGAAAACGCCATCTGATACAAAACCTTTGACAAATACCATTGTGTTGGAAGAAGAGATTGTACGCGAAATCAAAACTCTTTGGACAGGACCTGATACGGATGCGCGAACGGCCCTATTAAAAGAAATGGTCGGCAGTGTCGTCGGGCTTCGTGATTTGGATACGGATGTCATAGATGTCAAAATTCTTCATCGAGCTTTAAAAGAGCTTCGCCACTCCTTTCGGGTATTTCGGCAATATCGCGAGATGAAGAAAGTCAGTATTTTTGGTTCCGCCCGGACCCCAGGGGATGATCCCAACTATACGCTGGCTTCCCAACTTGGGAAACTCCTCAGTCAACGTGGCTTTATGGTGATCACGGGGGGTGGGCCCGGGATTATGCAAGCCGGGAATGAAGGGGCTGGTCGGGACAATAGTTTTGGGGTGAATATCATGCTGCCTTTTGAGCAAGCCCCGAATGCGATGATTGCGGATGATAAAAAACTTGTACATCTCAAGTATTTTTTTTCGCGAAAATTATTGCTGGTAAAGGAAAGCCATGCCGTCGCCCTTTTTCCTGGAGGATTTGGGACGTTAGATGAGGCGTTTGAGGTGTTAACGCTGATTCAAACGGGGAAAACGCACCCGATTCCCGTCGTGTGTATCGAATCCCCTGGGGGCGATTACTGGAAGCAATTGATGGAGTTTTTTGATCAGCAACTCTTGTCTCGTGGATTTATTAATCGATCCGATTTAGCACTCTTCAAAGTCGTGTATTCTGCAGAGGAAGCGGTGAAGGAAATTCAGCAATTTTTCCGGGTGTACCATTCTCTACGAATTGTGAAAGATTCGATGGTTATCCGTATTCATCAACAGCTCTCGCAGGCCCAGATGTCCCAGTTGAACCAGGAATTTTCGGACCTCTTGACCGATGGGCAGTTTCAGCAAGTTGAGGCGTTGCCCGAGGAATGGGATGAACCCCACATTTCACACCTGCCACGTCTGATGCTACATTTTAATTGGAAAGAGTTAGGTCGTCTTCGGCAATGCATTGATTGGCTCAATGCCCGAGCATTAGCTTTATAGGAATTTTGGAAAATGCATTGAGGGTTTGTCCGGATTTATTGAAAGCTGATAAGCTCAGCCCGAAAGGCGAGATGATCATGACAAAAACAATGACAAAATTTGATGAATTGCCCAATCAGAATCCACCGGACGTGGTGTTGTATCACGCCGATTGTATGGATGGATTTGGCGCAGCGTGGGCTCTCTGGAAACGGTTTCCGAAGGCTCGCTATGTTGCGGTTAAGCATGGGAATCCGCCTCCGGATGGATTGCAAAACCAACATGTGGTGATGGTTGATTTTAGTTATCACCGCGAAACCATATTGGAGTTAGCAGATCAAGTGGCCAGTCTTTATATTTTAGATCATCATATTACCGCCCAGGATTCTCTGAAGGATTTGCCTTTTGCATATTTCGATATGAACCGAAGTGGCGCGGTCTTGGCATGGGAATGGGCCCACACGCAACCGGTTCCCTGGCTCCTCCAGTATGTGCAGGATAAGGATTTGTGGCATTGGCAACTTCCCGGTAGTCGGGAGATTAGTGCGGCGCTGGCGTCATACCCGTTTGGATTTGAACGGTGGGAGTCCCTTCAATTTGAAACATTAAAGGTTGAGGGAACAGGTATTTTACGATCCGAAAAGGCATTGGTTGAAAAGATGGCAACCGAAGTCACCATGGTCTCGTTCGCGGGACATATGGTTCCGGCCGTTCATTCAGCCGTGTTAACCAGCCAAATAGGGGAGCATCTTTCTGAGAAACATCCATTTTGTCTCATTTGGCATCAAAAAGATGGCCGCCGGTATTTTTCCCTTCGGTCCAAAGCCGGAGGGATTTCCGTGGCTGAAATTGCAGCTAAATATGGTGGAGGCGGACATACCCATGCTGCCGGGTTCTCTATTGCTTTAGATGGGGATTGTCAGAATTTTCTTAACCCCGTTTTCGGTCTTCCTAATTTTTCTCCCGCCTCTCGATTCTGATTATTTAAAGAGTATCTTTTTGATGGTGCATCCATGATTCCACTTCGGGATGATAATCCTACTGAAATTACACCTGTGGTGACGGTGGCGTTAATTGTCTTCTGCAGTATGGTGTTCCTGTATGAGATCTCCCTCTCAATACCAAGCAGTGAGGCATTTGTTTATATGTTCGGGGCGATTCCCGCAGTCGTGTTGGGGCATGCTCAGTTACCACCAGAGCTGGTGATTCTGCCCGCCTATGGAACACTGTT